>MWFF01000121.1 GCA_002071485.1 Verrucomicrobia bacterium ADurb.Bin006 | reverse complement strand
AGACGCATCTGGCCACCGCGCTGGCCTATGAGGCGTGTCTATCGGGGCACTCGGTCTTGTTCACCACGGCGATCGACATCGTCAACACCCTGGTGGCCGCCCAAGCGACCAATCGGATCAAGGCCGAACTCAAGAAGTATCTGCGCCCGGACATTCTCCAGGTTGATGAACTCGGATACCTGCCCATCGATAAGGCGGGGGCTGACTTCCTCTTCCAGGTGTTCAGCCAGCGCTACGAGCACGGCTCGACCATCGTGACCACCAACCAGGCCTACAAACACTGGGCCAAGATGTTTAACAATGATCCCAGCCTAACCTCGGCGCTCCTCGACCGCCTGTTACATCACGCCGAAACGGTCCGCATCGAAGGGAAGAGTTACCGGATGAAGGACCAAATCGAAGAGCCATAATCCAGGCCACCCCACAGCGCACAGCCTCCCATGGGCCGGCGGAGAGATCCGTCGGCCCTCTTCGTGACGCCCTCAGGCCCCAGTGCCCCGGTCCATTTTCAAACCGCCCGTATTGGGCCATGTTCCCACCGCCGCGCACAGGCTGTCCTGAGAGCGGGTCCCAGAGCCGACGCACCACGCTCCAGCGGGTCGTGACGAAGCGGGCGACGCCATCGGAGGTTTCGATGGTCGAGAGGGGTTGGTCCTCGTTCATTGCTGGAGTCACGATGATCGGATGCGTGCGGTTTGCATGGTCAGGACCGGGTCGTCACGGGCTCGAGCACCAGATGGATCGCCTGATTCCGGAATTGACGGACCAGCGCGTATCCGACCGAGTCCGGCGTGGCGCGTCCGCCCCAGCGCTTGACATGATCGAGCATGCCGGCAACCTCGGACCGGTTGGGAGTCGTCCAAGTTGCTCCCCTGCCCCGATGACTCGAAGGAGAACACGTTTGTCGACGGCACCGGCGGATTCTCGAGTACGGTGTCGTCCACCGCCGCATCCCAGTCGGTCGCAATCGGCGCAAAGAACGCGAATGCCTCGGCTGGAAGCAATTCTCGAAGAACGCAGCCCAACGACCTCTCTCCAGCTCCGTCGCCCTCTTGCAGGGTGAAAAACATCGAGTAACCCACCAGAATCGAGCCCTCGGGCAGCCAGGAACGCGGAGTCGAGCGCAGGAGCAGATACTCGGGCGGCGCGGCGCCCAAGGCCGCCAGCCCCGCGTTCACTCCGTCAAGTTAGGCTTCCGCCAAAGCCCTGTGATCGGCAGGCGCTCGCGCCAGGGCCAGGCGCGCGACCTCGCCCAACCGATGTCGGCAGCATTCGCGAACCGCTTCGCCCCAACGTGCCAGACCGCTTCCGCTGCCGGTTGATCCGCTTCATGAACCGCTGTTCAAGCTCCTTCATAATCACCGACCGTCACGTCTGCCATCCATTGAATCAAGCCGCCCGTCACAGGTCTGCAGCCTTCAGCGCCTTCGCCAGAATGCCAAGAAAGAAGGCCAGCAGAACGACGCCGGCGATGGCGGCGCCGATCCAGCCCATCAGCGCAAGGACGGTCATGATCACACCGGCAATCGCCACGCCGAGAAAGATGGAAAGCAGGCAGTGACCGAAGCTCATTCCCAACAGCCAGCCAGCCAAAGCCCCGGTCCAGGCGCCCGTGGCCGGCAGAGGAATCGCGACGAACACGGTCAGACCCAAGGTCTCGTACTTTTCGATATCGGCAGTCCTGCGCCGGGTGCGGGCAAAGAGCCAATCGAAGAACCTCTTGCCCCACGGCACCTTCATGCAGATCCTGGATATCGGCCCGAGCAGCAGCAGAATGAACGGCACGGGCAACATATTGCCCACCACCGCATAGACAAAGATCCGCGCAGATCGCTCGAGGTCGTCCCGGCCCAGACGGGTCGATTTCTCCATGTCCGGATAGAGAATGTGTCCGACTGGGATCGCGCCACGCAGTTCGACGATCGGCAGGGTGGAGATGGCGATGATCGTGGTGGTCTTCGAGGCCCCGTGTCCGCGCAAGTATTCGGCGACCTTCTGGCCCGTGCTCTTGTGCGCAACCTCCGCGGCATCTTCCACCGCCGCGCGCTCGCCTTCTCGAGTTTCAGGCCCTGCGATTTCCGGAACCGCAGACCAAACAACCGGGCATGAAAGTGCGAGAAACAGCAGGACACGCAGGACGTTTGCAGAGGAATCCGTGGGATGTGAGACACCGTCACCCTCACCCGCCCTCCGGGCACCCTCTCCCACCTGCCTGCGCCCGGGCTTCGGCAGGCAGGTCGGATGGGAGAGGGACGGGGTGAGGAGTCTTTGTCGCGTATGCCGCGGACCCTTCAGTATGGAAAATATTCTCCTTCGGATGGCTTTCATCGTGCTCGATCCGCGGCCGGAGTCGAAGCCCCCAGAATCAGCGTGTAAGCGCGGGGATTATGCGTGTGCTCGCAGCCGACACGCCGGCGCAGGTAGGTTCCGATATGGTAGCCCCGACCGTTGAATCCCTCCTCCGCGAACAGCTCGGTCATACGATCCAGACTCAGCGTGTTCCAATGATACTCCTCGACGGGGCGCACGACGTGGGCATCGATTTCATCCATGTTGAAGAAGTGCAGACAGAGGCTGCGGCGCGTCACACGGCACAGTTCCTTCGCCGCCGCCCGAATCCCCTCGGGGGAAAGATGCTCGAAGAGATCATGCACGAACGAATGATCGTATGAACGATCGCCGGCGGCAATCTCGAAGACGTTCCCGACCTCGAAATGCGCGCGCGGAAAGAGCTTCCGAGCATTCCGCACATTGTGCTCGCACAGATCGAATCCGGTGTAATCCACCCGGCTCGCAAGCCCGCAGGCCTCCAGGAAGCGGTAATCGTTGGCGCTGCCGCAGGCCGGCTCCAGCACACGCCGCGCTGGTGATGTTTCGGAGGAAAGCACTGTGCGCCAGAGGTCCATGAACGTATCCAGAACGCTGGCGGGCAGGCGGGGCCGCCTCCCGTCGAACGCCACGCCCTCGAGAGCCGCGCTCACGTAGTCCGGCGCGGCCCCGCCCTCCGCGCCCGCCGAAAGCGCACGATAAGTCGCGCGGAGAAAATGCGGCAACTCCACCCCTTCAGCGTTATCGGCGCCGCATTGCAGCGCGTGCCGAACGCCCGCCATGGCATCGACATCGGGGTTCTCCTTGGCGAACCTAAGTATCCAGTTGAGGCAGGCCGCAAAGCGCAGCTCCGCGTCGGCCATCTCGAAATGCCGCCCCGACAAGGCGAAGATGAGGAAATGACGCGTCAGGAGGCTCTGGACATTGATGCGCGGGTCTTCGACATCGGCGACCAGGTAGGTCTCGAGCATCTGCGCGCTGTGACGCGTCCAGGACTGTTCGAGTCTCCTGGATTCCTGGCGAAGGGCTTCGTTCACGGCCAATCCCGCGGTGTTCGGTCTTGCGGCTCAGACCCGCTGCGGCAAACCGAGGGCCATCGGCGATTCGTCCGCTCCGGCCCGTGCCTCGGCGATGAACCGCCTGAGTCGAACGGGATCCTTGCGTCCGGGCGAAGCCTCGACACCGCTCGATACGTCCACCCCAAACGGCGCAACGCGCCGGACCGCGTCCCGAACATTCTCCGGAGTCAGTCCTCCCGCCAGAAAGACCGGATTGCCCCACCGCTTTGCCTCGACGGCCAGATCCCAGTTGAACGTCTGCCCGCTGCCGCCCGGAACGCCCGGGACACAACTGTCCAGCAACCAGGCCGAAAGCGAGTGGGCGCGGACTCCGTCGAGCGCGGCGCGGTTGCGCAAACGGAAGGCCTTGATCGTTTTCAACCCAAATTGAGCGCAGAACTCGGGTGTTTCGTTGCCATGAAACTGCAGCGTGTTCAGTCCAGTGCGGGCGATGGCTTCGCGCACGAAGTCCGCCTCGGGGTCCACAAAAACACCAACCGTCGCCACGGTCGGCGGCACGCATGCGACAATGGCACTTGCTGCGTCGAGGGAAACGCAACGGGGGCTGGGCGGATAAAACATCAGGCCCAGCGCATCCGCGCCGGCATTCAGTGCGCTCACAGCATCTTCGATCGATGTGATCCCGCAAATCTTGATCCGGACCGGCATGAGATTCTCGGGCTGGTCCGCATGTTTCATGGGGTTGTGACCTGGGGAACGCCGACAACTCGACGCTGTGGACCCATGCGGGCCAGCCCGATTATTTCACACGCTTCGCGAGGAACCGTGACCGAGCTAGTTGGCAAAATCGCGCCCAGAAAGGGACCACGAGCATTCTGTCGGTCGTGAAGGCGTTCTTCGATAGGAACAGTATGTTGCATATCTCTGTCGCTCAAGCCTGGCGCGGTTTTGCTTTTCTAGCCTGCATAGCAGTCCTCTTGCGAAGTCTGATCGCCCTGTGCAGGATGGAGTATGAAATATGCGGGCTAGCGGTCGCCGCCGCGCTTGAGCGGGTCCCAATACCTGGAATTGATCAGACCTCGAGCGTCGCCGAAGCCCGGATCGCGCGGAGGGTTGATTTTGGCGTCTTTGCGCGCTTCGGCATGGCCGTCCGTGAACACAACCACGCCGGTGTCGCGATGGCGGTTGCGGTCGATTCCCTCGTATCCGCCGTACTGGGAGTTTTTGGGGTCCATGCAGGCCCAGGGCCAGTAGCAACTGCTGCTCCACATGCCGTCGATCTTGGGCATGGAGTCGCCGATCATGAGCGTGTCGGTGGGCGTCACGATCGACGTGCGCTTGAACCAAGGTTTCGTCTCGAATCGGATGCCGCCGACCGTGAGGCTTTGATCGGTGTACGGCCACAGACTGAGGAACCACGAATTGATGCCGTACCCGACCTTGTGGCAGTCGAACTTCCACTCCCAGCGCAGGCCGTTGTCCAGGCGCTTGCCCTTGATGGCCGGACACCGGAACAGATTCGACTGGTTTCGGGCGTATCCGATAATCGTCGTTCCCCACCAGTTGGTGAGCGAGACGATTTCATCGGCATTGTTCACGTTCTGGTTTCGGTGGGCCGGAAAGATGTCGTTGTAATCGTCGGTGTACAATTGCAGGAAAAGGCTGACTTGCTTGAGGTTGTTCATGCAACTGATACGCTGCCCCTTGTCCTTGGCGCGCGCCAACGCCGGCAACAGCATGCCGGCCAGAATGGCGATGATGGCGATGACAACCAGCAGTTCGATCAGCGTGAAACCCCCGACTGAACGGCTTCGAGAAGCAACAGGCACGGTCGATTTCATTGGAAACTCCCTATCTCTAGCCGACTCGAGCCCGAAACGCGAATGAAAAAGAGCGCCCTTGGCGCCCCGTTCAGTGCATCTGAAGGTCATCGGTGGGAATCGAGCACGCGCCGCGGGGGTGCCTGCCTGCCGCGCCTGCCTGTGCCGTGCCCGACACGGCAGACAGGCCGCTGCGCTTTGCGGCGCAGACAGGGTACGCGGCCTGGAGTGCAATGCTCACACACACGAAGGCCGGGGCGCCGGCTTGCTGCCGGCTTAAGCTGTCCGTGAGTCGGAGGCCGGAGTGGGGGCGTCCTCGTCCCCGGCGAAGAGACCTGCAAACCCTGTTGGCGGGCGACGAGGACCTGTCTGCCCTGCCGGCAGGCAGGCGGCAGACAGGCGCCGCCCCTCCGGCAATCTCGATCCGTTGTAGGCCCGGCACCCTCACCGGGCGACAGAACACCGACAAAAACCAGATGCACCATCCGGCATTCCGCCATCGTCCCTCCGACAACACGAGGCGTCTCCTTGAGGCTTGCGGGCAGCAGTTCCACCGGGCACAGTCCGCGGGCCGACAACGACCGCGCCTGGCCAACAGGATCAACGGATCATGAGACAAGACGCCCACTGGATTCAACGCCTGCTCGCGCCGCTGTGTTTGCTGGCCCTTCCGTTTGCGCTGACTCAGGCCGGCGGCAGCGGCCTGGATGTCGCAGTGGTGGTGAACTCGCACAGCGCCAATTCCATGGCGCTGGGCAACTACTATCGCGAACGCCGCCAGTTGCCCCCGCGGAACATCGTCCGCATCGCGTGGACAGGCAGCAGGACCGACTGGACTCGCACGCAGTGCCAGAATCTGCTGGTGAACCCGCTTCTCACGGCGTTGACCGAGCGCCGCCTGGCCAGCCAGATCCGATTCGTCGTCCTCTCGATGGACATTCCATACAGGGTGATCGACGGACGTGACGTGAACAGCACGACATCGGTGCTGTTCTACGGATTCAAGACCAACGACTGGCGGACTTCGAGCCCCTGCCGAATCTCGCCCGAAGGAAACAACTCGTACTTCGCCACCGAACGGGCGTTCGGCTCCCAACCCGATACGACAAACGAACCGCGCTTTCTGGCGACCATGCTGACCGCGGAAATCCTCGCAGAGGCCATGCAGACCGTGGATCGCGGCGTGGCCAGCGACGGCGCCTTCCCCACCCAAACCGTCCTGCTCCAGAAAACCACCGACTCAGCCCGGAATGTGCGGTTCCCGAATTTCGACAATGCGATTCTGGACATGCAGATCAACGGCTTGTTTCCGCTGATCGCAACCAACTCGAACCAAACCTCCGGATTGTCCGACCTGTTGGGCATGCAAACCGGTCTCGCCCAGTTCAGCGTCACCAAGGACACGTTCGTGCCGGGGGCGATGGCGGACAGCCTCACCTCCTACGGAGGCTGCCTCTTCGAGCCATGCGGCCAGACGAACCTCCTGGCGTTCCTTCGCGCGGGCGCCACGGCCAGCTACGGCACGGTCGTCGAGCCGTGCAACTACACGGAGAAGTTCCCGGACCCGAGCGTCTATTTCTACCAGGCCCGCGGCTTCACCATTGCCGAATGCTGCTATCAAGGCCTGGCCAGCCCGTATCAGGGTGTCCTCGTGGGTGAGCCGCTGGCCGCCCCCTTCGCCCGTCCCGGTATGGGAGCATGGGGCTTTCAAAACGGCCACGCCGCCTCGGCCAACGGAATCCGCGCACCAGACGGCGTCGCGCTCCATGAACCGCCGTCATCGTCCGAACCACCGATGCTCGTGGGAATCACTAATCTCAGCCTGCAATTCCGGGCCGCGGATGCGACGCGTCCCTTGCAGCAGGTGGATTTGTTCGTGGACGGTGTCCTGGCCTTCACCGTGACCAACCTGCCCCCGGCGGAAGGCAACGCCGTCTCGATCGGGATCGGTCCGACCAGCTTCGACTGGACCGTGCCCGCGGGAGCGACTTTGGAGTCCGTGGCAACCAACCTCGCCACGTTGGTCAACAGCCAGTCCAATGCCACCCTCGTCGCCGCCACCGCGGTGGGCGATCGCATCAGGCTGATCTCGCTCCTACCCGGACGCTCCGGAGAGGATGTCAGCCTCACCGCCATCGAGTCGCAGGGGAGCGGACCATCCCTGACAACCCTCGTCCACCCTGCCCAACCTCGATTCGTCGATTCCGCGGCGCGGCCATGGCGCTCCTACACAATCGACGCGACCGCGGCCGAAGGCGATGTCCTGCAATGCACACTGATCAAGACTAACGGCGAGAGCATCACAGTCGGAGCCACCAATCCACCCGCCGGCACCACGGCCAATCTGGTCCGCCAGGTTCTGCAAGAAGTGAACGCATCTCCCATGCTGCAGGGGCCGGACGGGGTGTCAGCCGAGGACATCTTCGTCATGAGCGACAAGCTTGTCTCCTTCTTCCTCTATGCCCGCTCGCCGGGCCTCGCCGCGGCCCAGATCGAATGCGCGTGGTCCGCTCCCGATCACTTCCAAATGGACCCCTCGGCGCCGGTGCGACTTGATGAGAACCGACCCGATCTGGCCCCTCGGAATCACCTCTATGTGACCGCCGGAAGCGCAAAGCTCGATCTGACTTTCCCCTTCGACAGTGCAGCCTACCCCGACGGTCACCATGAACTGACAGCCGTGGCCTATGAAGGCAGTTCGGTGCGGACTCAAACCCGCGCCACCACTCGAGTCCGCATCTGCAACACCCCGCTCGAAGCAACCTTGCGGTGTCCGGTCGGGCAGACCGAGTTCGCGGTCGAAGCCGTGATGCCATTCGATGTGATGGCGAATCGGACGGACATCGATCGGATCGAACTGTTCGGGACTGGGGGCTGGCTGGCCGCAATGACGAATGCGCAGACGGCGGCATTCGTCTTGCCGGGAACCGAACTCGGCGCGGGTCAACACAGCGTGGTTGCCGTGGTGACCGCCTCCGACGGCGCCCGCTACCAAACCGCGCCTGTTGAATTCCGACTGATCGGACCTGAGGTTCCGGTCACCGTAGCCATTTTTCCAGCGCCGCCGACGCTTTCCTGGACCTCGGTGTACGGCCGCACGTACGAAGTGCTCGAGGGCGCGACAGCGACGCACATCGGCGAAGTGGCAGCAACGCTCACCGCATCGACCACCGGCATCACATCCTGGAGAATCCCGGTGCCGCTTGGAACCGCGCGGTTCTATCGAGTCCGTGCCCGGTAACCGGCGCGGCGTCCCGGCCCATGTTCCGACGTCCGTGTCGGGCTGGTCCGCGCCAGTGCATCTGAAGATTGGCGGTGTTCTGTCGCCCGGTGAGGGCGCCGGGCCTCCAACGGATGGAGACTCACGCTGTAGGCCGCGTGCCTTGTCTGCGCCGCAAAGCGCAGCGGCCTGTCTGCCGTGTCGGGCACGGCACAGGCCGGCGCGGCAGGCAGGCCTCACGCGGCGCAAACTCCATCCCCACCGACAACCTCCAGACGCACCGTTCCGCGCCGAGTCGCGTGACTGCGGCATTGCATCGAGAGGGCGGGACGCGATAATGGTCTGCGAAACGGCATGCGGACTCTCTACAGCCTGGTGTTTACGGTCGGTTTCTGTCTGAGTGCGCCCTTCTACTTCTGGAAGATGTGGCGCCGCGGGAACTGGCGCGATGGATTTCATCAGCGCTTCGGACGCTTCAGTGCCAGAGTCAAACACGCCGTCACAAACCGCCACATCCTCTGGATGCACGCGGTCAGCGTCGGAGAGGTCAACCTGTGCGCCCAGTTGATTCGCGCCCTCGAACCGCGCGTGCCAAACCTCAAGATCGTGGTCTCGACCACGACCTCGACGGGCATGGGGGAATTGCGCAAGAAGCTTCCGACCCGCATCGAGAAGGTCTACTACCCGATCGACTTCCGAAGCTGCGTCTCACGAGCCCAGGCGGTCCTCCACCCGGATGCCATCGTGCTCGTCGAAGCCGAGATCTGGCCCAATTTCCTCTGGAAAGCCCGCGCCCGGCGCACGCCGGTCTTTTTGGTCAACGCACGCCTCTCCAAACGCTCGTACCGGGGGTACCGCCTGTTCCGACCGCTGTTCCGACCGCTCTTCGCGACGCTCGCCGGCGTCGGCGCACAAAGCGATGAGGACGCGGCGCGCCTGGTTCGACTGGGATGCCGCCCCGAAACCGTGCGCGTGGTCGGCAGCCTGAAATTCGACGCCGCCAAACTCGAGGAACGGCGTCTGTTCGATGCCGCCGTGCTCCTGCGTCAGATTGGCGTTCCCGACGATGCACCAATTCTCGTCGCCGGCAGCACGCACGCCGGTGAGGAAGCCCTCCTCGCCGACATCCTCCCGCGCCTCCGCGCACGCCATCCCGACCTGTTCCTTGTCCTTGTGCCGCGCCACTTCGAGCGGGGGCGGGAAGTCGGACGCGAACTCGAAGCCCGCGGCATCAAGTTCATCTACCGACGCGAGGTAACCGGCTCGACCCAACTGGCCGCGCGCAGCCTCGAATGCCTTCTGGTGAACACAACCGGCGAGCTCAAGGACTTCTACGAAACGGCCACCGTCATCTTTGTCGGCAAAAGCCTCACGGCCGAAGGCGGGCAGAATCCCGTCGAGCCGGGCGCACTCGGCAAGGCCATGGTGTTCGGGCCCAACATGCAGAACTTCGCGGCGATCGCCGAGAGCTTCGTCAGGAGCGGAGGCGCCAGGCAGGTTCGAGACGCTGCCGAACTCGAACAAACGCTCGATCAATTGCTGGCGGACCCCGCCGCCCGCGCGGAGTTGGGACGCAACGCCGTCGCCGTGGTGAAAGTCAACACAGGCGCGATCGAGAAAACCGTCGACATGATCGTCCAATCCCTCGCCGAGGAGGACAACCTGGTCACGCGTCCATAGACGCCACATCGAGTCCTCCCAGCCGGAAATCGTCATCCACAAATGACCGGCGAAACCCGTAAGCCCTCAGACGCCGCAGCGCAGCCGCGTTCTCGTCCGTTGCGGGAGCGTACAGTGACGTGCCGGCGCAACTCTGCCCGTCGGGGCGTTGCCCGGTCTGCCAATGCCGTGGCGGCGTCAGCGGAAAGTCGCCGTCATGCGCGCCAAGGGAATCGCCCGGAAGACCGAGGGGAACCGTGATCAGTTCGGACTCCAGGCCGGCCTTCTCGAGCCGCGCGCGGGCGCGGCGGATCAAATCGTCGGCGTATGGCCGGTGGCCGTAGAAGTACCCGGCCAGCCACACAACCTCCACTCCGGCCTGGCGCACGCTCATCAGCAAATCCGGGTCGCTCTCGACAATCACCGGCGAGAGGCAGACGTGAAAGCGCCGCGCCGGCTGGCGCTGGCTGGCAAACGCCGACAGCGGAGACGCTGCGACAGTTGCCAAGCCGACTGCCCCGATCCATTCGCGCCGCAAGAGACAATGTGTGCTCACGCCCCAATTCAATCGCCGATGAACACTCAAGTCACGCGCCCGGACCTCTCCAAGCTTGCAGGCGCTCCGCACCGGTTTACCCTCAGCCTGTGTTCGGCGTTACGGATCGAAACCTGTTCGCGGTCGCGGTGGGGGTGTATGGCATCAGCACCCTTTACGCGATTCTGCTTTGGCGCAAAGGGTTTCGAACAGACAATCGCGTCATTTACATCCTGCTCCTGGCCGCGATGGGGCTCCAGACCAGCGCCATGATCAAACGCGGTTTCTCGCTGTCCCGATGCCCGGTCAACAACCTCTTCGAAGCCACCATGTTCTCGATGTGGGCCATCGTGGCCGCGTACCTGATCATCGGACTCGTCCGGCGCCTCCGTTTTCTCGGCGCATTCGCGGCGCCCGTGCTGTTTTGCGTCGGCGTCTTCGCTCTCATGCCCGGACTGGACACACGCGATCCGGTACCGCAGTTCATCCCCACTATGACGAGCCTACACGCCGCGTTGGTGATGCTCTCGTACGGTGCGTTCGGACTGGGCGCAATCACGGCAATGATGTACCTGACCCAGGAACGCGACCTGAAACGCGACAAGCTCAGGGCGGTGCTCTCGCTGTTTCCTCCCATCCAAAGGCTTGAAACGGTCACCTGGCAGTCGCTCGTAGTCGGACTCGCGCTGCTCTCGGCCGGAATGGTGTTCGGGACCATCTGGCTCAAACACGAGCGCGGCGTGTTCTTCCTGGTCGACGCGAAGATTCTCTGGACGATTTTCATCTGGCTGGCCTACGCCATCCTGCTGCTGCGCCGGTGGCAGTTCCAAGGCGGCGGGCGCTGGTTCGCCTGGTGGGCCATTGGCAGTTTCTGCTTCGTCCTCCTGACGTTCGCAGGCTTCAACCAGTTGTCCGGCATCCACAACCCGTGAGCCATGGCAGTTGTCGTCGTCGGACTCAGTCACAATACGGCGCCCGTGGCAATCCGGGAGCGCCTCTCCTTCCCCGAGACCGCCATCCCTTCCGCCCTCGCCCAACTCCGCGCCCAAGCGCTCGCCGAGGAATCGGTCATCCTCTCCACCTGCAACCGCGTCGAAATCTATGCCGCCGCTCCGCGCGCCCCCCAGCGTACACTCGCCGCACTGCGCGACTTCCTGCTGAGCTATCATGGATTGGACCCGAATCTGGCCCCGGAGTTGTACGGTTGGCACGAGCCCCAAAGCCTCGAACACCTGTTCCGAGTGGCGTCGGGACTCGATTCCATGATGCTGGGCGAAACGGAAATCCTCGGACAACTCAAGCGTGCCTACGCGCTTGCCTTGCGCCATCACCATACCGGACGGCACTTGAACAAGGCCTTCCAGCGGGCCTTCAATGTGGCCAAACAAATCCGGACCGAGACCAGCATCCAGCGCGGCAGCATCTCCGTCGGATCGGTCGTCGTCGATCTGGCCGAGAAGATTTTCAGTTCGCTGGCCGGACGCGCCGTCCTGGTCATCGGGGCCGGCGATATCAGCGGCAAGACCGCGCGCGCCCTTCTCTCCCGCGGCGCTTCCGAGGTGATCGTCACCAACCGTTCGTTCGACCGCGCCGCCGCCCTCGCCGCGGAACTCGAAGGCAAGGCCATTCCGTTCGACGACTGGGTCGGCGAATTCGGACGAATCGACATCGCCGTCAGCAGCACCTCTGCCCCCCACTACATCCTCGATCGCCCGCGCCTCGAACCCCTGATGCGCCTGCGCCGACAACGCCCGCTGCTCCTGATCGACATCGCCGTCCCCCGCGATATCGATCCGGATGTGAATCGGATGGACAACGTCTTTCTCTACAACATCGACGACTTACAGACGATCACTGAGGCCGCCCTGCGCCAGCGTCGGCAGGAGATTGCCCTCTGCAATGAACTCATTCGCAAACGCGTCCAGGGCCTCCTCGACCCCGCCCCTCCACCTTTCCCATGACCCCCGACCGCCCCACCTCTCCTGACCCGCCCCCCCCACAGCGCCCGATCCGCCTGGCCACCCGCGGCAGCCCGCTCGCACTGGCCCAGACATACCTCGCAATCGACCGCTGCCGAGCAGCCTTCCCGGACTTCGCCTTCGAGATCCGCATCATCAAGACCACAGGCGACAGACTCCAGCGCGCCTCGATGGCCCAGACGCCTGCTTTGGTCTCGAAAGGCCTTTTCACCAAGGAACTGGAAACCGCGCTCCTCCGCAACGAGGCGGACCTGGCCGTTCATAGCCTCAAGGATCTGCCCACTGAACTGCCCTCCGGACTGACCCTGGGCGCCGTGCTCGAACGCGAAGACGCCCGAGACGTCTTCGTCTGCCGATCGGCCGGTTCCCCACTCCCCACCTCGACACGCGCGCACGCGTCCCCACTCGATGCCCTGCCGCCTCAGGCAACTGTCGCCACAAGCAGCACCCGCCGACGCGAACAACTGCTCGAATTGCGCCCCGATCTGCGCGTGGTCCAAATCCGCGGGAACCTCAGCACCCGGCTCGATAAACTGGCCCATGATCCGAATCTCGCCGCCACGCTGCTGGCCGCCGCCGGACTGCGTCGCCTTGGCTATCAGTTGCGACCGGATGGCGCGATTCATGGCCCGCCGCAACACCCCGCCCCGCCAGGTCTGCGCGTGGCTCTTCTGCCAATCAGCCTCATGATCCCTTGCGTCGGCCAGGCTGCGATCGGCATTGAAACCCGAGCTGACGATCCCCTCGCGCAATCGCTGTGTTTGCGGCTCGACCATGATGTCACACGTGCCTGCGTGACGGCCGAACGCGCGTTTCTTCGCGCCATGGGCGGCGGTTGCCTCAGTCCGGTGGCGGCCTACGCCGAGGTCGATTTCGGTCTCCTCAGAATCGAGGGCGTCTCCTTCCGGAGCGGCTCCGCCGCGCGCGCCGCGGCCACCGGACCGCTGAACGCTCCGGAATCCCTCGGCCAAAAGCTCGCTTCCAGGTTGTCGTGACAACAGGTTCCTTTGCGCTTCCGGCTGATTGAGAATTGACCGTTTGGAATTGAACGTTCCTGGTTCCTGGTCCCCGCGTGCGCATTCAACCGTGGAATGTCAACGCTCGCCTTACCCGTCGAGCGGGGACGTGAAAGTCGACCGTCACCCTACCTGACGACAGAGGCTTTGAGCCGGCTACCGACGCACCGTCCTCCGATCTCCGCACGCCTCGAGCCGGCTCTCCGAGCGCTCCGGCGTTTCACCAGGCGCGATGCTCTGGGGGCAGTCGCGCCCGGCTCTATGGCGCGTCAGAGGGACCAACCGGACCGATACGCGCGTCTGAGGTACTGGTTGGCCTCGTCGAGATTCGTGAACTTGAAGGCGACCGCATCCCATTGGAGGCGATACCGGACAAGCCTCTCACGCAACCCGACGCGCAAGGCCACATTGCCCAACAGCACGGCCTCGGCAAGCGGCCCCGCGAAGTCGAAGTTCGAAGCGGGTTTCTTGCCGCCCTTGCAAGCCTCGATCCACTCCTTGTAGTGGCCGACCGAACGCTGGATCGAACGCGGGATGTCACCGATCTCTCTGCGCCGCGCATCGGGGTAGATTCGATTGCCCAGCATGAAGCCCTCGTCGCCAATCAGAAGCCGTCCGTTGTCGCCCATGACCTGCTCGTCTTCGAGCCCGACCGGTCGCGGGGGACGCAGGCCGCCGTCGTACCAGGTCAGCTTCACCGGCGGCATCGCCACCGCACCCGCCGCCGCACCGCTCAGACCCGCCGTGTACGTGTTGTGAACCTGAGCCTCCGCGCTCCGCTCTCCATAATGATAGGTCACCATCGACCCGAGCGGGAAGGTCTCCTCATTCACGCGAGTCGACGATCCCTCGACACTCGAAGGCGCGCCCAGCTTCAACGCGCGGAAGACAGGGTCCATCGCGTGACAGCCAATGTCTCCCAGGGCGCCCGTGCCGAAGTCCCACCAGCCGCGCCAGCGGAACGGACAGTAGATCGGGTTGTAGGGGCGTTCGGGCGCCGGACCGAGCCACAGGTCCCAATCGAGCGTCTCAGGCACAGGCGGCGTCTCTTTGGGCCGGGGCACGCCCTGGGGCCAGTATTCGTTGAACAGGCCTTGCGAAGGACGGTCGGTCCAGATGTGCGCCTCGCGGACCTTGCCGATGGCTCCGTGCCAGATCAGTTCGCACAAGCGCCGGGATTCCTCGGAACCGGCGCCCTGATTCCCCATCTGGGTTGCGACTCCCGCCTGCCGCGCCGCTTCGGCCACCTTGCGCGCTTCCCAAACCGAATGCGTCAGCGGCTTTTCGCAGTAGACATGCTTGCCCCGCTTGATGGCCTCGATCGAAGCAGGCGCGTGATGGTGGTCGGGCGTGCCGATCACCACAGCGTCGATCTCCTTCATCTCGTCGAGCATCTTCCGGTAATCCTTGTACTGCTTGGCCCCGGGATACCGTTTGAATGTGTGCGCCGCATGGCCCCAGTCGGCATCGCATAACGCCACGATGTTCTCGCCCGGACTCTCTTTCTGAATGCTGCTCAGGTCGGAGGCGCCCTGCCCCCCTATCCCGATGCCGGCAATGTTCAGTTTGCCGCTGGGTGGAGTCTGCCCCCGCAGACCCAGAACTGAACCGGGCGCGACGAGGAACGCTGTTGTGGACACGGCGGCGCCGCCCAAAAAACGGCGACGTGTGATTTGAGGAGTCGTTTGTTTCATATTCGATTGTCTGGCGACAGCGCCCCAGGGACGCTCGGCATCAATGCTCTCGCCTTTGACGTCCGCGCGAGAATGAACCTTCATCCGGAGCGCGTCGAGCCCGATGAAAGCGCATCGCCGTCTCGAACAGCGCCACGATGTTCTCCGGCGGGACATTGGCCTGGATATTGTGAATCGAAGCAAAAACGTAACCGGGGCACCTTGTAAAATGCTCGAGGTTCGCGCGCGCTTCCGCAGCAACGTGCACAGGCGAACCGGACGTCAGGGTGCCCTGCGGATCACAGCTTCCGCCCCAAAACACCAGCCGATCTCCATAGTCATGCACCAACCGGGCCGGTTCCATCCCCACCGCGCTGGTCTGAACCGGATTCAGAATATCGACGCCCATCTCCACTATGGAAGGCAACAGCGGACCCAAGGCGCCGTCGGAGTGCAACATGACCTTCCAGGGAGTGCGCTGATGAATCCAGTCCAGCCCTCGACGATAGGCCGGCATCACCAGCTCGCGAAACGCGCGCAGAGAGAGGAAGGGAGCCCGCTGCGTCCCGAAATCGTCGCACACCTGAAGGACCTGAATCCGGTCGCCGACGGCGCCGTGGAACGACTCGAGATTCTCGATCCATGCGTCCGTCAGTTTGCGGTACAGCCCCCGAACGTAGCCGGGCTCGCTGGCAAACGTGATCATCCATGTGTCGAATCCGCCCTGCCCGAGTCCATGGAACAATTCGTACGGCGGTCCCAGGGCCGCGATGATGGCCTTGTCGGTCGTTGACTCGAGGCGCGCAGCCTCGCGCGCCGCGTGCGCCAACTCGTGAGCCGTCAGACGCGGCGCCTCCCAGGCATCGAGATCCGGATGCAACGCGCCGGGGTTCTTTTCGAGCCGATCGAAGTAGAATCCATCGGCCGGCATCTTCCCTGCGGCAACGCCCTCTCTCCAAATCGTCAGCTCCCCATCGGGCCCGCATCGCGGATTGAACCCGCCGGGGACTTCAGCCTCGAATCCGTCCGGAAACGTGAATCGCTTCCAGTCTTCATTGGGGATGCCGAACGCCACCGAGCGCCGATGCAATCCCACGCAGTCGTTGCCGAGCCGGTCTCCCACCGCCGGTTCGATCTCGGCCAGCATCTGGAACAAGTCGAAGACGCGGACCGGACTGTCCGGCTCGATCTCGATATGGCGTTTCAGCCGGCCATATGCGACTGCGGCAATCCCGCTCTGGCGCGTCCCGCCCACATCAATCGGGACACGATCGGTCGGTTCGTGATGAATGGCAGCTCGGATGCGTTCGCGCGAGGTCATGCTTTTCAAACCCGCATGACAGTCCTCTTGCGAAGTCCGATCGCCATGTGCGCCGACCGGGTGTAAAACATGCGGGTCAAATCCTCAGGAACAGCCTCCGGCGGTACATCCAGTAGAGGATCAACCACAACATCAGCAGGGTGGCCGCGCCGTGCAGCAAAGGTTCGTAGGACGCGCCGAGAAGTTTGAAGGCGTCCTGACCCATATGGGTCTTGAGGTTCTGCGCAATGAAATGGTCGAACAGATGGGCCATGCAATAGGCGGCGATGGAGTTCATGCCGATCACCACAAGCGGGAACGCCCAGGCCTTGCGCTGCCACAGATCAATCACCAGGTAGAAAGCCGCCAGCTGCAGCAAACACCAACCGCCACTGTAGACCGTCCAACTGGGCGTCCAGATGCGTTTCACCACGGGACAAATCCCGATCGCCCCAAGCAGCCAGCCCGCCCCCAGCCCAACCGCGCCCGCAATCGCCAGCCACCGCACCTTCTGCCATGAGGTCCGCGCGCTGCGCACCACGCCCCCGGCGATCAGTCCGAGGATCATCGTGCCCAAAGTCGGGATGAAGCTGAGTGTGGCGTAGCCGCCGCCGTTGTGGGTGAATGGGTGCTCGCGCGGAAAGAGGTTGAGGAACCAGGCGTCGAACGCCCAGGCCAGATTGCTGTTCTTGTTCCAGTGGGCGGCAAAGCCACTCATCAGGTGCGGCCAATCCTTGGAGACACCAACCCGCGCGTAATCGAAGTCGGCGGGCGGCAGCGGATAGAGGGCAAACGCCGCCCAATAGCCGATCAGCACGATCCCCAGCCCCACCCACTGGTCGCGAACCGGACGGAACCCCAGGACAAAGAGCGCAAAGTAACCCAGGCCAATCTGTGTGAGCGTGTCTTCGAAGGTCCAGTTGGTCCGGCCGCTCGACGTCGATCGCAGAAACACGCCGAGCAGAATCAGCACAAACGCGCGCCACAGGGCGTGGCCATACATCCGCCCGCGGGATTCGCCCCGCGCCATTCGGCTGGCAATCGAGAATGGCAGTGCCACCCCGACCATGAACGAGAAGGAGGGCTGAATCAGATCGTGCAACGAGCAGCCAATCCATGCGACGTGCGACTGGTGATGGCAGAGGAAACCCCAGAACAGGCTGTCCGGAATCGCCTGCGCGACCCGGCAGAGGCGCAGCACCTCGGCCATCATCAGGAACATCACGAAACCCCGGTAGGCATCGAGCGACGTCAGCCGGGGGGATGGCGTCGCGGCAATCGTGGATGTCATAAGCAGTCGTCTTCAAAAAAGCCGCGGCCCCGCGCGCAGCCGCCCGGCAGGGGTGCCCAATGCAGGTCGCGCCTCCCGAGTAGCCTCGAGCGCCGCCTGCTCCACCAACTGCTCGAGGTAGAGACGCGCCCGCCTCGCCTCGGCGGTCACGGTGGCCACATCACCCGCGGCCAGACACTCGATCACAAGCGGTCCCTGCTTGAACCCGCCCTTGCGAAGTCGCCCCAGCACTTTCGGAAAATCGACCACGCCGCTCCCGGGCGTGACCATCACCTCCTTGGGAGGCCGAAAATCTTTGACGCTCATGCCGACAACCAGGCCGTCGACAAAACCGGCCTCCTTCACCGGATCGAGAGCGCCATCCGAGTAATAGAGGATGTTGCCCGGATCATACCAGAGCCGGAAGCTGCGGTGCCCCACCTTCTTGATGGCCTGGCGGCACTGGCGCCCGGTTGCGTTCTGACCTCCATGGGGCTTGATCGTCATCCGCACTTTTCGCTCGGCGGCATAGTCGCAGCAGTCGGCAATCGCCTTGTAGTAAGGCTCGTACTGCTGTTGCTCGGACGTGCCTCCCAACAAGAGGTCGCCCGAATCGCACGTGACGCAATGATCGATCAGGCGTTGAAGCGCCTGGACGCTCGCCGCGTGCGAGGACCCGAGCTGGAAATCGCCGTACACCGAGGCGGTCTTGAGACCGCGCTGTGCCACCTCCCAGCCAATTCGAGCGGCCTCCTCCGACGTTGTCTCCGGGTTGATCATGACCCACGACCTGCCTTTGGCCGTCATGATGCCCGCGTACTTGAAACCCGCCTCGGCAATCGCATCGAGCGCGACCCGGTAATCGTAATGATCCCAAGGCCGCGTGTAGCAGCCGATCTGCCAGCCGCCCGAGGCGGATTCGCCAGACGCGAGTGGCACAACGGAACCGGCGGCGAGGATCGTGGCGTGCTCGATGAAGGTTCGTCGATTGATCAGCACGGAGTGGTTCATTGCTGCAGCGTGAACCCAAGTCACGCTAAAAGGCAATCGCGTTTTCAAGCAACCATCGGCCTGCACACGGTCATTTTATTTTAAGTTCCGGAAGGGTTGCTGTTGATGAGAGTGGTCAATCAAGGGCCGCTCAGGCAACCGCCGGATCGGCCTTGTGAAAACGGTGAACGTTCACTGGGCGGTTGATTCAGCAGAAGACAGTTGAACATGAAAACCAATTCGATGATCCCAAAGTGCGTCTTGCTTCCTCTTGCCGTTGCATCGCTCCCGGGCCTCCTCCCATAGGACGCGAATGCCGGCATGCAGATGCTCGATCACGTATTTCCAAAGGCGGGCGGATGCCAGCAAATCGGGGTCGCGCAGGCGGAGGATGCCAGCGACCTCCCACGGCACTCACTTTTCGCTTTGAGTCGGGCGGCCTTCCGGATTAGCCTCTTGCCATCATTCTTGTATGAAAAAAGGACCTTCTGCCGCAGCCCGTCGCATTTCACTGATTGCCAACGGCGACCTCCGCCTCTCAGCCAACCAAACCTGCTGGGCCGAGCAGGCCAAGATGGAAGCCACATTGACCGCCGCCATCCGGGCCGAGGGATGGCGGGTCGCCCGCGCCCACCCGTACGACTCGGTCAAGAAGCACGGTTTCATCGACTCCCAGAAAATGGGGATCGAGGTCTTTCGCGGGATCGACCCTGACATGCCGTTGGTCGTCGCCGAAAGCGTCTGGCAGTACAGCCAGCATGTGCTCCCGGGGCTTCTCACGCACCGCGCTCCAATTCTCACCGTCGCCAATTGGAGCGGCACTTTCCCCGGCCTGGTCGGCCTCCTCAATCTCAACGCTTCGCTGACTAAAATGGGCATCCGCTACAGCACGATCTGGAGCGAGAAATTCACCGATCCTTTCTTTCGGAACGGCCTGCGCCAGTGGCTGAGCGAAGGGGTCGTCACCCACGACCAGAGCCATGTGCGCGACCTGACCTTGCTCAAGCTGCCTGTGGCCGACGAGCGAGTCGGACGCGCCTTTGCCCGCCGCTTGAGGTCAGACAAGGCGATTCTTGGCGTCTTCGACGAAGGCTGCATGGGCATGCACAACGCCATCATCCCGGACGAACTGCTCAACCCGACCGGGTTGTTCAAGGAACGGCTCAGTCAGTCCGCTCTCTACGCCGCCATGCAACAGGTCCCGGACACCGAGGCGCGCGGCGTGCTCGATTGGCTGCTGAAGAAAGGCATGCAGTTCGCGTGGGGCAGGGATGAAGCCACCGAACTGACGGAGGCCCAGACTCTGCTTCAATGCAAGATGTACGTGGCCGCCGTGCGTCTCGCGGCCGAATACGGCTGCGCCGCCATCGGCATTCAATACCAACAGGGCCTCAAGGACCTCGCGCCCGCCAGCGACCTCGTCGAGGGATTGCTCAACAACGTCAGCCGTCCCCCGGTGCGCTGCCCGCGCACAGGCCGCGTGCTCTTCGAGGGCGAAGCCGTGCCGCACTTCAACGAAGTCGACGAATGCGCCGGCCTCGATGGCCTGGTCACCTATCGGCTCTGGCGGGAACTGGGCTTTGCGCCGGAAAACACCCTGCACGACGTCCGCTGGGGAGCACACTACCGCGGCAACGGCATCAATGACTATGTCTGGGTCTTCCTGATCTCCGGAGCTGTTCCACCGGCGCACTTCGCCGACGGATGGAAGGGGGCCCGAAGCGAGCGCCAGCCTCCCATGTTCTTCCGTCTCGGCGGCGGGACGGTCAAAGGCGTGTCGAAACCGGGCTGGGTGGTCTGGAGCCGCGTGTTCATCATGGACGGCAAACTCCACGCCGATCTCGGCATTGCCGAGTCCGTCGCCTTGCCCGCAAGGGAAACCGAACGACGCTGGCGCCTGACCAACCCGGAGTGGCCGATCATGCACGCGGTGCTGCACGGCATCAGCCGCGATCAGATGATGGCGCGCCACAAGTCCAATCACATCCAGGTCGTGTACGCGCCCAACATCAAGCAGGCCCATCGCGCCTGCCGGATCAAAGCGGCGGCCCTGGCCGAATTGGGCCTCCAGGTCCACCTCTGCGGCGCTGTGGCCCTCGCCTGAAGAAGGCGCGCTAACGGCTCTGAAACGCGTAGCAACCCGAGCCAACCTCGAAGACTGCCTTGCCCGCTTCCTGACGGAGGTACTTCACACCGTGCGCCTCGGCGGCGGGTCGTCCGCCTTCCGTCACGGCCTCGACTCCTTGCGCCGGAACGTACACCGTGGCGCGACAGTTCCCGGGCACAGTAATCTCGAGATCAAACCGTCCGTCGCTCAGTTTCCAGGCGCTCCGAACTTCGCCGCTGATCGAGTGGTAGATGGCCCTCACCCAGGTGAGGCCACCCTCCCCTGGCACGATCTCGGGTCGAATAACAACCCTCCGAAACGCCGGACCATCGGTATCGATGCCGGCGGCCTGGGTGAAGAGCCATTCGCTCACACACCCCAGCCAGTAGTGGTTGAACGAGTTCATGCCCGGATCCTGAAAGCCCTTGTCCGGACGCCACCCATCCCACCGCTCCCACATCGTAGTCGAGCCCCAGATCACCTGCTGCAGCCATGACGGGTAGGTCTTGTTGAGCACCAACTTGTAGGCCAGTTCCGGGCGCCCGGCCTTCTGCAACGCGCCCAGCACAAACGGTGTCCCCAGAAAACCGGTCGCCAGGTGGTCGTCCTCTTTCCGAATCGACGCCACGAACTGCGCGGCAACCTCGGCCTTCAGATTCGTGGGCACAAGATTCAAACCGAACGCCAAGGCATAGAAAGTCTGCCCGGTCTCGTTCTTCGCATCGAGAATCCGGCCGTCGGGTTTGATGAACCGCGTCGCGAACACGCCCCGAATGTCCTCCGCGAGTTTCCGGAAACGCGCCGCATCGTCCGCCTTGCCCAGGACATCGGCAATGCCGATCATCAGATGCGCGGCGTAATAGTGATAAGCCGTGCCAATCACCTCCGAATGCTGGGGCCCGGTCAACCGCAGCCAATCGCCGTAAGCGCCCGTGCCGCGCACCAGGTCCTGACTCGTTCGGGCGAGGTAATCCATGTGGCGCACCAGTGCCGGGTAGTGCTCGCCCAGAACGCGCGTGTCTCCGTACATCTCGTACATGCGCCAGACGCAGACCGGGCCGGCATCGGACCAGCCGGTGTTGCCGTAGCCGACGATGTTGACGTGCGGAGCGACATCGCCAAAGGCGCCATCGGCCCGCTGCGCATCCTGGCACAGGTCGACGAGCCACTTGGTGTAGAAACCCGGCGCGTCCAGGTTGAAACAAGCGGTCTTCATGAACACTTGGGCGTCTCCCGTCCACCCGGCCCGCTCATCGCGCTGCGGACAGTCGGTGGGCACATCGAGGAAATTCCCCTTCTGCCCCCAAATCGAGTTGAGCACGAGCTTGTTCACCAGCGGTTCCGAACACTCGAATGTCCCAGCCAGCGGAAGATCCGAATACACCACCACGCCCGTCACATCGCCCGCCTCGGGCCGGTAGTTCAAGCCCGTCACCTCGACGTATTGAAACCCGTGAAAAGTGAACGGCGGCTCATAGAAACGCGCGTCCCCGTCTTCGAGATAATAGGTGTCGGTCGCCTTCGCGGCCCGCAGGTTCACCGTGTAGAGCGTGCCGTCCGGATTCAACATCTCGGCGTGCCGGACGACCACTTTTTGGCCGGCGTCCCCTTTGGCCCGCAGACGCACCCAACCCACCATGTTCTGGCCAAGATCGAACACGTACACGCCCGGCTTGGGTTCGGTCATCTTGCGGGCGGGTACTTCCTCCATGCGCCGTATCGGCGTGCCCGGATGCGCCTCGAGATTGGCCCGCACACCGGCATCCACAATCACCCCCTGCCAGGTCGCGTCGGCGTAGCCGGGCGCATCCCAACCGGGCATCTCGCGGCGCGCATCGTAGACGGATCCCATCAACAGATCGTTCTCGCGAATGGGGCCCGTGGTCGCTCTCCACGTCTCGTCAGTTCCCAACAACTCCTTGGAACCGTCGGCATACTCGATCTGCATCTGCACAATCAGGCGCGTCTTGTCGCCGTAATAATGCCGCTTGCCCGAGAAGGCCAGGTAGCCCGCATACCAGCCATCGCCCAGCATGGCGCCAATGACGTTCTCACCCTCGCGGACAAGCCCGGTCACATCGTACCCGAAATAGCGCACGCGCTTCGAATAGTCCGTCCATCCTGGCGACAGCGCATCCGTATCGACCGCCCGCCCGTTGAGCCGCAGTTCGTAAACGCCCAATGCCGATGCGTAAAGCGTCGCACGCCGCACCGGCTTGCGCACTTGAAACGCCTTCCGAAAGAACGGTGCCGGTTCCATTCGAACCTCGTCCAGCGCGATCTTGCCCCAGGGTTGATCGCCAAACTCCGCCACCACGCTCGCCGGTTTCCAGCCACCGGCATCGAAGTCCGGCCAACTCCAGCGCTCGGGAGCGTCAGAAGCCGTCTGCCAGGAAGTGTCGACAGGCACGATCATCGGTTCACCATCCGCGAATGCCACAACCAGGCGCCCGATGACACCCGCGGGTGTGGGATTCTCGCCGCCATTGGCGGCCTGGATTCCCAGCGCGTTGGCCCCCGGCTGAAGACGCCCAGTGACCTCGACCCGAACAAGCGTCTTCCACGTCGCCCCCTGCCCCGATGGGTGGCCATTGATGAACAGTTGAAAACCATCGTCAGCCGTAAGCAGAAAGAAGGCCTCCTTCACCGCTCGGTCCGCGGGAAGCTGGATAACCTTGCGGAAATGCATCTTGCCGGCCGGTTGGTTGCCAGCGCGCGCGCCGCTGCCCCATACCCAGCTTTGCCCATCCACCCGCAGCAGCCCCTTCATGGCTGTGCTCGCCGCGTCGCCCGCCTCCGGCGGCGCCTCGTACCCTATCCAACGCGCCTTCCAATCCGACGCCTTCAACATCCCCATCCCCCACCATGCCGGCTGGCTGTCGACCGACACCCGCCCTTCCTGATCCCAGATCCGCACTTTCCAATAACACGCCTGGCCGGATTCGAGCGGTTTGCCCTCGTACACAACGTGAGCCTGTCGATCGGAACTGACCTTCCCGCTGTCCCACAAGTCCGCTTCGTCTCTGGCAAGCAGGACCGCATCGCTTGCGACCAGGACCTGGTAGGCCGATTGCGCAACGCCACGGTCGTCTCTCCCCGACTGGACCACCCAACTCAGTCGCGGTTGCGGGACATCGATCGCCACGGGGTTCCGGTGATACTCGCACCTCAGATCGGTGGCCAGTGGCGCCGAACGGGCTCCGAAGACCGAAGCGGCCAAAACAGCCCCGAGCGTGACAGCGAGTCTTGTCCAGTGATTGCAGGGAAGAGAGTCCATAGGATATTGTGCTTTGCGTGCTCACAGCATGCCCACCCCAAGAGCCCCATTTCAAGGGGAAACAAACCCGCGGTCCCTGGTGAGGGCTGAGATCAGCAGTCCCATTTTGGCCTGGGCCCTCGGCGAGAACCGGCTGAAGCTGGAACCTCCGATCACGACCGACGTTTCGGCGCGCCGTTCGGTGTGCCACCTTCAGGCCGGCTTGACCCGACGCCCGCTCCGATGTCCATCCTTGCGCCGCACGGAGGCACGCGGCCCTGAAGTTTGGACATTTCTCGGTTTGGACTTCATCGCACACTCCATCGATCTGTGGCGAGCGACATGAAGAGACAAGGATGTTCAGGAATTTAAATGAAATCACCGTGAAAGCCCCCCAGCCCTTCGGAGCGGGGCGGCACCGGGCCATCTGCGTCGTTCCTCGGTCGGATCACCGCCGACACAATAGAACGCGGGGTCTTCATGATAATCTCGGCTTCCGCTGACAGGCGCTATAGCCCGAGGTCCGATCCGGGCAAGCCAAATCTCAGTGCGGATCAACGACCACCATTCCCAGGCGCGCCTCGAATTCGTCACCCTCCATGAGGGCACCGCCACCCTCGAAATGAACGTCAGCGAAGCGCTGCAATACACTCTGGAACGTGCGACCGGTCCCACGCCGTTCACGGCCTGGTCGCCTGCCTCTGCGCCGGTGCTTGTTGGCGAGCCCGTCGGCGAGACCAGAGTGCGATTCACAGACTGACGCCCGGTGGAAGAGGCTGTCCAACACTATTACCGCGTCCGCATTACGGCCCCTCCCTGAGCAGATCACACCGCCACAATCGGAGCGTCACCGCCGTCGCCGCAGTCGCCGCGGGACCTTGATCAGTGCATCTGGTCGTTGTCGGCGTTCTCTCGCCCGGTAAGGGCATCGGGCCCACAACGGATGGAGATTGCCAGTGCAGGCCGCGTGCCCTGCCTGCGCCGCAAAGCGCAGCGGCCTGTCTGCCGTGTCGGGCACGGCACAGCCAGGCGCAGCAGGCAGGCCCCACGCGGCGCATGCTCGATTCCCACCGACAGCCTCCATGTGCACCGGATCTTGACGTTCTTGCATGTGTGCTCTTGCCGCCGGCCTGCAAATCTGCCATCAGTTCCAAATGAACACAGTGCCGCGCTTTCCACAAATCCGCCCCAATCCTGCTCTGACGCATCCGTGCCCTTGGACCGCCATGGCCCTGGCCGTCCTGGTCGGCCTCACGATCTGCGCCCCACGCGCGGCCGACCCGCCGCCGGGCGAACGTTGGATCAGCCTGTTCAACGGCAAAGACCTCGACGACTGGCGCGTCAAAATCAAAGGCTTCGATCTGGGCGACAACCATCTGAACACATTCCGCGTCGAGAACGGTGTCCTGCGAGTCGCCTACGATCAGTACGAGACATTCGACAACAAGTTCGGACACCTCTTCTACAAGGAGAAGTTCTCGCACTATCGAATCCGGGCCGAGTATCGCTTTGTCGGCAACCAGACGCCGGGCGGACCGAGCTGGGCGTTCCGGAACAGCGGCTTGATGCTGCATTGCCCGGCGCCCGAGACCATGCGCAAAGACCAGGACTTTCCCGTGTCGATCGAGGTGCAGCTTTTGGGCGGCGATGGCGTGGCGAAACGGTCGACGGCCAATCTCTGCACACCGGGAACGCACGTGGTCATGAATGGCCGACTGATCACCCAACACTGCAATGATTCACGCTCTCAGACCTATCACGGCGACCAATGGGTCACCGTCGAGGTCGAGGTCCGCGGTCATGAGACCATCAAACACTTCGTCAACGGCGAGCTGGTGATGCAATACGAGAAGCCCCAGTTGGACGATGGTGACGCGGATGCGAAGAGACTGATCAAGGATGGCGACAAGGCATTGCGCGAAGGGTGGATTGCCCTCCAGGCCGAGAGCCATCCCGTCGAGTTCCGCAAGGTCGAGCTGCTCGTCCTCGAACAGGGTCAGCCCTTAAGATAGTATTTAGCGTAATGCCCCATAAAAAGGTCGAGTCTCGGCAAGACCCGTTTCTCGGCAGAGTGTTAACTTAAGGGCTGTTCGTCGTCGGCAGCTGGACAACGAATTCGCTTCCCTCCCCTGCCCGGCTCGATACCGCGATGCTGCCCCCATGCGCCGCCACGATAGCCCGCGAAATGGCCAGGCCCAATCCCGTCCCTCCAGACGCGTGCGTCCGCGCGCTGTCACCTCGGTAAAACCGGTCGAAGATGTGTTCAAAATCGGCCTCGGCAATGCCGATGCCCGTGTCAGCCACGGACAGGAACGCCGCACCGTTTTCGGCGCCGCTGCGAACCCGGATGACGCCATGTTGGCGGTTGAATCGAATGGCATTGCTCAAGAGGTTCACGACCACCTGGCCGATACGCTCTGGATCGGCGTTGGCTTCCGCGCGCGTCAGGTTGCATTCGATGGCGATGCCACGTTCGCTGGCCAGAGGCCGCACGCGTTCTACCGCCGTTCGAGCCGTTTCCGCAAGATCGCAAAGATGGCACTCGAAAACTTCCTGCCCGGTGTCGAGCCGCGCCAGTTGTAGAAGCTGCTCGGTTAGACGCCGCATGCGTTGGGCGGTCTCGAGACACGTATCGAGCGTCGCCCGGTATTCGCCCGCTTCGCGCGGGCGGACCAGCGTCGCCTGCGCCTCGGCGATGAGAACGGCAATCGGGGTGCGCAGCTCGTGCGAGGCATCGGCAACGAATTGCTGCTGGGTCGCGAAGGACGCTTCAAGCCGGGCGAACGTCGAGTTCAGCACCCTCGCCAGGCGCCCCAGTTCACTATCGGTCTCGGCGATATCGATGCGCTCGGCCAGGTTGCCGGCCGAGATCCGGCTAGCTGCGGCGCCGATCACCTCGACCGGACGGAGCGCGCGGCCGGCCAGCAGCCAACCGCCCCACAAGCCCAGCATCAAGACTGCCCCTCCCGCCAGAACCAGCAACCCAGCCAGCCGCTGAATCGCGTCGAGGTCGGCCCGAATCGATCGACCCGAAAGGACACACTCGCCCAATTCCGTGAAATGGTACGCCTCGCGACACACGCCGCGCGTGCGCGTCCGGATCCGCACGTCGCCATCCGCTCGATCGGGCAACGTCAGATCGGGAGGCGCATTGGTCGATCGAGTCAGCAAAACGCCGCTTCGCGACCAGATCGCATAGTAGAAATCGTCTGGTTCAACCGAGCTGAACAGGCTCGAGGACTCGGCAGACAACTGCACATCGCGCGGCTCGAACGGATTCTCTGGCGGCCGCCGCGGCCCTCGCTCCTCCGGCGGCCGCCGCGGGGGCGGCCCAAAGCCTTGTCCGAATTCCATGCGCCGTCCCGGGTCGAATCCCGGCTCAGGTTCGAGCGGAGGCGGCCCGGGAGGCGGACGCAATGGGAATGAACTCCGCACATCCTCGCTGAGCGTCGCCACCCGGCGCCCGAGGTCCTCGTCGATCTGGCCGAATCGCTGGCTTCGATGGAGCTTGTAAGCCGTGGCGCCGAAGCCGGTCAGAATGCACACCAGGAGGAATGCCTGCCACAACTGCATCCGCCAACGTATGGACTTCACCAGCATGGCGCCTCGTCAGATTTCGATGCAGTAGCCGTGGCCGCGGCGCGTCGCGATCAAATCCGCACCGAGCTTCTTTCGAATGCCGAACACATGGACGTCGACCAGGTTGGACAGGGTGTCATCGCTCTCGTCCATCAGATGCTCATACAGCGCCGTGCGGGTCACCACCT
The DNA here is from genome assembly GCA_002071485.1 of Verrucomicrobia bacterium ADurb.Bin006. Classification (GTDB taxonomy): domain Bacteria; phylum Verrucomicrobiota; class Verrucomicrobiia; order Limisphaerales; family J093; genus MWFF01. The sequence continues at coordinate 23,478 of MWFF01000121.1, read as the reverse complement.
CGCCACGGTGATAAGCCAAATACTCGAGGATGGCATACTCGCGGGCTGTCAGCCACACCGGTTGTCCCGCCCGCGTCACGGTGCGCGATTTGACATCGATGACGATGTCGCGGATCTCGATGCGCGGCCACGGTTTGCCTGCCCCCCGGCGGATCAACGCCCGTATTCGCGCGAGCAACTCGCTCAGGTCAAACGGCTTCACAAGGTAATCATCCGCCCCCGTGTCCAGCCCGCGCACCCGGTCGCGAGGCGCATCCCGCGCCGTCAGCATCAGCACCGGCGTCGGCTTGCGCCTCCGCAATCTCTCCAAAAGTTGCCACCCGTCCATCCCCGGCAGCATCACATCGAGCACAATCGCGTCGTAATCGTAGCTCTCCGCCTTGAACAAACCATCGTCGCCCGCAGCCGCGGTATCCACTGCGTAGCCCTCCTCGCGCAGCGCCTTCGCCAAGCTGCGCAGCAAATGAGGCTCGTCTTCGACGACAAGGATTCGCATGCTCGATCGACGAACGCCTCGGAATGCAGGAAGAGCACATCCGCGCGTCCGCTCCGTTCCGTCCAAGGGCATTCTGTCAGAGAGCGGATTAATTTGCGATTAAGAATCCTCTTAATCGGGTCTTAATGCTCTCTGTCGTAGAGTCGCGGCGCATTCGTGAAACGGCACGTGTTCCATATCGAACTGTTCCTGGTGGCCGCGACCGCTGTTCTGGGCTTGTTCCTTGTGCTCAGGACGCCAGCCAGTTCGTCTCCGACCAACCGTGTCTCGCCGGACACACGAGGTAACATGCCGCCATTCGCTGGCGGCCCCGGCGGCCCGGGATTCGAACCGTTCGGATTCGGCGGGCCGGGCGAACCTGGTTTTGGCGGGCCCGGTCCAGGCGGGCCATGGTGGGACGGACCCGGCGGCCCGGGCGGCCCGGGTGGCCCGGGGCCGGGTGGGTTTCCTCAGGATGGATTCATGGGCGGTGGACCAATGGGCGGTGGACCGATGCCCGGTGGGCCTCCTGGCGGCCCCGGCGGCCCGGGATTCGAACCGTTCGGATTCGGCGGGCCAGGCGAACCTGGTTTTGGCGGACCCGGTCCAGGCGGGCCATGGTGGGACGGACCCGGCGGCCCGGGCGGCCCGGGTGGCCCGGGGCCGGGTGGGTTTCCTCAGGATGGATTCATGGGCGGTGGACCAATGGGTGGTGGACCGATGCCCGGTGGGCCTCCTGGCGGACCCAGGCGCTCCGCATCCCGAGCAATCAGCCTGGTCAAGGAATTCGACCTGAATGCCGATGGATGGCTCAATCTCGATGAGCGAAAAGCTGCCCGAGAGTCTCTCGCCCAACAACGTGGTAACCGGCGCTTCGGCGGTCCAGGAGGTCGTGGCGGGCGTCGCGGCGACTTCAGTGGCTCCAACACAGACCAGGTGTCCGCTCCGACCGCCCTTCGGCTCGCTCCATCCGATGTGCAGTGGTTTCCGGATGCGCACCTTTACGATTTGAACGTGTTTCGGACGCTCTTTCTCGAGTTCGAGGCCAGCGATTGGGAAAAGGAACTCGAGGAGTTTCATGACGTCGGCATCGATGTTCCGGCAAAGCTCACAGTCGACGGACGCGTCTATTCCGAGGTGGGCGTCCGTTTTCGTGGAATGTCTTCCTATTCGATGGTCGGGTCCGGGCAGAAACGGTCGTTGAACCTCGCCATGGATTATGTCCACCCGCAACAACGCCTCTACGGCTACCGCACGCTGAACCTGCTCAATTCGCACGAGGACCCGACTTTCCTGCGGACGGTCCTGTTCTGCCACATCGCCCGGCATTACATCCCCTGCGCCCAGGCTAACCTCGTCCGCCTCGTCATCAACGGCGAGGACTGGGGTGTCTACGTCAATTACCAGCAGTTCAATCAGGACTTCGTTCAAGAGTGGTTCCACACCTCAAAAGGCGCGCGCTGGAACGTGCCGGGCAGCCCCGGGGGAAACGCCAACCTCTCGTATCTCGGTGACGACGTTTCGCCCTACCAACGCATGTACGAGATCAAATCCAAGAACGACCCCAAGTCATGGGTGGGCCTCATCCTGCTCTGCCAGACACTGGACCAATCGCCGGCCGGACGGCTGGCCACCGCCCTCGCGCCGTTGCTCGATATCGACGGGGCGCTCAAGTTCCTCGCGCTCGACATCGTGTTCGCCAACAACGACGGCTATTGGGTTCGCAGCAGTGACTACAATCTCTACCAGGACCCCGAAGGCCAATTCCACATCATCCCTTATGATGTCAACGAGACATTCAGCACGGGCGGCGGACCCGGCGGACCCGGCGGACCCGGCGGTTTCCGAGGCCCCGGAGGCCCGGGCGGCATGGGCGGCACGCGCCGGCCCGGACAATCCGGTGGCCCCTTCGATTTCGCCGCGCCCGGCGGCCCGGAAGGCCCGGGCGGCATGGGCCGAATCCGTCGGCCGGGCGATCGTGGCGGATTTGGGCCCGGCATGGGATTTGGGGGCGCTTTTGGGGGAGGGTTTGGACCTGGCGGACCGAAGGGGGGCGGTGTTGAACTCGATCCGCTGGTCATCGCCGACAACTCGAACAAGACACTGGCATATCGGTTGCTGGCTGTTCCGGAACTGCGCCAGCGCTATCTGGGATTCGTCCGCGACATCGCTGAAAGATGGCTCGATTGGGACACGCTCGGTCCGGTGGCAACGCAATGCCACTCGATGATCGCCGAGGCGGTGGCGGTTGACACCCGCAAGCTCGATTCGACTGAGGCTTTCCAAAACGGGCTCGAAGGCGCCGGGACGGCTCAGACAGAGTCTCGATGGGAGCGTTCAGGCAGCAGTCTGAAAGCCTTCGTGGAAGGACGGCGAGCCTACCTCCTGAGCCTCCCGTCAGTCCGTCAGGCGCAAAACTGAACTACGACATGAGCACAAGCAGTCTCATGCCTCTGGCAGTCGTCGTCAGCGGCATATTGCCGATCGTCACGGCCCGCGCAGACGACGGTCGGCTTTTAACGCGGATGTCAAATTGGACGATGACGCTGCAGATCGACGGCGATGCCGACGACGATTGGCGATTTCAAGGCTCGATCGACCTCAGCACATGGACCGATCTACGCGCACTGGGCACCCTGCTCTCTGGCAGGGCCAATGCCCCGGTTCGCTCCGTTGGCATCCCCGTGGGCGCCATGTCCTGCAACCGTGCGGTCCGGACCGCCGTTCGGTCGAATTCGGTCCGCAGCCGACCGACCGCTCCTGGGGGCGACCTTCAACCAACGCCGAACTGTGGCTCGATGTGAGTCCCACGCCCGGCCAACCCGACGAGCAGACCCCTTCTCCATCTCATCTTCAGTCAACCTCAACAATCGAACTCGTCCCTCACCACCCCCTACTCCACATGCAACTACCTGCCTCGATCCGCGAACTGTTCCTGAACCCGGCCGCCAACGCCTCCCTTCCCGGATTCGCCCTGAGCCTTTGTCTTGCAGCCGTCCTCGGGATGTTCCTCGGACAAGCCTACGTCCATTTCGGACAATCCCTCTCGAACCGCCGACTCTTTGCCCGGAACTTCGTTCTGCTGGCGGTCACGACCACACTCATCATCAGCATTGTCAAGTCGTCACTGGCGCTGTCCCTGGGCCTGGTCGGCGCGCTCTCGATCGTCCGGTTTCGCGCCGCGATCAAAGAACCCGAGGAACTCGCTTTTCTCTTCCTCGCCATCAGCATCGGCTTGGGATTGGGTGCCGGCCAGGCCCTCGTCACCATCGTCGCCCTCGTCATCATCCTCGGCCTGATCGCCCTCCGCAGCCTGGTCCGCCGCACGCCCGATCAGCCCAATTTTTTCCTCACCGTCACCAGCTCGTCTCCGGCAAAACTCGGCCCCCAACAAATCCTCGGCGCCCTGGCCAAGGCCGGCGCCCGGGCGCGACTGAAACGCTTCGATGAAGGCCCTGACCGCATCGAGGCGGCATTCGTGGTCGATTTCCAGGACGCCAGCCGACTCGAGTCCTTCGCCGCCCAGCTTCGCAACCTCAATCCCCAGGTGCAAGTCAGTTGCCTGGACGACCGCGGACTGGCCGCTTGAACCGGTATGATCACTCCCCTGCCCCGCCCCCGTTACGAACGCAAGTTCGTTGCCACGGGATTCTCCCTGGCCGAGACGCTGGCATTGATATGGCAGCATCCCGCCCTGTTCCGCAGAGCCTACCCTGCGCGCCAGGTGAATAACCTCTACCTCGACTCGCCTGGCATGCGCGACTACCTCGATCACGTCCATGGCACCGCGTTCCGGCTCAAAACCCGAATCCGCTGGTACGGACGCGAACACGGCCACATCCCCAGCCCCGTACTCGAACGTAAACTCAAATCCGGACATGTCGGCGGCAAAGAATCCTACCCATTGCCGGGGATCACGCTCGATGGAGCCGTGCCGATCGAAACACTCGATGCCGCCATCGAGGGCGCCGTGCTGCCGCAGCTCCTGCGGGCCTCCTTGCGCCATCGTCAACCTGTGCTGCTCAACCGCTACGAACGCCACTACTTTCTGAGCGCCGACGGACGCTTCCGCCTGACCGTGGACACAGACCTTCTTTTCCTCGGAGTCCGGCCATCCACCGGATGCGTCACAGCCCTGCCTGTTGGAGACAAGTCGCCTGTCATCGAACTGAAGTACGGCCCCGAACACGCCCCGGCCGCCGCCCCAATCGCCAACGCCCTCCCGTTCCGCATGGTTCGATTCTCGAAATACGTCTTGGGCATCGAACGCTGGCTCGCTTTACAGAATTAGCCCGCATGGGTGGACGTTCGAAAGCGCTCGGCTTCGACGTAATCACAACTCCATGAAACAGGCAGGCGAAGGAGTCGATGACATCAGTCAGATTTATGGGCTGACCCTGACCGTTATTTGCGTCACACTGACCGCATGACTGCGCCCCGAACTCTTCAGGTTTCCTGCGTTCAACTGCACTGGGCCAAGCCGCTGGCCCGCAACCTCGAACGTACGCTCCACTACATCCGGCTTGCGGCTGCTGAAGGCAGCCGGGTAGTGCTCTTTCCAGAAACCAACCTCACTGGCTACTACTTCCCCGATGTCATGCAACTCGATCCGCGCGACGTGCAGGCCGCCCTCGACCGCACCCGCCAGGCCGCCGCTCATGCCGCCGTGTGGGTCATTGTCGGCACCGTGCGCCGGACGACGGATCGTCTGCTCAATCTCGCCCACGTCATCTCGCCCCAAGGCGACATCGTGCATGAGTATGCCAAGGTCCATCTGGCCGGGCGCGACGAGCACACGTACTGCCGCGGCGGCGACAAGCTCTCGCTCTTCGAGATCGACGGCATCCGCTGCACGCTTGCGATCTGCCGCGATGGACGGCATCCGGAAGTCTATCGCCTTCCGGCGATGCTCGGGGCGCAAATCCTCTTCCATCCCTCGTGCAGTTCGGACGAGATCGAGGCCGTGATCTGGAAACGGACATCGGGGCGTGCCCAGCAGCCGGTGGGCCCAAACAGCCGAATGTTCCATTGCGTGGCGAACACCGTCGGCCAATCGCCCGACGGCCGACAGACCTCGAGCGGCCAGTCGTTCATCCGCGAGCCCAATGGCATGCCGCTGGCCGAGGCCGGCTGGTACCGGGAGGAGATGATCACCGCCGTGCTCGATCTCGACCGCGCCAGCCGCAGTTACGCGCTCGATAGTCTGAACGATCCACCCTTCCTCAAGCCGTATTGGCAGGAGATGCTCAAAGCCGTCGAGGCCCGCGTCAACCTCAAGCCGGAGTAAGGGTCTGCGCAAGAACAAGTCCGTATTTTCAAAACATAACTGCGACATTGCGGGCGGGAGTGTGATCGGGATTCGACCAAGACGGGCTCTGGGGTTGCCGAGGCGCGTGGTTCTCGCAGCAGGGGACCTTGCTGGCCACCGCCCAGACAGGCAACTCCGGGCCGCCATCGCCTTGTTCTACAGTCTTCTGGACAAGCAGCAACGCCGCCTCTACGCCGGGCTGGAGAGCTTCGAGCGTGGCCACGGCGGGACCGTCAGGTGGCCCAGTGGTTGGGCTTGGATGAGGAGACGGTGGTACGCGGACGTCGCCAACTGTTGGCCGGTGAGGTCCAGCGAGCACGCATCCGTCGGGTCGACGGGCGGCGCCCCGGGCCGAAAAAAAACACCGGACTTCTTGAAACGCTTGGACGCATTGCTGCAGGACGATACGGCAGGCGGTCCGATGGGACGCCGACGCCGATGGACGGGCAAACGGCTACGACAAATCTGCGCCGAACCGACCCGCCTAGACAGCGCCCCTTCGTTTCATCCGAACTATTTCCCCGTGTAATATGCCTTCAGCGCCCCAATATCTTCTTCTGTCATAGCATCGCCGTAAACCAGGAAATCATCCAGCATTGCCCCCAGATGGGAGGAATAGCTGCCTGTGCCGTCCTGCCCCACATTGAATTGCAGCGCAGAGAAGCTGGCATTGCGCAGTGTGTCGGGAATGTGGGTCACCGCCTCTTTCGCAAAATCGTAGTAGAAGGTCACGGTTTGCTCCTTCCGATTCACCGACATGGCAACGTGCATCCAGCCTTCGGTGGCATCTATGGGCAAAGGGTATTCCGCGTCCACACGAATCGTTCCTCCAAGACCTGCATTGAACTTGATGTCAAAGCCACGCAGTGAGAGCACAAAGCCGTTGTTTTTTCCGTCGTTCCAGTTCTTGTTGCCGCAGAGAACAGGATCGCCGTTCACGCCCGTGGTCTTCACCCACATAGCAACGGTGAAGTTGTCCGACTGAACCTGCAGCTTCTCCAGGGTGACATAGCCATCGTCAAAGGAAGCAGCCTTGCCGTGGTAGCCGTCCGAATAGTAAAGCTTGCCGTTTGCCTTGGTGGTGTAATGTCCTGTCACATCCTCGGTGTTATCGTCAAAGGTCAGCACCGCCAGCCACTTTTCTGAATTCAGCAAATCGGTGATAAAGGAGCCGCTGCCCACCTTGCGAGTGGGAACGGTTACGTGGTCACGATTGGGATTCTTTGGAACCTGCATTTCCATCCGCGCCTCGGCTGAGACTCCCACGAACAAACCGCCGGGAAGACGTCCCGTCCAGGTTTCGGGCTTCTTCAGATTCAGCGCATAGGCGGCAATGGCAGCAACATCCCGTACTTCACAATCGGAAATATTGCCCTTCACGACCGTTTTCCCCGCTGCACCGAAGAAGACGTTCATTTCGGCAGAGGTCGCACCGCCATGGCTGCCCTGAGGGGTTCCGCCGTGGTCGGCGGTGACGAGGAAGAGAGTCTTCTCGATGAGATTCTTGCTTGCGCATTTGTCGTAAATTCTGCCAATGAGGGCATCCACGGCGGAAATGGAATCCAGATGTCTCTTGCTGCCGTAGCCGCCGGCGTGCCCTGCGCCGTCGACAGAGTCGAACTGCACAAACATCAGCTTGGGCGCTTTTTGATCCAGATAGTTGAGAATCTTCTCGGTCAGCTCGGGGTCTCCCGCCGTATCCTTGTGTACCCCAAGACCTTCCTCGACGATTCCAATATTGATGGGATTCCAGTTGCAGAAGGAGGCAAGCTCCGCGTCCGCATCCTGCTCACGGAGAATGCGGAAAATGGAAGGATAGGGGGAATCGGAAGGAAATGGGGTTTTGCTCACACGGTCGTTGGTGAGCCTGTGAAATTCGGGCTTCACGCCATGCAGCATCGAGCCCCAGCACTGGGCGCTGATGGAGGGGAAGGCGGCAAGCATGGTTTGGGTGGTCGCCCCATCCTTGAAAATTCGGTCCATATTGGGGGTATCCGCCTTGGAAAAGAAGGCGCCTGCCCCATCCACGCCGAGAATCACCACATGCTCGTAGGCTAATACAGGCTTGGCAGAAAGCACAGTTTCGATAGCGCCCTCGGTGCTCGCCGCATCGCTGCCGGTTCCGCCCTTTGTGGTGTCATTGGACTTCTCCTCACCACCTCCACAGGAAGCGGCCATAAGAGAAAGAGAGGCGCTGACAAGAAACATGGATAGCAATCTGAATCTGCGTTTCATAAGGAGTCTCCTTTTCAATGTCCATATTGTTTCAACAGTGAGCATGGCGTGGGCTTGGTGAGTAGTGGCGCCGGATGTCAGATCACCAACCGGGACAGGCGAGACCTGCTCGCCCTGTTCGCACAACGCCTTGATGTCCTTCATATCGCTTGCCGCAGGACGCAATGCCATCTGCGTTGTAGGAGCTGCGCACCTTGGGAGCGCTGGCGACGTGGACAAAACCGAGCGAGCGCGCTTCTTCTCCCAAAGCGGCAAACCGTTCCGGCGGCACGTACTCGACAACAGGCAGATGCTTCCTGGTCGGCTGCAGGTACTGTCCGAGGGTCAGGATCTCACATCCGACGGCCCGCAGGTCGCGCAGCGCTTCGTCGATCTCGGCTTCGGTCTCGCCCAGGCCGAGCATCAGGCCGGATTTGGTGAAAAGTCCTGGATCGCCATGCGTCTTGGCCCGGCGCAGAACGCTGAGCGAGCGGTCGTACGTGGCTCGAGATCGCACACCGGGAGTCAGGCGGCGCACGGTTTCGAGGTTGTGGTTGAAGACGTCGGGTCGCGCGGCCAGAACGGCGCCAATCGCATCGCTCGAGTCATTGAAATCGGGAGTCAGCACCTCGATCGCCAGGCCGGGATCTACATGCCGGAGTGCGACGATGGTGGCCGCAAAGTGAGCCGCCCCGCCGTCGGGAAGATCGTCGCGCGCCACCGACGTGATGACGACGTGTTTAAGCCCCATGCGGCGGACGGCTTCGGCCACACGCGCCGGCTCATCGCGATCGAGCGCTGCGGGTTTGGCGGTTGTGACCGCGCAGAACCGGCAGGCGCGCGTGCAGCGGTCTCCGCCAATCATGAACGTGGCGGTGCCCCGACTCCAGCATTCCCATTGATTCGGACATCGGGCGCTCTCGCACACCGTGTGCAGACGCAGGTCATCGAGAAAACGCCACGTTGCCGTGTAGCTCAGGCCCACGGGCAACGGGCATCGCAACCATGCAGGCAAACGAGGTCGTGATTGGGTTTTCATCAAAACGCAGAGCCCATCCTGTCCCGGCTGACGCCTAACCCGCAGATTCTCTAGCGCAGATTTGCAGGCTGCTGTGTCGCGGGTTTAGAGCCTGCGGGGCCGCGATGATCTCGCAGGCCCGTGCGCCAGACCGGGCCCTTGCCGGTTACGAACCGGCGATACGGCAGATTGAAAAGCCGCGCTACGCCCAAGGCAAGGTCGAAACATCCGGGCCAAGACCAGCGGAATCGTCTGCGAATTGGCGGCTCGCCGGCTTGAAGCCGGATTCCATGCTCAAACCAGCCAACTTGGCAGGCGCTCTCTCCAGCCACCACGGCCGCAATCCCTCAGAAATCCAAAAGGAATGATCGTGTCTCGACCCCGTCGCCCCCTCGACCCCTCGACGCAGCACGAAAACTTGACTTGTCTCCGAGTAGTGTCATCGGTCAAGAATTCCTGGCACGGCGGCGGTCCGACCAGTGGATCTGGGGGTTGTCGGCGGGAATCGAGTTTGCGGCGCAGGCAGGGCACGCGGCCTGGAGCGGGAGTCTCGATCCGTTGCAGGCCCGGTGACCTCTCCGGGCGACAGAACACCGACAACAACCCGATGCACCGTCGTCCGACCCGCTTGGACCGAATCGGAGCCGAATGCCGAAAACCGATGAACAGACTGTCTTCATGACCTCCCGCGACCGCGTCCTGAGCGCCTTGCGCCGCCAACCCATCGACCGCGTGCCCCGACTCCTCTACGAGGAGGTCATCGGGTACACTCCGCCGATCGACCGATTATTGCGGACGCGATGCGAGTCCCGATCGCCGCTCGAAACCTTCGCCATGGACATCACGCGGGTCACATTCGCCCCGACAGCCCTGCCGCGATCCCGCTTCGCAGACTGGCTCGGAGCCGCTGCGCCGGAGGCGCTCGGCCGCGGAGAGGTCGACGAATGGGGCGTCTGGCGGCGGGGTGGAGATTTCCATCATTTCGTCCAGATCGAATCACCGCTGTGCGGCACTTTGGACGCCCAGCGCCTCGACGACTATCCGTGGCCCGACCTCGATCAGCCGCACCGGTTTTCTGACGTGCCGCGACAGGCAGCCAATCTCCATGCCCGGGGGCTGGCTGTGGCGGCGTATGCGGGCTCCGTGTTCGAGCGCGCGTGGTCATTGCGCGGCTTCACGGAACTCATGATGGACCTGGTGACGACGCCCGATCTGGCGCATTGCCTGCTCGATCGCACCGCAGCGTACCAGCGTTGCGCCGCCGCCGAGTTCGCGCGCGCGGGTGCGGATATCATCATCACTGGCGACGATGTGGCGGGGCAACAGGGTCTGCTGCTCAGGCGCGAGACCTGGCGCGAGTTCCTCAAGCCGCGCCTGGCGGCCACAATTGCCGCGGTCAAACGCGTCAATCCGGATGCCTTTGTCTTCTACCACTCCGACGGCGACGTCACAGCGCTGATTCCGGAGCTGATCGAGATTGGGGTCGACATTCTGAACCCCATTCAACCCGAATGCATGGACCCGGCGGCGGTGAAGAGGGCCTTCGGGGATCGACTGGCTCTCTGGGGGGCGGTGAGCGTCCAACGAACGATGCCGTTCGGCACACCGGAGCAAGTGCGCGCCGAGGTGCGCGAGCGCATCCGAACTCTCGGCGCCGGCGGCGGCTTCATCCTCTCCCCTGCGCATGTTCTCAGTCCCGAGGTGCCGTGGGAGAACATCGTTGCCTTCTTCGATGCGGCAAATGAGCCGCCGTAGAACCCGAACCCTGCCTCTGGCGAAGTCCCACCACCCTGTGCACAGACGGGGAGAAACATGCGGGCTAGTTGGTCTCCAGTTCAGGGAGACTCCTCCCAGGCGCCGGAGCGCAGGTACTCCTTGAGACGCTGCTTGAGCGTCTCGCGTCCGCGATGGATGAGCGATTTCGTGGCGGACAGGGAGCAATTGAGCACTTCGGCAATCTCCTCGTAAGAGAGTTGCTGATCACGGCAGAGGAGGATGGCGATCCGCTGGTTTTCTGGGAGATCGCGCAAGGCCGCTTCGAGCTTGACGGTCAACTCCTCGTGCAAACACGACTCGTCGGGTCTGCCGTGACGGTCATCAGCAAACTGACGCCGCGGCTCGTCAGAGCGGTCCGGATGCGACTGATCGAGCGACTCGGTCGGATGCCGCATCCGGCGGCGGATTTCGTTCAAGCTCAGGTTGCGGGCGATGGTGTAGAGCCAGGTGGTGAATCGCGCGGATGCCCGATAGCGATGAGCGGATCGATAGACCTGGATGAACACGTTTTGGGCGAGATCCTCGGCCTCCGTGGGATCGGGCAAGGTGCGGTAGACCAGATTCAGCACGGACTGTTTGTGCTTCTCGACAAGCTGTTCGAAAGCCTCCCGATCGCCGCGCTTCACGCGCAGCATCAACGCAGCGTCCGGATCGGGTTGCACAGCCATCGCGCCGGACTCTACCAACCCGGGGGAGGGCGCGTCCAGCGAGGCGAATGCCATCGACGACTGCCACCGTCGTCGCCCGCTGGAGTTTGAACATTCTTGATGCGTGTCGGTGTGGCAGCAGGACCTTCATCGCACACTTCATCGTTCGGCAGGCCATGTTCTATCAGCCCGAGCCCAAACCACGCAGAATCGATGCGATTGGATGCAGGAGGGCCATGGCGCGCGCCGTCTGTTCGGGATCAGGCTCATTCGTGCTTGTGCTAACGACCGGCCAGACGCTTCATCGTGGGTGCGCGAACTCGATCGGCTGGCACGCGGCACGAAACCGGAGCGAGCCTCCGCCGAGCGCCGTTTCGAATGTACGAACTCGATTTGACCTTGGCTACGCCCGCCGAGAACCTTGCCTGCGACGAGGTGCTGCTTGACGCCTGCAATCAGGGCGGCCCGGAGGTGTTGCGCTTGTGGGAACCGGCGGATCGCTTTGTCGTTCTCGGGTACTCGAACCGGTTCCTGACGGAGGTCGACTCGGCCGCCTGCCAGCGATGGCGCGTCTCCGTGTTGCGTCGGATCAGCGGCGGCGGCGCGGTGGTGCAAATGCCGGGCTGCCTGAACTACGCGCTGGTCCTGCGTCTTGATGGGGACACCCAGCGGCAGACGATCGGGGCGACGAATCAGTTCGTCCTGGGCCGCATCGCGAAGGTGCTGCAACCGTTGATCGGAGCTGATGTGCGGATCGAGGGCGACACAGACCTTGCCTTGGGGTCGCGCAAGTTCGCGGGCAACGCCCAGCGGCGGCTCGGACAAGCCCTGCTCTTCCACGGCTGTATCCTCCTGAAAGCGGACATCGACTGGATGGACCGGTTGCTCCCGCTCCCTTCCCGACAACCGGCGTATCGAGCCGGGCGCCGGCATCACGCTTTCGTGACCAACCTCGGACTGGCGCCGGGCGTGGTGAAAGAGGCCTTGAGGTCGGCGTGGGGCGCCATGAAGCCGCTGGTCGAGTGGCCCCGAAGCCAGGTCGAGCCCCTGGTCAGAACCAAGTACACCGACGACTCCTGGATTCGAAAGTTCTGACCAGTTCAACGGAAGAACGATCCCAATAAGCCGGCGATCGAGAAGAGCGATCGGGGGTCCTCCTCTTCCTGCAAGACTCCGCTCAACCGACCCGCCAGCCAATGGCTCTTCTGAAGGCGCCAAGCCGCAAGGTCCATCAAGCGCGGGTAGTCCAGGAGCCGGTGCGCGGCCGAGTAAGCGCGGTATCTGGGTTCGAGTCGAAGGACGGCCGACGCGTAGGAGTCGAGGCCTTCTCCCTCGCCCCCCAGGAAGGCGTGGACCGCGTCCGCCGCGAGAAGACCGGTCGCCATGGCCTTGCCGATGCCTTCGCCGGTGAAGGGGAAGGTCGAGCCAGCCGCCTCCCCCGCACCCAGGAACAGTCGCCCGGGCCGCAACGCGTGCCGATCCAGGCCGCAACGCAGGGGGGCTGAGCGCAGCGGACTCACAATCTGACCGGTGGCCATCAAGGCCCGGGCCTCGGGGAACACAGTCGTGAAGCGTTCGAAGAGGCTGCGGTGGTCGAACCTCTTTTGCGAACGATACACGCTGCCGACGCCGACATTGAACAGGCCCTCGCCCACGGGAAAGATCCAGGCATAGGCCGGCCCGAGGCCGCGGTCATAGGTCACCACAAGCCGATCGAGCGGACGGCTTGACTGCACATAACAGCGCGAGGCGACGGCGGTGGGCGCAGGCGAAATCACGGGCTGCAAGGATCGCAGGAGGCGCGTGTCCGCCCCGGTCGCAAGGATGCAGGCCCGCGCCTGCAGGGTGGGACCGGATCGGAACTCGACGCAGACGCCGTCCGGGTTTTCGGAGACTGAGCTGACGGCGGCCACAATCGGCTCGGCCCCGAGCTGGATCGCGGCACGGTGCAGCAGGACGTCGAGCACCTCGCGGCGGACGGTGAGAAAGTCGCCGCTGACGCGCACCTCATAGCCGCCGGGGCTGAACACCGAGAGCACACTCGATGGGTGTCCCGCGCCCACGACCGCGTCGGCCAGCCCCTGGTCGCGCAGAATGTCGAAGGCATCCGGCAACAGTGCGTCGCCACAGACCTTCTGGCGCGGGAACGCGTGTCGGTCAACCAGCGCCACGCGCCAGCCGCGCGCCGCGAGAGACCGCGCAGCGAGCGCGCCACAGGGCCCTGAGCCGACGACGACGGCGTCCAGAGGCTTCTTCATGCTTTCTGGAATCCTTGACCGGTGAAACTCGCTGTAGACAAGTCAAGTTTCTGTGCTGCGTTGAAGGGGGTCAAGGATTCTAAGGGTCTGTGCAAAAGTTACTTCCGGTTTTGGCGGGAGCGCCACCGGGCCAGGTGCGAGGCCCGAGGGAGCGAGTGTATCCCCTGCGATACTCGACCGACCGAGGAACGACGCAGATGCCCGGTGCCGCCCCGCCCCGGAGGGCTGGGAGGCTTTGGCTCGCTGACTTCGTGGCTCCTCAGTCACAGAGGTCAAGGCTATGCTCCTTCGTCGCGCCTCGCCAGCGAGCACAATCCCCTCCAGCAAAACCGGAACTGATTTTGCGCAGACTCCAAGGAACGAGGTTCGGGAGCGGGGGTGAGGAAACGAGGAGACTCCTCATGGAAAGCAGGACTTAATTCTGGACTGAAGCGCGCCTCGTTAGAACAGGACATTCCACGGTTTGTTGTACTTGAGGTACTCGACAAACTTCTCGACCTGGACGGTCTGCATGGCTTCGAGGTCGCAGCGGCTTTGGCGGTCCTTCGGCTCGAAGAAGCAAGTGGGATCCTCGGCGAAGAGATCGCCGCTCCGATAATGGGCCAAGGCGCGGCAGCCGCCGCAACTCTCCCGGTACCGGCAGATGCCGCAGCGTCCTTTGAGGTTTTCGCGCCGCTGCCGCAGGGCCTGGAAGGTGGGGTGGCGCGCGATCAACTCGGACAGCGGCGTCTGGCGCACGTTGCCGACCACCGCGGTCGAGTCAAGGAGCTGAACACATGGGGCCACGTTGCCTTCGGCGCCCACCGCGGCGAACGATCGCCCGGCCTGGCAACCCAGCCCCTCGATCTTGACGCCATAGGTTTTCCAGGTGGCTTCGAGCGCGTCGGGATCGGCAAAGAACGGCGTATAGGAAATGGCCGAGAGCGGGCTGGACGTCAGGGCGGGGTGGATGACGCGCTTCATGTCATCGGCGTCGAAGAACAAATCCACATACCCCATGCCCGAGCCACGCGGCACGAAGGGGGCGCGCAGCATCGGGACGCGGTTCATCTTCAGGAACTGCACCGTCGGAGCCAGCGTATCGAGGTTCTCCTTCGAGATCGTCAGCAGGAAGAAGTAATCCGTCCCCTCGCGCCGGCAGACCTCGGTGGCCTGCATCACCGTCGAGGTGTCGTCGTCGCGGCTGCTGCGGTTGGACTCGGCGTCGATCGAGTTGAAGGGCAGCACGAAGATGACGCGGCCCCCGGTGGCGTCCCGGCACCGGCGGACTGCATCGGTCTGCACGAGCATCTTGCCGTTGGTATTGACGAAGCTGTACATCCCCCGGGACGCTGTGTGAGCCAGGAGAGTGTAGATGTCGTCCCGCAGGAGGCACTCGCCTCCCGAGAAGGCCACCGCCATGTTCGAGCTCACCTTGGCGAGTTCGTCCAACACGAGCGTCCGCGCCTCTTCCGTGCTCAATTCCGGAGCCGACACCGGCGTCTCGGGCCGCGACATGCAGTACTTGCAGGCGAGATTGCAGTCGCGCGTGGTCTCGAAGTAGCAGAGGAAAAACTTGTCGGTCATGGTCATGGCTGAATGAACTCCATGGTCTCGAAGACCTCGGTGAGATCCACGAGGGTCTCGGCGCATCCGTCCCGCTGGAGCAAGACGCACTGAACCGGCAGGCCACGGCGCTCGCATTCCAACATCCCGATCGCCCCCTCGAAGGCGCAGGCGACTCCCAACACGGCCCGGGGCGTGTATTCATCGAGCAAGCGCGCCACGGCGCTGCCGCCTTTGAGCATCTTCACGGCGCCGTACCCCAGGGCCGCCGCCTTGGCGTAAATGGCGCCCGCGGCGCAGGAGCCGCACCGTGCGCACAGGTATTCGTAGGCCCGCTCCTCGGCGCGGCACTTGCCGAGCACACGCAGGCATTGGGGCATGAACAGGAGCCGCTGGGCATAGGGCGCTTTCGAGAAGGCGGCGGCATTCTCGGTGTTCTTGCGCGACACGATGGCCTTGCAGAGCTCGGGCATCGATACGCCTTCCTGCTTCGACTCTTGCTTCAGCGTTTCGAGAAAGCGGTTCAGTTTTTCGGCCTTGTCACCCATTGTTCGTGTTTCCCTCCGTTTGATCACATGTGCAGCGATTGCTCCATCGATCTCCCGCGGACTGGGAAGCCACGGCTTCGCATTCGCCCGGGATCGCGCCCGGCGGACGCAGTTCGAGGTGATCATTCGGCGCCCTAAGCGGACGGAATCCAAAGGCCGCGTACAGCGGGTGGGCGTCGCGTGTGGCCAGCAGCAGCCGCCGCACGGTCTGCAAGTCGGGGTGATTCACAACACACGTCATCAGCCACTTCGCCAGGCCGAGTCCTCGATAGGGCTCGAGAATGTAGACATCCGCCACGTACCCGAACGTGGCCCGGTCCGTGATCACACGAGCCAGTCCGACCTGCCGCTCGCCGAGGTAAAGCCCGAAGCTCAGGCTGTTGCGCAGGGAACGTGCGACGATCTCGATCGCGACGCCCCGGGCCCAGTATGTTCCCGACAGGAAGGCGTGGACAGCGGCGACGTCCAGGCGGCCGGGATCGGTGCTAATCAGGAAGTCGCCGCGGCGGTGTTCTTCGTGCATCGGGAATGGGGGGCTGGCGCCGGGCTTCGAGCGCGTGTGGCCGGGCCGTTCGCAGCCCGCCGGCCTCGGCGTGACGGGGCTACTCCTTGCGCGCGTGGCGGCGCCCGCGCAGCGACTCGATCGACCGCATCACCGCGGCGTTCATCACAAGCGCGTCCGCCTCGCTCAGGCGTTCCTTGAGGCGCGCTTCCGCGGCCTGCCGCGCCTCCTCGGCCTTCGCTTCGTCCAGATCGTCCGCCTTGAGCGCCAGGTCGGTCAGGACCGCCACCCGTTCGCCCGTGATCTCGACGAAGCCGGGTCCGACGGCGAGATAGTACTCCTGTCCGCCGCGGCGCACAGCGATCTCGCCGGGCACCAGTTCGGTCACCAGCGGCACGTGTTGTGGGTAGATGCCCATCTCCCCTTCGACGCCCGGCAGCGTGACCATGTCCACATCTTCAGATGCGGCGACTCCCTCCGGCGTGACGATTTCAAGTTTGAGTGTGGCCATCGGTCGCTGGGTGTTCGTCAGTCAGACATGGAAGCGGGTTATGGTTACGCTCCGAGGGGTCAGGCAACCGCGCCAGGCGTTCTGGCCGGCATCGTTCGTGACTCTAGGCTTCCTTGATCTCCTCGATCGGGCCCTTCATGTAGAAGTTGCCCTCCGGCACGTCGTCGTGTTTGCCATCGAGAATCTCCTTGAAACCGCGCACGGTGTCCGCCACAGGCACCTGCTTGCCGGCGCGGCCAGTAAAAACTTCCGCAACCGAGAACGGCTGACTCAGGAAACGCTGGATCTTCCGGGCGCGAAAGACCGTGAGCTTGTCGTCCGGCGACAACTCGTCCATGCCGAGGATGGCGATGATGTCCTGCAGATCCTTGTAGCGCTGGAGGACCTTTTGGACGCCGCGCGCGACGTCGTAGTGTTCCTGGCCGACGATCTCCGGCGTCAGGGCCCTCGAAGTCGAGGCGAGCGGGTCAACCGCCGGATAAATGCCCAGCTCCGCGATGGCCCGTTCGAGAACGATGGTCGCGTCCAGATGTGCGAAGGTCGTGGCGGGCGCCGGATCGGTGAGGTCGTCCGCGGGCACATACACCGCCTGGAACGATGTGATCGAGCCCTCCTTGGTGGACGTGATGCGTTCCTGCAGATCGCCCATCTCGGCCGCGAGCGTGGGCTGGTATCCGACCGCGCTGGGCGTTCGGCCCAGGAGGGCGGACACCTCCGAGCCGGCCTGCGAGAAGCGGAAGATGTTGTCGATAAACAGCAACACGTCCTGATGCCGTTCGTCGCGGAAGAACTCCGTGATGGCCAGGCCGGAGAGGCCGACGCGCAGGCGGGCGCCGGGCGGTTCGTTCATCTGGCCGTAAACGAGCGCGATCTTCGACTTGCCCAGGTCTTTCTGGTTGATCACACCCGCTTCGGACATTTCGTTGTAGAGGTCGTTGCCTTCGCGCGTGCGCTCGCCAACGCCGGCGAACACTGACACACCGCCGTGCAGCTTGGCGATGTTGTTGATCAACTCCATGATCACAACGGTCTTGCCAACCCCCGCCCCGCCGAAGGCGCCCACCTTGCCCCCCTTGAGAAACGGACAGATCAGGTCGATCACCTTGATCCCGGTCGTCAACACCTGTGGCGTGGTCGACTGATCGGTCAGCGTGGGCGCGGGACGGTGAATGGGATTGTACCGATCGGCGGCCACAGGCCCGCGCTCGTCGACCGGATTGCCCGTCACGTCGATAACGCGCCCCATGACGCCGTCGCCTACGGGCACGGAGATCGGTTTGCCGGTATCGAGGACCTCGCAGCCGCGCTTGAGGCCTTCGGTCGTGGACATGGCCACCGCGCGCACCCAGTTGTCGCCCAGATGCTGCTGCACTTCGAGCGTCAGCTTGACCGGGCCATGGCCAGGCATCTCGTAATCGACGTTCAGGGCATTATAGATCGCTGGCAGCGACTCCGCGAACTCAACGTCCACAACCGGGCCAATGACTTGAACAATCTTGCCTTTATTCATGACTGCAACGCCGTCTATCTCATCCCACGCGGGTTCCCCCTCCCCCAGCGAATCGAGCACTCAGGGTGCGCGAATCTAGGGGCTGTCCCGAACCAGTGTCAACGCGGATATTGTCCTCCGGACTTCTCTTTCTTGCGCCGGGCGTGTAGAAGCGAAAGCGCATGAAACATCCCAGCTCCCGGGCAGCCCGTCCAATCCGGCGCCTCGCTCTCGCCTTCTGCATCGCCGCCGCCGCCCATGCCGACAATCAGCCGTTCGCGACACGCGGCGCGGATGCGGCCCCGAGCGACCCGAGACCGGCTTCCGAGCGCCGGCAATACGCGCCGGAACGGACGATCGACATCCGCCACCTGGCTTTGGATGTGACACCCGATTTCAAACGACGGACCATTGCGGGACGCGCGATCATCACCTTCGAGCCCGTTGCCCCTCTCGTGCGCGAACTCGCCCTGGACGCGGTCAACCTGACCATCACCGAAGTCACCGCGTCGGAACCGATCCAGGGCTGGCAAAACACGGGACAGCAGCTTGTTGTCACCTTCGCGGACCCCGTACCGTCGAACCGGCAATCGCGCATCACGGTCGGTTATTGGACCGAACCGGCCAAGGGGCTTTACTTCCGCACGCCCGAGATGGGCTACAGGGAGGGGGAAACACACCTGTTCACGCAGGGCCAGGCGATCGACGCCCGCCACTGGTATCCGGGCCACGACGCCCCGAATGAGAAGTTCACGTCCGAGGTCACCTGCCGCGTCCCCGAGGGCATGACCGTGCTCTCGAACGGCAGGAGGATGTCCGAGACCCGGGACGCGCTCACCGGCCTGGTTGCGGTGCGTTGGCTGCAAGACAAGCCGCATGTAAACTATCTGGTAGCGCTGGTGGCCGGCTACTTCAGCGCGATTGAAGACGTGTACCGTGACATTCCGCTGAGCTTCCACACCCTCCCGTCGGCCATCGGCGAGGCGCCCAACTCGTTTCGGGACACCAAAGACATGATGGGCTTCTTCGAGCAGGAGATCGGCGTGCCCTATCCGTGGGCGCGCTACGCCCAAGTGTGCGTCAACGACTTCGTGGCGGGCGGCATGGAGAACACAACCCTCACCATTCTGACCGACAGCACATTGTTCCCCGCGGCCTGCGAAGGGACGCAATCGAGCCAGGGCCTCGTGGCGCACGAGCTGGTCCACATGTGGTTCGGCGACCTGGTGACCTGCAAGGACTGGAGTCATCTCTGGCTCAACGAGGGATTCGCCACGTATTACGAAGCCCTCTACGACGGGCACAAGAACGGACGTGACGCGTTCCTCTACAACATGCGCGAGAAGGCCCAAACGGTCCTGGCCATCTCCGACGACACACGGCCCATCGTCCATCGGGAATTCGGCGATCCGGGCGAGCAGTTCAGCTACCTGGCGTATCCCAAAGGCGCCTGGGTGACGCACATGCTGCGGTCCCAATTGGGCGAGGATCTGTTCCGCCGCTGCATCCGGACCTATCTCGAACGCCACCAGTACGGCTCGGTGGTGACCGAGGACCTCAACGCGGCCATCGAGGATGTGTCAGGACGTTCGTTCGACCGTTTCTTTGACCAGTGGGTCTACCACGCGCACTACCCGGAACTCGAAATCCGCTACACGTGGGACGAGTCTGCCCGCCTGGCCAGGCTCAACGTGCGCCAGGTGCAGGCCCTCAGCGACCGGGTCCTCCTGTTCCAATTCCCGCTCCCCGTCCGCTTCGCCTGCCCGTCGGGCCTCACCACCAATCACATCGTCACCGTCAAAGAGAAGGCGGAGGACTTCTCGTTCGCGCTGCCCGAAGCCCCGCGGCTGGTCCGGGTGGACCCGGATTCCACGGTTTTGGCGAAAGTGAAGTTCGAGCCCCCGCCGGCCATGCTGGCGCTGATGCTGACCAACACGAACGACGTCCTGGGCCGGTTGATGGCCGTCGAGCACTTCGCAAGCCGCAAGGACAACGAGGCGGTGTCCAAATTGCGCATCGCCCTCGAAAGCGACCCCTTCTTCGGCGTCCGTCTCGAAGCCGCGCGCGCTCTGGGCGCAATCCGCACGGACGAGGTTCTCGAAGCACTGCTGGCTTCAGCCAACCAACCCGATCCCCAGGTTCGCCGCCAGGTGCGTGAGAACCTGCAGGCCTTCTATCGCCAGTCCGTGCTCGAGTCCACACGCGCCGCGCTCGACCAGGAGAACAACCTCGATATCCAGGCGATCCTCATCCGCACCCTGGGCGCCTATCCCGACCCGCAAGTCCTGGAGACCCTGCTCCGCTTCCTCAAGTCCCGGTCGTATGAGAACCGGCTGGCCGATGCGGCGATTGACGCCCTGCGCACCCAGGACGACCCGGCCTCGATTCCGATCCTGCTCGAAGTGCTCCGCGACCGGCACGCGGCGTTCACCGCTCGCGGCCTTGCCTCGGGCCTGATCACCCTCGCCCATCTGGCCCGACACGAGGAGCAAAAGCAGACCGTCCGCGAGTTCCTGATCGCCCACCTCAACGACCGTCGGGACCACGTGCGCCGGACGGCCATCGAGGCGCTCGGAGGACTCGGCGATCCCAAGGCCATCCCCGCCCTGACCCCGTTCACCCGCGGCACCGCCGACAACTCCGAGCGCCATGCGGCACAGCGCGCCCTTGCCAACCTGCGCGCCCCCGCGCGGCCCGCCGACGATCTGCGCGCGCTGCGGGAGGAAATCCTCACCCTGCAAAGACAAAACCGTGACCTCGAACAAAGCATCGAGGAACTTAAAGCCAGAGTGGCCGAACTCCCGTCCGGCAAAGCCGCCGGCAATGAGCCAAACGCGCACTGAAAACCGCGGGTCGAATCTTCGATCTCGCGAACCCGCCCTCCTCCGCCCTGGTGGCCGTTGGAACGTATCCGTCCGGGGAAGGGCAGTAGGCGCGGCGCCCTCGATCTGCTCAAGTGAGCGGGGTGAACTGGACGACCTCGCGAGGACCGAGAGCGGCGAACGGAGCTTGCTTACTTGGGCGGCAGCGTGCGCGCTTCGGGATGGGCTTTGGCCCACTCGCCAGCGTGCGATTGGATTTCCAAAGCCACTGTCGTTGCACCAGCAACGCCAGACGTTGCTCGAAGTCCAGGTCGGCGATATTGGGATCGCGGCGTTGTTCCTCCAAGGCTTCGATCATGCCCTCCCCCCCATATCCGCCGCTGTTCTCGTGCTTAAAAAGGTGTCACTATGATAGGGATAAACAGGTAGACGGGGAAGGTTCGTGACGTATTTCTGCCGGCGTCCATTCTCCTGAAGCCACATCAGGAAGCGCGCCGGCGTGATCATCTCGATGCCAAACGGCTTGCCCAAGGTGAGCAAATCATGGTCCCGCGTGACCACGAATCCAGCACGCGCGGCGAGGGCGCACCCAAGAAACGGATCATCTTTCGCATCGCGGCTCCGGCGCTTGCCTAAGGGAGCGGGGTCAACCCACTTCGCTTTCAACCGGAGCCAAGCCAACGCCCCGGCGCTGTTGCAGGCGGGAAAACGCGGCTGAAACTCCGCGGCAACGGCCTCGTATTCGGCAAACACCTCCGCGGAAGCCGCGACCGCATACCAACGCCGCGCCAAGCCCGCCAGGCACCGCCGTGCTGTGCTTTGAGGCCAGTAGATGGCGCTGATGACGGTGTTCGTGTCGACAACGACCGTAGTCATAGCCTCGGCACGGCTTGCCTCCCGCCTCGGTGACGCTGAATGGCAGCCTTGATGGCGGCTTGATCTGCATCCGTCGGCTCGCCCTGGGGGGCGCCGGTGTAATCGCCGAAGATGCGGTCGAACTGCTCGATCTCGCGCTGCTGCATTTGCCGAATGGCATCGCGCACGACTTCGTTCTCGTTCTGGTACCGGCCTGACCGCACCTGTTCCTTGACATATCGCCGGAGTTCATGTGTCAGGTTCACGTTCAGTGGTTGCGTCATCATGCCCCGCACAATAGCCGTTCTGGCCATATTTGGCAATCTTGGCCATATCACGGGCGGTGCCCTCCATCCACGCGGCCCTGGATCATGCCCAGATCGCCCTGCCCGTGGACGACCACGAATAGCGGCGGGAGCAGGTCGTGGGCTGGACTGAGGAGCGCCGGCTCGCCCTGCGCAACCTGTCCGAGCTCGCCGACCAGTTGCGCGCCATGACGGTCGCCATCCTGGACGACGGCAACTCCGTAGCATCGGCGACCTCCGTGACCACTGGCGCGCCCGCACGGCTGCCGTCGAAGACCCCACTCTCGGCGGACCCGAATTGACAATCCCCGCCGGCCCGAAGGATCAACGCAGTATCGAAAGCCGGGCGGATGTGCTGGTGTTCACCAGCGAACCGCTGGCGGCACCGTTGGAAGTTACCGGTCGCGTGCGGGCCAAACTGTGGGCCGCCAGCGACGCGATGGACACGGACTTTTTTGTACGGCTGTGCGACGTGTACCCGGACGGGCGCTCATTCAACATTTGCGACGGACGGTTGCGCGCACGCTTTCGCAAGTCATTCGAGCATGAGCAACTGCTTACCCCCGGCGAAGCTTATAATACCGATACCCGTAGTAGAGCAGGTCCGTTTCATCATCTTGACATTTGATCGAGAACCGGAACGGATTGGCCCTGGCCATGGGGCCGGTGGCGCGGAGGAGTTCCCCAAACGGGCCATACTCGTATTGAGCGGCCAGCCCGGCGCCATCCGCTTTCACCAAGGCGGCCACATTGCCATTGCCATCATAGGCGCAGAAGTGCGAACCCTGGCTGGCATCGGTGATGGCCAGCAACCCGCCAACACCGCCAGCCCCTTGCATCGTCCCGCTCAAATCCAGTCCCCACAGGTAAGACTGGCGGACGGACGATGCCGGATTGAGGCTGGCAATCTGATTCCAGCCGTCATACACGTATCGCACGTCGTTGGTGGGGTTGCCGCTCCAAGTCTTGTTGTTCCACACCCGCTGGCGGATGCGCCGCCCTTGGTGGTCGTAGTCGAACTGCAACGAAATCTGCGGCCCCGCGCCAGTCCCGGCCGCCAGCTTCACCAGCCGGTTCTCCGCGTCCCAGGTGTCATGCCACCGCCCGTCTTGGGTCAGATTCCCGGGGCACTGGCCAGAGGCCGTGAACCGCGAAATACTCGAACCACGCGAACAACCCCGACGCGGATGGTTTTTCCGGTTCGC
>MWFF01000120.1 GCA_002071485.1 Verrucomicrobia bacterium ADurb.Bin006 | reverse complement strand
GATCGGAGATGGGAGATCGGAGATGGGAGATCGGAGATGGGAGATCGGAGATGGGAGATCGGAGATGGGAGATCGCAGATGGGAGATGGGGGATCGACTGCCGGAGCTGACCTTGTTGATGACTCTGCGGCCCAACTGGCGAACGAGGCCATCGAGGGCGCCTTCAATGAGCGAACGCAACAGTTGCCAGAGCAGCGTCGCATACGTGAGCACTTGCAGCCGCCCCGTTTCCCGGTCCCGAATTTCGCCGTAGCTGAGCCGGCCCTGGCGCAGCATCGCCTCAAAGAGCAGCAGATAGCGCACGGTCGCCAGATGCACCGAGGCGTAGGCCACCTGGTAACGCCCGCTCTGTTCCCAAGCGGTTTTTACCCGCAAACACGCGCTCATCACACGAGGCGCTGCGAAACACGTGCATTTTTCAGGTTATCGGTTGCTTGGAGCTTAAGGACGGTTAATTTGCTTCAAGCAAATCGAATCAACCCCTAATCCTATGAAAACCAAAACCATCCTTCCTATGTTCGGCCTGGCGCTGGGCCTAACCTTCAGCCTGCCAACGGGGACCGCCCTGGCCCAAGGCACGGCGTTCACCTATCAGGGACGATTAGACAGCAACGGCGCGCCTTTTAACGGCAACGCTGAATTTCAAGCGACGCTTTGGACCGCCGCCACGGGCGGGACGCAAGTGGCGGCCAACAACCCGGCCGCTGTGGTGGTAGATGTGAACAATGGTCTGTTCACCTTGCGATTGGATTTTGGAGCGAACTTTCCGGGGGCGGACCGATGGTTGCAGTTGGAGGTGCGCACCAGCATTGGACCGTTCACCACTTTGAATCCACGACAGGCGTTGACGCCGACGCCTTATGCCCTCACGGCGAAAGGGATTTCGGGCAATTTGCCGGCCAGTCAATTGTCCGGCACGGTGGCTTCCGGGCAGTTGGGCGGGACATATTCGGGGGCGGTGATCTTCAACAACACGGGGAACGTTTTCAGCGGCAACGGGAGCGGGTTGACAGGGGTGAACGCGGTGACGGTGGGCGGGGTGAGTGGGACGAATCTCTGGAAACTCAGTGGGAACAGCGGCGTGAGATCGGGGCAATTTTTGGGGACGACGGACAACCAACCATTGGAGTTCCGGGTTAATGGACAGCAGGCGCTACGGTTCGAACCGAACAGTTACGACCGGCCGAGTATCATCGGTGGGAAGGGTAGCTACGTGGCATCGGAAGTGTTCGCCGCGACCATTGGCGGCGGCTACGCAAACATCATTCAGACCGACGCCTACTACTCCACCATCGGCGGCGGCATCCGGAACACGATTCAGACCGACGCCTACTACTCCACCATAGGCGGCGGCAACCTGAACACGATTCAGAACAACGCCTTCGACTCCACCATTGGCGGCGGCTGGACGAATACGATTCAGACCAACGCCTATTTCTCCACCATTGGCGGCGGGGGCTACAACACGATTCAGACCAATGCCAACAGCTCCACCATAGGCGGCGGCTTCAACAACACGATTCGGGTCAGCGCTGCGAGTTCCACCATTGGCGGCGGGTGCTACAACACGATTCAGACCAATGCCACCTACTCCACCATTGGCTGCGGCTACTACAACTTGATTCAGACCAATGCTGACTACGCGACCATTGGCGGCGGCTCTGACAACACGATTCAGGCCAACAGTGACTACGCCACCATTCCCGGCGGTTACAAGAATAGCGCCACCAATTATGCCTTTGCGGCAGGACGCAATGCAAAGGCGAATCACACCGGTTCGTTCGTCTGGGGTGATTCCACCGCCGCCAACATCGCTTCGGCCGCCATCAATTCCGTCACCTTCCGCGCCGCGGGCGGCTACCGGCTGTTCTCGAACAGCGGCGCCTCGGCGGGCGTGAGCCTGGCCGCCAACGGCACGGCGTGGGCCGTCATTTCCGACAGAAACGTGAAGAAGGATTTCGCGCCGGTGGACACCGTTGACGTGCTGGAAAAACTGGCCGCGCTGCCCATCACGCAATGGCGTTATCAGTGGGAGGAGGAAAACGTCACGCCGCATCTTGGCCCGATGGCGCAGGATTTCAAGGCGGCGTTCTACCCCGGCACGGATGACATAACCATCACCACGCAGGAAGCGGACGGCGTGGCCCTGGCAGCCATCCAAGGGTTGAATCGGAAACTGGAGACGGAAGCCAACGCATTGCGAACGGAGAACGCGGAGCTAAAGAGTGCGAATCAGACTTTGGCGCAACGTGTGGAGAGGTTGGAGCAGTTGATCAACCAAAAACTCAACGCGAACTGATCATGAAAACCCGCGAATGGAAGATGGAGGATGGAGGATGGCGGTGGTTCGAATCGCCAGCGTCTGGAGCTACAGGCAATCAATGGTCCGTCCTGGCTCTGCGTCTCAGTATCTCCGTGGCTCTTCTACTCCTCAGTCTGAGTGTGTCGTTCGCGCAGAACTACGCCATTGACTGGTGGACGATAGACGGCGGGGGCGGCACGAGCACCGGCGGCGTCTATTCGGTCACCGGCACCATCGGCCAGCCGGATGCCGGCAGCACCGCCATGACGGGTGGAGCGTATTCGGTGACGGGCGGATTCTGGGCGTTGGCCGCGGTGCAAACGCCCGGTGCGCCGTTGCTTTCCATTGCCCGCACGGCCACCAACACCGTGGCCGTCTGGTGGCCCTCGCCTTCGACGGGCTGGATTCTGCAACAGAACACCCACAGCGTGGCGAGTGTGAACTGGAGCAATGTGGTGACGACTCCGGTGGATGACGGCACGCACAAGACGGTCATCATCAGTCCGCCCGCGGGCAACCGCTTCTATCGGTTATTCCAACCGTAAGTTCATCCTCCCCCAACCCACGAATGCCCGGAACGTGAATCCTCTCCCCCCGCCGCATAGCCCGGATATTTCATCAGAGCGGGGGGAGGCGGATTTGCGGGGCAAAGCAGAAAGGGATTGGCTTTGATGCCTTGAAAACGCTGATATTTTCCAAGCGTGGGCATAGTCCCCCTTACCCCCGTGGTTGATCGGCGTGCCGGGGACAGCACTCACGAAGGTTCGGCCGCTGCCCAAGGCGCGGAACACCTGCGCGAAGATTTTCCGATCCGTAACCGGCGGCCAATCCGCAGAGGCGCTGGCGGATCAGCGAAAGCAGCGGATGCTTGATCCGGCCGGGATCGAGCGGATCGGGCAGCACTTTGGCCGGCGCCTTGGTCAAGCCAATGCGCCGGTCGGTCTGGCGCAGCAGCGCGATGCCGCCATCGCTGGTCCCCTCCCCGCCGGTGAAGCTGGCGGTAAAGGTGCGCCGTTTTACGGCTGGAAAAGTGAAGACTTCAGAGTTACAAACTGTCCCTGTCGCCGCAGTGTGGTTTTCTTTCATTCAACCCAATAGACATTGGGCCGAGATCACCGTTGCGACTTTTTTTAATGAGATTTTCGGGTTAAGCGGTAACGGAGCTGAATCCCGGCTAAGTCCCGCAAGCTTCCGCTACTTCGCAATGACCGGCTTCAGAGCGGATTAGGCAGAGGCATGGCCGCAAGGATGATTGGAAGTCATCCCGCTCAACCGTTCCTCGGACACCCTATCCGAGGCAGACCGTGGCAACGGCACTTTGGCGTCTGACACACAGCCACCTCACATAGCGTCGGTTTTGGCGTCATCCCTGTAAAATTCAATGGCAGGCTTGCGGCGCTTCGATTATTCATTATGCGCGTCCCGATGAGTGCCACAAAGACGCCGGAGGAGCGGCGGAAACTCAATCAAAGAATTGACCGTGCAAACAGGCTGGGCATCCATGCCCGGCCCGCGGCCATGTTTGTCAAAACCGCCAATCGATTCGCGTACAACCGTGCGCAAGCCCGTTGTCTTGGCTCGCTGGCGCACGCAAGCGCATCACGTCTTATTGCGGGTGCAAAGCCAGCCTTTTCGATACGCGTTCCTGCACTGGTAATTCCATGGTTCCGCTCCGGCCGGACCAATGATCCAGATGCCACACGATCTTTGCCGGAGGATTGCGCCGCGGCGGCGTCAATTTCAGTTCGCCATTGCGACCATCCTTCGCGACGCGAAACTCGAATGAGAGCGGACCGAATTCAGTGACAATGTTCTGCATTCGGGTCACGGCGCCCGGTTTTGCCCAAGCCGGGGGAAAACCTTCGAAGAGATGCAGCTCGTTGCCGCGTTCGAGTGCCAGGCAATGGCGCGTGAGCCGGATGAACTCCGCGCTGGCCCAGTTGTGCGGCATGTCGCCGACCACTTCGGTACCGTGACCGGCCCTCAGCTGTTCCTCCCGCCAGCAGAGCAGCGGCGATGCGTGATTGCCAAAGGCGTAGAGCACTTCCGCCGCTTTGATCCCGTCACCGAGCCACAGCCAGGCGTTGCCATAGAAGCCGCCAAAGTAAGTCCAAAGCCCCTGCTTGAGCCAGCCGGTATCAAGCACGAGCCCCTCCGATTCGACCGCGCGGAGCATGGCCATGTTGCCGCGGACCAGCGGATCGTCGGCCGCAAAGATACGGCCCGGAAATACCGCGTGACAGAAGGCCCACTGCGCCTTCTGCGGTGGAATTCCCTCGCCGCGCTCCATGCGAATGGGCACATAGCGATGGCCGGTTGAATCCGTCTTCGCGGCGCGTTCAGCAGCGCGGCGGAACGTTGCATGGAAATCATTGTATTCGCGTTGCCAGGCCTCGGCATCGGTGGTCTCACCCAGCCAGTACGCAGCGTCAATGGCCGCCCGCATACCGGCCAGCGTCCAATAGATATTGGTGAACTCCGGCACCTTGTCCGCGAGTCCGCCATCGCTGAAACCATCTGGAATCAAACCTTCATTCGGCGAACCCGGGGCCGGCATCGAACGCATCCTGATGATGAACGCCAAACCGCGCCGCACTTTATTCCAGTTATCCCGCAGCCAGACCCGGTCATCCGTGAGCCGCGCGTGGCGCGTGACGGCCCAGAGCGCGATACCGGTTTCCTTCCAATGTCCGTCAATCAACATGATGCCGCCGTCGTCCCGCTGAAAATTCATGAGATATTTCACCCCGGCTCGCGCTTCCTCCATGCGGCCCAGATAGGTGACCGCCTCCAGCAGGAAGGCGCCATCCACCACCCACAGCCCGCGATAGCACGTCGGCCCGACTTGAAACGCGGGCAGACCTTTCTTGATTTCCCGGGCTTGATAAATGTTGCGGATGCAGGAATCCAATTGCGCCTGCACGGCCGCATCGGGAACCACCAAACGCTCGTAAGGCAAATCGAGCTTTTCCCAAAACCTGGCCGCACGCGCGCGTGCGGCCGTGGCTTGCCGTAAATTTTTTGGAAAATACGCCGCCGATCCGCCTCGCCCCACACCGACGGCCAGGCTCCGCGAGCCGCCCGCCGGAAGCTCGATGGTTTTCAGCACAAGCAGCGCATCGCTGTTGGTGGTCAGCCCGCCGGCGGGAAGGAAGACCCGGGTTTCCCCGCCGATCTGCACCACTTTGCCCGAAAAATCAGCATGGACATCTTCCGTCGTCTCGATCTTGAGCCGGGGCGTGATCTTTACCGGAGCGTTTCCGGAGTTGTGCAAGCGCACGAGAAGCACGTCGTGCCGCGGGGAATTCTGGCTCAGCGCGTCCGCGCCGCAAGCCACTTGTGCCAGTGTCTTTTGCGGAAACAACCCGCCGCGCAACAAAGCTTCGGGCGGCGGCGCAGCGCCCGCGCGGAAGACCCAAAGCCGGTTGAGGATGGCGTTCCTGTCGGAGGCGCTGCTGGCGGCAGCCACGCTGAGATTGATCCAACCGTCGCCATTTTCGTCCCCGGTCTCGAATGCAAACGCCTGCGGCTTGTTCTGGCCGTATTCGCCGATCATGTCCACCGTGCGCCGTGTTTGACCCTCGACTTGCAAATCGAGCACGCGCTGGCCTGCGTTGGTGTGCCAGCCTTCGCACAAACCGAAGATGACGGTGAACTGCTCGCCTTGTTTTGCAGGAAAGCGATATTCGACCGGACTATTCCAACCCACGGCCACGTGCCGGAACGCCGGGTCGTAATCCGGCGCCGGCCTGGCCCAGTTGCGCAGCTTGGAACTTGCGCCCAGCCGTTCGATGGCCAAGGCGCCGGTGCGGGATTTTGGCGTCACCGAAAGGCTCGGTGCGACGGCAAACGCTTCCTCCATAATCTCAACCGTCCCGGCTTTTTTGAAGGTGCGGACGATGGGCACACGCGCAGAAGCAAGTTCTTGTTTGATCCATTTCGTACCGCCCGCGAGGTCAAAAGTGAGCTTGGTGTTAAACCCGCCGAATTTGACCGGACCGGGATAATCGTAGAGCAGGCCGCCATCCTTCGCGACGAGTGTCTTCTGCCAGTCATCGGGCAGGCAGATGGCCGTCTGCCATTGCGACGGAGCGAAACGCCGATCCAAAGTAAAGGTCTCATCCGCCACCGCCTGAGCGCATAAAGCCAGGGCGACCATCACAAGAGAGGAGAAGAACTGGTTTGATTTCATCATGTGCTATTTGAACTTTCCCGACCTCAGCCGACCGGGATGGAAGTCATTATGTGCATTGAGTTCTCCACGAACGGCGTTGCAAAAGCAACCGGAGATTTCGTCTCTGTCCCGCAGGCGGGTCGGCGCAGAGGGTTATGGTCCGAACCGGGCGGTGGCGGTGAAATCTCGCGCGAGTGGAGTCAGACTATTTTTCAAGCCCACCTGAACCGTAAGACTGACTGAACCTGCCACTTATGAAAACCATGTCATCCTCTTGGAAGTATCCGCTGGGAACACTGCTGTTGCTGGCGCTGACGGGCGCCGGACCCGCGCCGCTATTTGCAGCGACGGAAACCCTGAATGGACCGACCAACGCTTCAATTCCGTGGGATCAGATTGGGGCGAAGGCGGGGGCGGATTACCACGGTGACGGATTGCGCGTAACGGCACAGGACGGGAGCGTCAAACTCAACTGCGTGTTTCAGCGGCTCGAAGGCGAAGCCACGCCGGAAGGGTTGTGGCTGACCTCCACGGTGACCAACCAAACCCAAGACCGGTTTCGGGTGGTGGCCACGGCACTGGGCCGGACCGGGAAGCCGGAACTCAGAAACTCAGAAGGCCCGCTCACCCGACCTACCGGTCACCCTCTCCCCACGGCGTGGGGAGAGGGCCGGGGTGAGGGGTGCGCAGTATCGTGTGGCGCGGGACCATCCCGACCATTGGCGCGGACGGGGAAGGTGACGGTGGCGGATCAGACGGTGCGGTATGCGCGGCCGGGCTTGGTGGAGGAATACACGGTGAGCATGGACGGCGTGCGCCAGGATTTTGTAGTATTGGAAAAACCCCTCTCCCGACCTGCCGGTCACCCTCTCCCCACAGCGTGGGGAGAGGGCTGGGGAGAGGGGGCCGGTGAGCTGCGGTTGGAACTGGCGGTGAGCGGGGCGCGGGTGGAACGGACGGCGGCGGGCGCGCAACTGGTGCTGGCGGAATCGGGACGCAAGATTGCCTACAGCCGGTTGCGCGTGACGGACGCCACGGGCAAGGAGCTGCCTGCCCGCATGGAAGTGACCGAGGCGACAACGGACCCCGCATTCCGCACTCCGAACTCCGCGCTCGAGACTCCGAACTCCGCACTCAGTTTGGCCATTCTGGTGGATGACACGGCGGCGACGTATCCGGTCCGGATAGACCCAACGTTCAGCGACGCCAACTGGATCAGCATGGGCGGACCGCCCGGAGCGGACAACTATGTTCAGGCCGCCGTGGTGGATGGTTCGGGCAATCTCTACATTGGCGGAAATTTCACGGTGGTGGGCGACGTGGTGGCCAATCGGATTGCCAAATGGGATGGGAGCAGTTGGAGCGCGCTGGGCGCGGGGATGAACAATGAAGTGCATGCGCTGACGGTGTCAGGCTCGGACTTGTATGCGGGAGGCAGTTTCATGACGGCGGGCGGCGTAACGGCCAACTACGTAGCCAAATGGAATGGGAGCAGTTGGAGCGCGCTGGGTTCGGGGATGAACTATCGGGTGTTTGCGCTGGCGGTGTCGGGCTCGGACTTGTATGCGGGGGGCCAGTTCACGACGGCGGGCGGCGTAGCAGCCAATTACATTGCCAAATGGGATGGGAGCAGTTGGAGCGCGCTGGGCGCGGGGATGAACAATGAAGTGCATGCGCTGGCGGTGTCAGGCAACAACGTGTATGCGGGGGGCGATTTCACGACGGCGGGAGACAAGATTTCGTTTTACTTGGCTCGGGCAGTTCTATCGCCGCCGCTCACGCCCATCCCCTTGCAGTGGCAGGTGCAACATCAGCAACTGGTGCTGAGCTGGACCAATGCCGGCTTTCATTTGCAAGCGGCCCCGGAAGCTATCGGCACGTACACCAACATCCCGAGCGCCACGAGTCCCTACACCAATTCCCTCACCGGCCCGCGCCGCTTCTTCCGGTTAATCGCGCCGTGATTTTTTGAGCCACGGCGAGGTGAGCGTGCCAGAAAGGAGCAACGATTTCCGTCGTCCATGGGCCGGGACTTTAAGCGCCCGTGGAGCGGGCTTAAACACGGTCTGTAGCGCGCAACCGTCAACCTGTGTTGCCGTCGCTGCGGCCTTTGTTGACTCGCGTGATCAGGGTGTGGGGCGGATGAGGTGTTCCGTAATTCTTCGGAGGGAGAATTCTGAAAGATTCGGTTGGCGAAAAGCGGTGCGGCTGCCAACCCGAAAATGTCATTGAAAAAAGTCGCAACGGTTATCGCAGCCCAAGGTCTATTGGGTAATCAACGAGAACCATACTGCTGCGACGGAGACAGTTTGGAACCTTGAAGTCTTCGCTTTTCCTGCCGCAAGAAAAGCGCGCGCCCATAAAGGGGTCCCGAATGGCAGTTAGTTAAGGCCTCGCAGACTTGCGATATTTGCCGGCATAGGGACTGTTCTTGTAGTAGCGGTTTTGATGTTGGATTTCCTTGAACTTACTGCGGTGGCGGGTCAGTAGGGGATAGGGCTTGGGGCGACGCTTGAGCGCGCGCGGTTCGCAGCGCCCCGGACGTTCCGGGACCGTATCCTGGGCGATCACCGCCAACAAATCGGCGACTAACTCGCGTTGCGCTTTCTGCGAGCGCGCCTGCAGCAGGGCCTGGCTGTATTCGAGGGTGGCGTCGACCGTCCCCTTGAAACTGATTTGTTCCACGGGCACGTCGTAGAGTGCGGCGGCCTCGACCATCAGCGCACGGAGGAGGTTGTAGGCGATGAAGTACATCTCTAACTCCTTGTGTAACATCCGAGGGGTCAGGCAATGGAGTCGTTCCATTCCCAGGGTGGTCTTGAGGTGCCGGAACCACAACTCGATCCGCCAACGCCGGGCGTAGAGGCGGGCCAACTCGGTGGCGGGATAGGCCTGAGGATCGGTCAAGGTCGTCACCAGGGTAATCGCCTCGGGGCGCAAACCGGGCACGGCGAGCTCGAAGCGCAGGACCCGGACCGAGAGTTCCTCGGGCACCCGCTTCCAAAGGGTGTTGGGCAGATAGCGGGGTTTGACCTGCGGCTTGCGCCAGGTGAAGAGCCGGTCGTTTTGACCCAGGCGTCGACCGCGCCGCAGGTCGGCGGCGCGGCGCTGATGCAGGCGGAACAGACTCTGGACCTTGCGTCCCAAGAGCAAAGCGATCAGGACATAGCAGCAGAAGCCTCGGTCACCGAGGGCCAAATCGTTGGGTTTGAATCGGTCCAGGAGCTTACGCGCCAAGGCCAGTTCATGCTGGTGCTTGTTGCCTTTGACGTAATCCAGGAGCGCGCCACTGGCCAGGCTGAAGACGCCGACCAGCTTGAGGAGGGGGAAACCGCGCAGCCCCGCTTCTGGGAACGGGACTGCGGGTACAGGCGCTGGTTCTTGAGCGTGTCGGGGGCGGTGACAGTGGTGCCGTCAATGACCTTGGGATGGAGGCCGAACCAAGTTTGGCGGGCCTGAGGCAGGAGTTGTTCGACGCGCGCGGCAACGGCATGGCGCAGCCGGCTGAGGGTATCCAGGGGCAGTCGCAGGCGGGCCTGGCAATAGGCGCTGGTGCCGCGGTCGACGTGGCCGAGGCGGTGGAGCTTGAAGAAGGCGCGGGTGTGGCGGACGACTTTGCGGCAGGGGCAGCCGGGGTGCAGGACTTGGTAGAGGAAACCCCAGAAGGTGCGGCGGCGTGAGAAGACCCGCTGGCGGCTATTGGGGCCTTCGTCGGCCGGGGCCAGCAGTCCGGGGGGCAGAAAGCGGACCAAGAGATGTTCGAGCTGGAAGAGGCGGGTGGGGCGCACCTGCTGGAGGCGGCGGCGACAGGGGGCGAAGCGGGCCAGGAGCTGAGGAAAGAAGGGCGTATGCATAGACAAGTATGCATACTTGTCACGCTTGACGTCCAGCTTAAACTGGCGCTCATGAAAACACCCCGTGCCTCCGTTCCCCTCTCTCCCCGCTATCGCCAACTGCGGCGAAGCCTCGCCCGCCTGGGCTACATCAGCCAGGGCTCGGTCCTGGATCGCGCCACCCTCTCTCCACCCCGTAGCGGGTATCAGTGGACGCGCAAAGTTGGTCAAAAGACGATCACCGTCGCTTTGAGTCGCGACCAGTACCAAGCGCTGAAGCAGGCGGTGGACAACGCCCGCACCCTCTGGAAGACCGTCGCCGAGATGGAGCGCGTCTCCCGCCAAGTCCTCTTTGAGGCGCTCCCCGATACTCGCCGCCGCAAACGCCTGTCCAAGAAAGTTTTAGGCCTTATCTAAGCGCCATTCGGGTCAGTCCTCACTATTGACACAAACGGGTGGTTGGTGGCAGCGTTCCGCCCTGCCTCGCAAGCTCCGGATTGAATTTGCAGGCGCGCTTTACCACGTGCTGAATCGCGGGGACCGGCGCGAACCCATTCTCCGGGATGACCGTGGTCGGAACTGTTTCCTCAAAACCCTTGGCCCAGCGTGCGCCCAGACGGCTTGGCCGGTTCACGCGCTCTGCCTGATGGAGAATCCTTTCAACTTGGTGGTGGAGACGCCCAAGGAGAATCTGGTCACGGGCAGGAAGTGGTTTCCGGGCACCGACACGGCACGGTTCCACCGGCGGCATAAGCTCTTCGGGCACCGGTTGAGCGGGCGCTACCAGGCGTTGCTGGTGGACGCGGCGTCGCCAGGCTGCTTCCGCACGGTCTGCGAGTATGGGCCTCTGAATCCGGTGCGGGCGCAGTTGCCGGCAGCGGAGGTTTGGCTGCGGGATTACGCTTGGAGCCGTGATCCGGATACCTCAAACCGCCCTCGCGCCGCCGGCCCTGGCTGCGGGTGGAACGCTGGTTTGGGGAGATGCGCTTGCCCAAGGACCGCCCGGCGGCGCGGCTGGAGTTGGAGCGGCAGATGGAGGAAGGTCGGCGGCAGGAAGGCGGCGGGGAGGAATGGGCGGCGATCCGGCGGGGATGGTTTTTCGGGGCGAACGAGTTGAAGCGGGAATTGCTGGCGCAGGCA
Organism: Verrucomicrobia bacterium ADurb.Bin006; assembly: GCA_002071485.1. Lineage (GTDB taxonomy): Bacteria > Verrucomicrobiota > Verrucomicrobiia > Limisphaerales > J093 > MWFF01. The sequence continues at coordinate 2,209 of MWFF01000120.1, read as the reverse complement.
TCGGAGCGAGTGGGCGCGCAGCATTACGGGGCTGAGCGGCAGGAGAACGGGCAAGCCAAGGCGGAGCGGTTGGTGCAGGAGGAGTTGGCGAGCCTGGGCTGGCCGGAAGCGGACCTGGCGGCGCGGCGCAAGGGCGATCCCGGCAAGGTGCGGATTGCCCGGCGGGTGCGGCAGGAGACGACGATGACGCTGAGGTGGATCGCGGCCCGGCTGCGGATGGGATCGTGGACGCATGTGTCGAACCTTGCTGCGGATGGAGGCGCGAAGTGTCAATAGTGACCTGCGGGAAGCGTCATTCTATATTCTACACGAATCGGGAACGTCGTAGTTTCTTAACGGACCCGCTTTTCCAAGTTGGGCAAAAAGCCGGTCAACAAGCCGATCAACGGCAGGTAGGAGCACACATGAAATACGTAGGTAATGCTCGTCCGATCGGCCAGTTTTCCGAGAACGGCTGAGCCGATGCCGGCTATCCCGAAGGCCAGTCCAAAGAACAGGCCGGCGATCATTCCCACTTTGCCGGGAACCAACTCCTGCGCGTAAACCAGAATCGCGGAAAACGCCGACGCCAGGATCACGCCGATGGGCACGGTCAGAACCGAAGTCCAAAACAGATTGACGTAGGGCAGCAGAATCGTGAACGGCGCCACGCCGAGAATGGAAACCCAGATCACGTATTTGCGTCCAAACCGGTCGCCCACCGGCCCGCCGATCAACGTGCCCGCCGCGACCGCAAAGAGAAAAATAAACAAATGGACCTGCGCAAACGCCACGGAGACGTGGAATTTCTGCATCAGATAGAACGTGTAGTAACTCGTCAGACTCGTGAGGTAAAAGTATTTGGAGAAAATCAACGCGATCAAAATGAGAAGCGAAAGCGCGACTCTTTTCCGACCCAGCGAATGGGCGCGAAACGCGTTCTTTTTCGCGCCCAGTGTGCGCGGATGATGGACCTGATACCATTTACCCACTTTGAACAAAATGGCGATGCCCACAATGGCCGCCAGCGTGAACCACAGCACGTTGCGTTGCCCTCGTCCGGCGACAATCAACGCCGCGCATAACGGCCCGATGGAAGTGCCGGTGTTGCCGCCGACTTGGAAGAACGCCTGGGCAAATCCATGGCGGCCGCCGGAAGCCATGTAGGCGACGCGTGATGATTCCGGATGAAAGATCGCCGATCCCAGCCCAACCAGCCCGACCGAGAGCAGCAGCCACGGGAAGCTCGCCGCAAAGGCGAGGCTGACCAGGCCGGTCAGTGTCAGGGACATCCCGATGGCAAGCGAAAATGGCTTTGGATTTCGATCGGTGTAAAAGCCCACCACCGGTTGCAGCAGCGAGGCCGTCATCTGAAAGGTAAGCGTTATCAACCCCACCTGCGTGAACGTCAGATGAAACGAGTCCTTGACGATGGGATAAATGGCGGGAATCAGCGATTGAATCGCGTCGTTCAACAAATGGGAAAAACTGATGGCCGCCAGGATGGGAAGAACGATCCCGGCGGGCGGTTCCATTTTCATTGAGGGTTTTTCGAGCTGCATCGGGTTGGGTTGTGATGAATCCGCCCGCGCAAATTATTGTCGCGCGCAGCGGATGGCCAAGGCCATTTGTCGAAGGCGATCGAGCATTTACATATTTCGCGAAACCGGCGCAGGCGGAGATCAACCTCGTGACGGCTGCTCACGCGCCGAAGGTGTCGGCATGCGCAGCCGGTCGACGGTGTCAACAGCACCCAGAGCAACGCCACGGCCACAACCGTGCCGGGCCGGCGCAACGCCAAGCAACCCATCCGCAGGACATTTCTTCGCCGCTTCGAGTTAACTGACCAGTCAAATTTTGACTACAAACTGCCGCGGGTTGATTTTGCATGACGGGATAGAATGTCAGGCCGCCACCCCGCGCGCCCTCACGATGGCCATGACCGCCGGCTTCAAGTCTCGCAGCAATCGCAGGTCGTTGCGAATCTTCGCGTGGAGTGAAAAGCCGAGCGTGGTGGAATAAACCCGGGTGGCCAACAGGCGAGGATTGCCGTCGTCAATCTGTCCCTGACGCTGCGCATCCACGATGGCGCTCTCCAAGTAGCGGATGTTGCGTTCAACCAGTTCATGAATCCAGAACTCCTGACATAGGGCCATCAAGAAATGTCCGCTTTTCTTCTCAGGACGGGGTTTGGATGGCATAGTGCAGACGCAGGCGGGAGCCCGGGAAC
>MWFF01000119.1 GCA_002071485.1 Verrucomicrobia bacterium ADurb.Bin006 | reverse complement strand
GCACTACTCGCCGGTCCCACCAACTGATCAACTTCCCGTAAGCAAACCCGGTATACTCCCCGTGAGCGGTGTCGGCGACGAATTGGTTTGCGTTGTTCGCGTCAGCGATGCCCGTTTTTACGGAATCACAGGCAAGCGCGCTTGGCGCGAAGTTGATCTTGGCAAATTTGGACGTTGGCCACACGACTCGCTGGCAACAACAAACGCGCCAGCAGCGCAGTGACCCGCCCGGTGTCCCGCACAAAAGGTAAAGGGGTCGTAAAGGGGTCGCTCCTTGAAGTGATTATGAACCAGCACAGCCAACGAATTATACAGAGCGACATAAATAATGCAGCATAATCGCCTTGACTTCTGGAGGTGTTTTTGCCAGTTTTCGGCAAAAATCAATCCAGAAGTACCTATGCGTAAACTGCAAATCGAAGATGCCCAAGTCATGCAAATTGCGGTGCAACAAGAGATCCTCCGTTCGGAGGAGTCGCGCTATGACCACCGACTTCACGGTGTGCTCTTGGTCAGCCGGGGCATGACGTGCTATGAAGTCGCCGACCACTTGGGCCAGGACCCCGTCACCGTGCAGCGCTGGGTGCATGCTTTCAACCAAGACGGATTCGCCGGGCTGCACGAAGGGCAACGCCCTGGACGTCCGACACGCCTGGGTCCAGCTCAGTGGACGCAACTCGAACGGGTCTTGCGTCAGTCGCCGCGCACCTTGGGGTATGGGCAGAATCTATGGGACGGCAAGTTGCTGGCCCATCACTTGCGCGTGAAGTGCGACCTGGAGCTTGGTGTTCGACAATGTCAGCGCATTTTCCGGCAGTTGGGTTTCCGTCGGCGTAAGCCGCGTCCGGTGATTGCCCAAGCCGACCCCGACGCGCAAGCGCGATATAAAAAAACTCCACCGTCTGGCGCATCGGGACGACCTGACCCTGTGGAGCCTCGATGAGTGCCACTTCCAACAACATGGCTCGCGATGCATCATGTGGGTTCCACCAGAGGACAAGGACCCCGTCTTACCCCACGCGCCAACGCGTAAATCGCTTGCCCTATTCGGAGCGGTCAACTTGCGCTCGGGCCAACTGGTGACGATGTTTGCGACGCCGTTCAACGCCGAGAGCTTCGCGGCCTTCCTCCGCCAAGTGGCTCGCCATCGGGACCGGTGTCGCCGTAACCTACTCATACTCGACAATGCTGCCTACCATCGCCAATTGACAGTGCCCGAATCTCTCACTCTCGACCACCTGCCTCCCTACAGTCCCCAACTTAATCCCATCGAAAGAGTCTGGAAACTCTTACGTCGACTCCGCGTTCACAATGTCTACTTCGAAACCCTTGAGCGCCTCGTCGACGAGGTCACTGCGCAGCTCGTGGAGTGGGCAGGGCCAAACCCAGTTCTCCGGCGATTATGCTGCATTACTTAAGACGCCGTGTATAGACGCGTTCGTAGATCCCTGTTCATCGTCCTTTTCATCATCAACGTCGGGGTCGTTGGAGTCATGGTTAACGCCAAGTACGGTTCGGCTGTGGAGATTGTTGGGTTCACGATGGTAGGGGCAACCATAGCCACTGTGGTTATGTCTCTGGTCAGCTTTCCTTTTGTGGCCATCGGGGTGTGGCTGGGGAACAAGTATTCCTCCAGGAAACCCGAGGATCCGTCACAGCGGACTTAGGGAGGGCGAGCTAGCCACCGATGCCCGACGGAACTTGCGCAAGACCGGATGGCCACCATTCGGATCCTGGTGAGTATAGCTGCCGCATGATGCCGCTGGTTGGGCATTCCCGTTGCACATCCGGTTGCGCTACAATAAACGATCAGCGGTCATTACCTGACGAGCCGCAAGGGAGTACGTATGAAGACGCGTGGGTATGCCCTTACTGTGGTCATGTTGATTTCATTGAGTGTCTTGCTAGTGCGCATGCATAGTGCGCGCTCTCGGGAGAAGGCCTTTCTCGCTGTGTGGGAATCGGCCGAGTCAACTGCACCTCAGCGGGCCGCGGCGGTCAACAGACGCTTTGCACGGGGCACACTGGAATCAGCTATCCGATCATTGCTCGGGCCTGGCGATGATAGTGGGTACTATCACGGGTGGGGGGTATTTGATCTCAAGCACCCCACGAGCGACCTTTCAGGTCTGAGGAGGTACGCATTTATTCGCGTCGACTACCAATTTTCCGACGGGCGTGTGTCTCTGCTTTTTGAGCCGTTGTCCCCGAGCAATCATTTCGATTCCAGGTTTCTCTATGCATCAGCTGAGGTGAGCGGATTCACCAATGACGTTATGAAGGGCGTCCCACGAGCTGCGGTTGATGCTGTCGTCAGTCCGGAACAGTAGGCGTTGTGCAGCAAGACGGTTCACTGGCCTGTTTTCGAGGAAGATGGGGTAACCCGGTTTTGGCTGATGGTGAAGGCGTCCAGTCCATGGTGATGGACCTCCGACCGACCGCCGAGGCGGCGACCCACCGTATGCGTCTGCCGCGCTCGATCGCGTGGGCCATGCTGCTCTGGACAACTTTGTCGGCTCTTGGCCGAGGTGTCGCAGGTGGAGCAGAGCAGATTGACACCGCTCCTCCTGAACACCTACCCAGCCGACTGATCTCGGGAGAACTCCACTACCCCCGCATCCCTCGCGCGTACTGGCGCGACCGCGTCCAGAAGGCCAAGGCAATGGGGTGCAATGCGGTGTCAACGTACGTGTTCTGGAACCTGCACGAAGCGCGGCCGGGGGAGTTTCGGTTCGATGGCGAGGCGGACGTGGCGGCGTTCGTGCGGACGGCGGGCGAAGAAGGGATGAAGGTGATCCTGCGACCGGGCCCGTACGTGTGCGGGGAGTGGGATTTGGGCGGATTGCCGGCCTGGCTGCTGGCGGACCCGCACATGCACCTGCGGTCCAACTACGGCCCGTACCTGCAAGCCACCGAGCGGTACTTCCAGCGGCTCGGGCGCGAACTGGCAGGACTCCAGGCGACTCGGGGCGGGCCAATCACCCTCATCCAGGTCGAGAATGAGTACAGCAACTACGAGGGCAATCCGAGCCACCTCGAGCGGTTGCGAGACCAACTGCGGGCCGCCGGATTCGATGTGCCCTTGTTCACGACCACCTGGCCATCGGCGGAGCACGTGCGACTGGGCTCGATCCCGGGCTGTCTGAATGCCGTTGCGCTGGCCCGAAATGCGGCATCGGTATTCGCGGAGTACGGGCAGGTGAATCCGACCGGCCCGTACTTCTGCAGCGAGTTCTCGGTGGGGTGGTTTGACCAATGGGGCGGCAGTCACCGTCGAAGTTACGCCGCCGACCTCGCCCGGGAACTGGACTGGATGCTGAACTTCGACATCGCCGTCAACTTCTACATGTTTCAGGGGGGCACGACGCCCGGCTTCTACAACGGCGCCAATGACGTTGCCCTGGGACAGTACTATCCGACGACCACCAGCTAGTCGTCCGGCGGCTTGGGGCGGCGCTCGAGGTAGGTCTTCCAGCAGTCGAACGCGACATAGAGTTCGAAGAAGACGCGGGGGCGATCCTCGAACAGGCCGATCATAAGCCACTTCTTTTCAGAACGTTCGTCCAGCTCAGCCTCGAAGCTGGAACTGACGACCATCAAAGTCCCGTAGGGATCCTCCGGCACCTGCGAATACCATCCGACGTTGGCGTAGCGCCGCAAGTACCACGGTAGCGGCCAGTAATCGCCGCCCGGCGCCATCACCTTGATCACATCCGCGTCTCCCAGCGGGGCGTACCGCGTGATGTCCCGGATGGTGGTGACCAGACGCAGCAGATCGCGGGATGTATGCGCATAGACATACGGGTTGCGTCGATCCGTCGCATAGGGGAACGCCCCCCGCCACGCCTGCACGGTAAGCTGTCCCGCCGCCAGGGCGAGCACGGCAAAGACCGCCAGACGCCCCCCTCTCCATTTCCGCAAAAGACTCCATAGGATTGGCAGGGCGGCCCCGGCGAGGAGGATAAAGCCGTGGTGAAAGCCGACCAGGCACCACGGCGTCTTGTAAGGAATGACGGTGTAAATTGCGGTCAGCCCGAATGCATAGAAACCCGCAAATCGCAGGAATCGCACGCAGCCGTCCGCGGGTTTCCGTCCCCACAAGGCCGCGATCCAGCCCGCGACGGCCAGCAGGAAAATAAGCGCCTCGCTCCAGACCGGCCCTTTGGGGAAATGAAACCAGAGAAGCCGTTCGAAGTAGAAGCTCCAGGGATGGATGTGGAGCGATTGACCGCTGGCGCGTCCGAACCAAGGCAGATACGTGCGCACTGAGTCGATCGGGCCGTTCCAGTTGGTGAAGAAAGATGTGAACAGGACAATCGAGGCTGTGAGAGCCGCGGCCACCGCCGCCAGACCGGGCTGCCATCGCAGGCGAAGCCGCGCCCGGTCCCGCCATTCGCCGAACACGAACCCACCGCTTTCACCGCCGGGCGCACGAACCGCGCCAGGGGCAGGTCCGGATTGCACTTCCTGATTCTCCTGCCTGCATGGTGAATTCCGTCGCGGTTCAGCCTCCGTACTCGCGGGTGACGGAATCCATCGTTCCCAGAGGACGGTGGCCACGGCGGCACCGGCCAATGCGGCGAGCGCAAAGACGAAGGTCTCCTTGGTGGCGTGCATCGCGCCAACGGCGGCGCCGGAGACAATGGCCCACGCAATGGTCCCGGACTTCCAGAACCGCCACGCGGCAGCCACAAACAACAGCGTGAAGAAGACGAGCAACAACTCGTGGATGTAGTAGCGGGAGTAGTAGACGAAGGCCGGCGAGAGGGCGGTGAAGAGGCCCGCCCCCAGCACTCCGCCGCGGCCGAGAGCGTCCCGCAGGAGCGGGAGCAGGAGGATCAATCCCAAGCCGAACGCGAGTGGGACCAGGCGCAACGTGCCTTCGCGCAGGCGCGAGGCCTGATCATTTGTGTCGGCGTCCGCCGTCCGGGACGGAACGAAGCTGCTCAGCCAGGCAAAGGGGAGGCTGGCGTAATAAAGAGTGGGGCCGTGGTACTCGTCGGGGTCATAGCGGTAACCCCGGCCTTCCCACAGCCCCAGAAACTTGATGGCGTGAACCGATTCGTCGGCGTGCAGCGGGCGCTCGTCCAGTCTGGGCAGCCGCAAACCCAGGGCGATCGCGGCGATCAGGATCAGGCCGAGCGTCGCGGCGCGGGTCATTCCGCCGGCAGGGCCCAGACCTCGACCTCGGTGTACCGGTTGAGCGCGCTGTAAGTGCTGCCTCTGCTGTACAGGCGCACGTAGCGGCCCTCGATGCCTTTGGCGTTCATCAGCCGGCCTTCGTAGTTCTCGAAGTACTCCTTGTCCGTGCCGATGCCCAGACCGGAGCTGTTGTCCTGGTCGTTGTTGTACACGACCTGCACGCCCTGGGTGAAATCCGGATCATCCGAGACCTGAACGATCACGTCGTGATAGACCTGGTAGGTGTTGTGGGCGTGCCAGACGATGATGGCGTAGATTTTGTGTTTTTTCTCGAGATCGATCTGGACCCACTGAGTCTTGCGATGGAGTTCCACGAAGCTGTTGTCGTTGGCCTCCTTGTCGCCGTCGGTCACCAACTCGAGCGTGCCGGTGATGGGCGATTTGTCGCTGCTGGTCACCTTTTTCTTGAACGCGACGTTCTCGGCCCCTTTCGGGGCCATGAAGGGCGCACGCGGTTTCTCCGAGGGCTTCTCGACCAGATTCTCGTCCAGCGGCATGTCGGTCGGTGTCCCCATGAACGCGGGAATGGGCAGTTTGATGGGCAGGGGAGCCATCTCGACGTCGGCGCTCGACGCGGTGGTGAGTGTCAAGGCGGCGCCCGCCGCGAGGAGCACGGTGCAATGTCTAGCGATGTGAGACCAGGATTTCATGTTCGTCATTTCGTGTTTTAACCGTTTAGATCGGAAAAGCGTCGCCGTATTCATCTCAAAAGGCAAACCCAAAGCCCCGGATGTTTCGCAAAGCTTCGCGGAGTCTGACATCCGGGCTTGCCGCCTCCAGCGTAGCACAAAAGCTTGACTTATTTACAACGAGTTTCACCGGTCAAGGATTCTAACGACGCCTGGATGGGCCGCAGAAATAGCCGCGTCCGATTCGCGCGCCGCGGGCGCGCCGTTCATGCAGGGCGGGACGCCCCCCCTGGCCCTCGTCAAACAGCGCGGTGTACTGGTAGTTGAAGTTCTCGATCTTGGTTCGAGGGATTCTCTGGCCGATAAAACGCTCGATGGCGTGGACATGCATGGCGTCCTCGGCGGTCATGATGGTGATCGCGTCGCCGAGGGCCTGGGCCCGCCCGGTGCGGCCAATGCGGTGGACGTAATCCTCGGGGTGCTGGGGGACGTCGTAATTGATGACATGACTCACGCTCAGGATGTCCAGTCCGCGCGCCGCGATGTCCGTGGCCACCAGGACGTCATAGCGCCCGTCGCGAAATCCGCGGAGGGCCTGTTCACGCTCGCTTTGGGTGCGGTTGGAATGTAGGACGGCGACCGAATGCCGGGCGTTCTTGAGGATGTGGGCGGCGCGGTCGGCGCCATGTTTGGTTCGGCAGAACACGATCACCGAATCCCAATCCAGCCGGCGCAGCAACTCGATCAGCAGTTCGGACTTCTGGTTCGAGGCGACGGGGTAGATGGCATGGCAAACGGTCTCAGCGGGCGAGCGGCGGGTGCCGATCTGCACGACCTGCGGGTCCTTCATGGCCCATTGGATGAGGGTCTCGATTTCAGGCGGAATCGTGGCGGAGAAGAGGGATGTGTGGCGCTGCGTCGGACACTGCTTGAGAATCCGGCGCACATCGGGGAGGAACCCCATGTCGAGCATCCGGTCCGCCTCGTCGAGCACGAGGTACTGCACGCCGTTCAAACGGCAGTTGCCCCGCCCGAGATGATCCAGGAGACGCCCTGGTGTGGCGACCAGGACATCAACACCGCCGCGTAACGCCGAAGTCTGCGCGCCGTATCCCACGCCGCCAAATACCACGGTGATGCGCAAATCGGTGAAACGCGCGAAACCGCGGAACGCGGTCTCGACCTGTGCGGCGAGTTCGCGGGTCGGTTCGAGCACCAGGACGCGCGGGCCATGGGTGTGGCGCTCGAGGCGCGTGAGGATGGGCAGGGCGAAGGCCGCGGTCTTGCCCGTGCCGGTTTGGGCGCTGCCGATGAGATCCCGGCCTTCGAGGATGAGTGGAATGGCCCGCAGTTGAATGGGCGTCGGCTCCGTGTAACCCACAGCCCGCACGCCTTCAACGATCTGTTTTGCGAGCCCCAGTTTCGTGAATGCCATGGCGGGATGCTACCAGGTGCGAAGCCCGACTTCACTTGTTTTCTGGATCGAAGCGCGGGCGCGCAGGGCAGGCAGGGCCCCGTCACCGGCAAATACCGTCTTCACTCGCGTTGGCCGGGGACGAGCCGTCCCCGCTCCGGCCTTTGCGGCTTCATGAATTGGCGCTGGCGGGCCCGAACACGAAAAGCGGGCTTGACACACCTTGACTTTGCCCATACGAACCTCGCCTCATTGCGCGGATTGGAGCATCGACCCGAAAGTCCAGTAGCGCGCACGGGATCAGAAACAGCAGTGTCCATTGTGTCAGAAACGCGACGGATGCCAAACCGGGAAACAACTGGGAATGCTTGGAAAAGTGCAGTTAATTATGAACGAAATGACAATACGGAACGTATGCAGGATCGTCCTCGGCGCGAGTGCGCTGGCTGGCGGATGTTACATCACCTCGGCGGCCGATCCCCTGGCGGATCCGACGGCTTGGAAGTCCTCCGCGGCCATCAGCGTCGCACTGACGCGGGGCAACAGCGAGACCTTGATGGTCAACGGCAGTGTCCTCAGCGAGAAGAAATGGAGCCGCAACGAACTCTCGCTCGGCGCCGGCGTGACCTACGGAGAAGATGAGGATTCGGTCAATGCCTCGTCGATCAACGGGTTCGCCCAGTACAACCGCCTGTTCTCCGACCGCTTCTACGGCTATGGCCGCGTCGATGCGCTGCATGACGACATCGCCGATGTTGACTACCGCGTGGCCCTCAGCCCTGGTGTTGGCTACTACTTCATCAAGAATGATAAGATCACCCTGAGCGGGGAAGCCGGCCCGGGCATCGTGTTCGAGAGACTCCACAACATGGACGACGAGGCCTACTGGACGGTCCGCTTCGGTGAGAAGTTCACGTGGCAGATCAACGATCGCTCTCGTTTCTGGCAGACACTCGATTATGTCCCCCGCGTGGATGCTTGGGACGAGGACTATGTGCTGACCGCCGAAGCCGGCATCGAGACCGACATCACCAACCACCTCTCCCTGCGCGTCGTGGCCCAGGATGTCTACCGCAGCCTTCCCCCTGAGGATCGCAAGGAAAACGACTTCCGTCTGATGGCGGGCGTGGCTTACAAGTTCTAGAAGAGCCCGTTTCCACGCATCACCTTTGCCCAGGGGCGGACTTCGGTCCGCCCCTTTTTGCTGCCTGCTTGGGAGCTGCGCGGGGCGCGTTGACATTCAATGGTTCAATGCGCACGAGGACCACGAACCGGTTCGTTGCCATCAACGCGAGTCGGCGCTGATTTCTCCTTTGGCGCGGGGCGCGGACTTACGTCCGCGGCTGGAGTTTGGACATTTTTTTGCTGGACTCGAAACGGCCACTGGGGTAAATCGTGGGCGCAGTGGAACCGATCCGCGTCCAGGGCCGCACGCTCACGGGCGATGATCTGGCGTGGTTGCAGGCTCTGATCGAGCAGCATCCGGCCTGGCATCGCACGGCCCTCTCGCAGTACCTGTGTGAAGTGTGGAACTGGCGCAACGCGGCCGGACGTCTCAAGGACATGGCGGCGCGCACGTTGCTGCTCAAGCTGCAGGC
>MWFF01000118.1 GCA_002071485.1 Verrucomicrobia bacterium ADurb.Bin006 | reverse complement strand
TTTTGACCGACAGCCAGGGGGAGCCGGTCTCGATCCAGGTTTATCGCGGCAACACCAACGATCTCAAAACCTTCAACCAGCAGGTCCATAAGATCAAAAAGGAGCTTGGCTGCACGGGCGTCACCCTGGTGGGCGACCGGGGCATGATTCGCACCGACCAGAAAGCGGCCGCTCAGGAGGCGCAGTTTCATTTCGTCACCGCCCTCACCAAGCCGCAGATTCAGAAGCTTCTGGCAGAGAGGGTGCTCCAACTGGAGCTGTTCGAGGAGAAGGTCCACGAGGTGCTCGGCGAAGACGGGCGGCGTTTTGTCTTGCGCCGCAACCCGGTTCGGCAAGCCGAGGTCCAACGGGCTCGCGAAGAGAAACGCCAGGCGCTGGAAGCCGCCCTCAAGAAAGCCAACACCTACCTCGATGAGCACCCGCGCGCCAAAGTCGCCACCCAGCACCGACACTTGGCCGCCCGGCTGGCCAGTTACAAGGTGCAGGACTGGCTCAAACTGAGCGTCAGCCAACAACGCTTGGTCTTGACCCTCGACGCTGCGGCGCTGCAAGCCGCCGCGCAGTTGGACGGCTGCTATGTGGTCGAGACGGATCTCAAAACGGCGGCGGCCGACGCGCAAACGATCCATGACCGCTACAAAGACCTGGCCCTGGTGGAACGGGATTTCCGCACCCTCAAGACCGGGCACCTGGAGATCCGACCCTGGTTTGTCTGCACGGCAGACAACACCCAAGCCCACGCTTTGACGGCGATGCTGGCCTTAAAAGTGCGCCGTCATTTGGAGCAAGCCTGGCGGTCGTTGGAAGTCACGGTGGAAGAAGGCTTGCGCCAACTCGAACAGCTCTGCGTTATGGAACTGGTTCACTCGGGCAGCGGCAAGGTCGTGGCGCGCCAGGTGCCCGAACCCAGTGCCCGCCAGCAGCAACTGCTCCAGGCACTGAAGTTGGTGCTTCCGGCGACGGTGCCCGAAGCCCAAGTGACCGTAGGCACGCGCAAGAAAATCAACCACGTGCGTAAACCCCTTGAAAAATAAGGCCGAAACCACGATTCCGGCATCAGATCTTAATGGAACTTCCGTTGCATGAAAACGGACCGCGCGACGCACCGACGCACCGACGCACCGACGCACCGACGCACCGACGCATCGACGCACCGACGCACCGATCTCCCATCTCCGAACTCCGATCTCCCATCTCCTCGACCTGGCCGGTCACTGCCGATCGAGCGTCGGCGGCTGAATGCTGTCGAGGTATCTCCGTGCCAGGGCGTTGGTGGGATCGAGTCGGAGCGCCTCCTGGAACTGGCGCAGCGCCTCGTCCAACCGCTGTTGTCGACGCAAGGCAATGCCCAGATTCAAGCGCGCCTCGGTCAGGCTGGGTCTGAGGCGGACGGCCTCGGCGAACTGCTCCATGGCCTCGCGGTCACGACCCTGCCGTCCCAGTTCGATTCCCAAGCCGAGCCGGGCCTCGGCCAGGTCCGGATTCAGGCGCACGGCCTCCGCGTAATGCCGCCGGGCCTCGACTCGCTGCCCGACGGAGGCGAGGACCCCGCCCAGACAGAAATGGGCGGTGGCATGGCCGGGCTCGATCCGCAACGCGTCGGAGAAGTTCGTAATGGCCTCGTTGATCCAACCCTGGCTGAAACACATCTTGCCGAGAGCGACCATGGCCTCGGCCTTTTTGAGCCTGCGTTCGAGTGCGAGTCGGAAATGCCGCTTGGCTTCGTCGATTTTCCCCTGGTTACTGAGGACGATGCCGAGGTTCAAATGGGCCTCGCCGGATCGAGGATCGAGTCGGAGCGCTCTTTCATACTCGCGGATTGCGGCTTGGTCTTTGCCCTGCCCGGCCAGAGCGAGTCCGCGTCCGTTGATCGCGTGGACCGAGCCGGGCTTCAGTTCGAGCGCGGCATCGAAGTGACCGATGGCCTCGTCGGTGCGCCCCTGGTCCGTAAGCAAGACGCCGAGTTGCACCCGGGCCTCGCTGCTATGGGGCAGCAGGCGGATCACCTGGCGACACGACTCCGCCGCGCCTTCGATGTCACCGAGTCGATGCAGGAGACGGGCGAGAGTGTGGTGGAGGACCCAATCGTCGGGCGTTTCAAGGAGGGCTGCGCGGCATCGATTGGCGTCCTCGCGCAGAGCGGTCGGCTTGAGAGCCGGTTCGAGTTCATCCATCTGCTGACGCATGCGTTGCTGGCGTTCGGCGTGGCCGAGCTGACTGGTGAACGGCGGATCATTCAGGCGTTGGAGCATCGACGCCACCGCTTCATAACGGCTCGAATCCGTCCAAGCCAGTTGGCGCGCGCACTCGGTCTCCGACAACCAGGGCCGCCCCGGATCGGTGTCGCCCGTGCCGCTGTCCGGGAGCACGCGCGCCACTTGCTCGGCGAGGATTCGCGCCAGTGCGTAGTTGCCGTGAAAATTGAGGTGGACATGCTCGTACAGAAGCTCTTCCCCCAACAGGTCCTCGGGGCTGTGTCGGGAGAGCAACTCCTCGGCGTCCACCAGGAAGACACCGTCTCGCTCTCGATCCCTTGCGGTTCTGCGAATGAGATCGTTGATCCGGCTATCGACGCGGAAGCGCAGGGCGTCGGCATCGCGTGCCAGGGCGAAACGTTGTCGTGCCTCGACCTGCCTGCCCAGGGCCAGGCAGCAGCGGGCCCAGCGGAACTGGAGTTCGGCGAATTGATCGTCGATGCGCCCAGCGGCATCGAAGGCGGCGACGGCTTGGGCGTGTTTGCCCTGGGCCTCGGCATCCACGCCGCGCCGGTAGAGGCGCCCCCATTCTTCGGTTTGGTTGACGGTGAGATTCGGGCGGTGCATCGAGGCGAAGGGTGGACAGTCTTTGAGGTTGCTGACGACGGTGCTGACAACCAGCTTCACGCCCCGGGCGCGCCCGACCCTGAGGATGTCGGCGAGATTGCGCTCGAAATGGGCATAGACTCGAGCCATGCGGGGGTCGTCCTGACGCAATTGATGCTCGATGAACATACTCATCCCCTGCCACTCCGATCGATCCGGCGGATGCTCCCGCCAGAGCCGCGGCAGGCTTGCCAGGAGCTGCCCCGTCCGCGTCGCGTTGAGAGCCAGGCTGGCGCGGATCAGTGCGAGATGCGGGATTTGAGGTCCGAAGACAGTTCCGCCGCCGAACGGTCCGACGACCTCGTTGTTGCCCATGTAGATGATCCAGAGATCGCCGTCGGCCAGGGCGCAGTCCCGGGCGATGGGCAGGAGCACGTGCGAGTTGATGGCCGTCATGGCGGCATTGACCACCTCGAACCGCCTCTCGGGCCATCGAGCGCGCAGCAGGACTTCGAGCATTCTGGGCAGACCGAATTCCGGCTGCGGATCGCCGAATGCGGCGGACTCGCCCAGGACAAAGATGCGGACGGTCTTGGGCGGCTTGATCGCAGGCAGGTAGATGGGACGCGGGGCGCGGGCGATGTCGGGACCGAAGAACCTCCATCCGAACTTGTCGTTGTCGAGGAGCACGGCTCGTCCTTCGGCCATGCCACGGCGAAAAAAACCGGTCGGATACCCGTACCCGGTCAACCGCAGGCTTCCTTCGATGAGGGCAAGCGCCAGCAGCGGCGCGAGAACCACGGTGACAAGCCGGAACAGCCGCCGACGCGAGCGCGGCAGCACGGGCTCGGGACTCGATGGTGCGCGGTCTGCCGTGCGTAGGTTCGATAAGGGCGCCGGTTGCCGGCGCCTTGACCGGTGTCGATGGGCTTTCAACGACTGACTCGGCGCATTGCGCACTGGTCTTCCAGAGGAATCACCCTGGCCCTGAAATCTAATGCCGGGACGAGGACACAGGTTTCCGAACTGTGACAAGGGCGCGGTGCGTGTCGAACGCGCCGCGGAGGCTCCGCGACAGTTCGTCCTGAAGGGCCTGCAGTTCGCGATAATGCGCGACGCGGGCCTTGTTTGGCTGAGCGATCCCTTTGCGATCGAGGGCGACGAAGGCATCGGTGATCTCGGCGATCGAGACCTTCTCGCCTCGCTGCAGGCGCCAGCACCAGAACGCCTGGAGAGCCGCGCCGTAAGCCGCGCCTTCGCCGACCTTGAGCGTCACCACTTCCGCATCGAAGACGTCGGCCATGACCTGGCGCCAGAGTCTCGAGTTGGCCCCGCCGCCCGTGGCGCGCATCTGGGCCGGCTTGACTCCGAGCTCCGTGAGCCGGCGCAGACCGTAGTTCATTCCGAGGGTGACGCCCTCGATCGCCGCGCGGGCGAAGTGGGGGGCGCTGAACGTGCGCGGGGCAACGCCGAAGAAGACGCCCGTGCCTGAGGGGACGTTGGGTGTGCGTTCGCCTTCGAGGTAAGGCAGGAGCAGCAGGCCGTCGGAGCCGGCGGGGGCGGCGGCGGCCGCTTTCTCGAATGCCTCGTGGGACATGCCGAAATCGTTTCGGACCATCTCCGTTGCGACCGTGACGTTCATCGTGCACAGGAGCGGCAGCCAGCGATTGGTCGAGTCGCAAAATGCGGCGATCTCGCCTCGGGGATCGACCACGGGGTTCTGGGCGCAGGCATAGATGGTGCCGCTCGTGCCGAAGCTGGCGGTGATCACGCCGGGCCGGGTATTGCCGGTGCCGATGGCGCCCATCATGTTGTCGCCACCGCCGGCGCTGACGAGCACGCCTGGGTTGAGGCCCAGGGCCTTCGCCGTTGAGGCCTGAAGCGTGCCGGCCGGTTCATCGCTCCGATGCAGAGGGGGCAGCTTGGACACCAGGTCCGGATCGATCGCTTCGAGCGCTTTCGCGCACCATCGACGCGTCCGGACATCGAGCAGGGCGGTCCCGCTGGCGTCGCCGTATTCCATGACCGCCCGGCCGGTCAGCCAGAAGTTGAGGTAGTCGTGCGGCAGCAGGATGGTCGACAAGCGCGCGAAATTGCGCGGCTCGTGCCGTTTGAGCCAGAGGATTTTCGAGGCTGTGAACCCGGGCAGGACAGCGTTGCCCAGCGCGCCGATCGTGGCTTCGAGGCCGCCCAACGCGGACATGATCGCGTCGCACTCCTCGGCGGTGGACGTGTCACACCAGAGCTTGGCAGGGCGAATGACCTGTCCTTGGGCATCGAGCGGGACGAAGCCGTGCTGCTGGCCGCTCACGCCGATGGCTCGGACCTCGGCCGGCTTGGCCCGCGCGGCCTTCATGGCGGCCTTGATTGCCTTGGTTGTCGCGACACGCCAGGTTTCCGGACGCTGTTCTTTGGCGCCTGGCGGGAGGCCCGGCAACAGGCAGTGCGGGGCGGAACCCGTGCCGACAACGCGCTTCTTGGCGACGTCGAGGAGGAGCGCCTTCGTCGATTGTGTCCCGCTGTCGATGCCGAGGATGAGGGTGCGCATGGTGTGTAAGGGTTCTGTTTGTCAAAGCTCAGCCCGGAGATCGGACTGCGCGGAGTGCGCGGACTGCATGGAACGGTGGGAATCCTCGACGTTTGCGACGGTGCCGGCCACATCGTCAGGTGCGACGGCGCGTTCGATCCGGGTGGCGAGGTCCTTGACCTTGGCGATCAGGTCTCCGCTTGGGGTACGTTCGAGCCGGACGGTCGTGCGGGCGCCCAGTTCAAGGGCGCGCTTGAACTGCTTGTCGGACCGCGCGGGCACTAATGTGTAGTCCACGCTCGAGTTGGCGTCCCGCAGCCGTTGGATGAGTGCGAGGGAATCCGCCCGCAGCGCCTCGTTCTCGATGACCACAAACGCGGCCAGGCGCGGTTTAGCATCGGGCGTCAGACCGCGCGCTTTGAGGAGTTCGGCCAGGACCACGTCGCCCATCCCGAAACCGAGCGCCGGCAGGTCGACGCGCCCGCCGGACATGATCTTGATCAGGTTGTCGTAGCGACCGCCTCCGGCGATGGCCCGGAACTCCCCCTTCAGATCGAAGGCCTCGAAGACCGGGCCTGTGTAGTAATCGAGTCCGCGGATGACTCCGTAATCGACCTTGACAAACGCGCCCAAGCCGCGCGCGGCGAGGTTATCGAGGATCGACCGCAACTCGTCAGTCGGCCGGCCGGCGGTGATGAAGGCCTGGACATCGTCGAGTGCGAAGCCGAGCGCATCGAGTTTGGCGGCGCTGACCTCGGGCGGTTCCCGCTCGAGTTTGTCGATGACCTGGTAGAATTCGCAGGCCCTCGAGCTCTCGCTGCAATGACGACTGAAGAAGTCCTGCCACGCATTGCGGCTGCTGAGCCGCACGACGAAGTCGGACGCCGTCAGCCCCAACGCGCGCAACGAATCGATCAACAGGGCTATCAGCTCGGCGTCGGCGGCCGGCTCCGCCTCGCCCACAATGTCGGCGTTGAACTGGAAATGCTCGCGCAAACGACCTTTCTGCTGGCGCTCGTAGCGGAAAAGCTGCGGGATGGCGTACCACTTGATGGGCTTCTTGTACTGACGCTCCTGTGCCGACGCCATGCGGGCGAGGGTCGGCGTCATCTCCGGACGCATGGCCACCTCGCGTCCGCCCTTGTCGATGAAGTTGTAGAGTTGGGAGACAATCTCCGCGCCGCTCTTGGTGGTGTAGAGTTCGAGAGGTTCGAGCGGAGGGCCGTCGTACTCGCGGAATCCGTAGCGACGCGCCACATCGGCCCATCGCTCGAAGATAAAACGGCGCAGATCGGCGCTCCAGACATCCGTCGTCGGCAGCGGCTCGGGATAAAAATCGCGAAAACCGGGAATTCGGTCCATCGGTGGATGAGGTGACGCGGCCTCCGGGCGAGGCGTTCGAACACGCTGCCAGCCTGGCAAGGGTCAGGACTCGGGCGTCGCGGCGGGGGTGAGTTTGAGGACCTCGTCGCGCATTTCCTTTCCGGCCTTGAACTTGACCACGGCGCGCGGGGGAATGCGGACGTCTTTGGCCGGCGCGTTGGGGTTGCGTCCGACGCGCGCGCGCCGGACTTTGACTTCGAAGACGCCGAAGTTGCGCAATTCGACCGTCTCGTTTTGGGCGAGGGCTCTCGAGATGAGGTCGAGCGTCCGCTGGATCACATCGAGGACTTGTTGTTGAACCAGTCCTGTTTCCTCGCTGATTTTCACGACCAAGTCGCGTTTAGTCATAGAAGTCGTTTGCGTTCAGGTTGTTTGGCAGCGCTATTGACCGGGCGGATTGGGTATAGTCCGGGCGTCCCTTGCGGTCAAGCCCTACTATAAGGGTCTCTGCAAAAATTACTTCCGCTTGTGCTCGAGGGGATTTGGCTCGCCGGCGAGGCGCGCGAAGGAGCATCGCCTTGACCTCTGTGAGGAGCAACGAAGCCAGCGAGCCAAAGCCCCCCAGCCCTACGGGGCGGGGCGGCACCGGGCCATCTGCGTCGTTCCTCGGTCGGTCGAGTATCTCAGGGGATACACTCCCTCCCTCGGGTCTTGCATCTGGCCCGGTGGCGCTCTCGCCAAAATCGGAAGTAATTTTTGCACAGACCCTAAGCGGTGGGGTTATCGTTGGCAAAGAGGTCGGGTGCGATGTCTTCGGCCAGGGCCTGACAACGTTCGAGGATGAGGTTCAGGTCCTCGCAGCCGAGGGCGAAGTCGGCCAGGGCGCGCGCCTCGGCGGACTTGAGGCGGCGGATGATGAATTTGACTGCTGGCACGAGAGAGGGTGCGACACTGAGTTCATCGGCTCCAAGACCGAGGAGGAGCGGCACCAGGACGGGATCGCCGGCCATGGCGCCGCAAATGCCGGTCCAGATGCCGTGTTGGTGGGCGGCGTCGATGGTGCGTTTGATGAGGTGGAGGACGGCCGGGTGAGTGGGCTGGTAGAGGTGTGCGATCTGAGGGTTGAGGCGATCGACGGCGAGAGCGTACTGGATGAGGTCGTTGGTGCCGATGCTGAAGAACTTGACCCGCCGGGCCAATGTCTCGGCGATCAAGGCGGCGGCGGGCACTTCGATCATGACGCCGATTTCGAGGTCGGGGTCGAACGGCACCTTTTCCTGGCGCAATTCGGCCTTGCACTGTTCGACGAGTCGGTTGGCCTGGTTCAGCTCGTCGAGTCCCGAGATCATCGGGTACATCATCTTGACGTTGCCGGCGGCGCTAGCCCGGAGGATGGCGCGCAACTGGGTGCGAAACAGGCCGTGCTGCTGGAGGCAGACGCGGATCGCGCGCAGGCCCATGAAGGGATTCATCTCGACCGGGAGTGTGCGTTCGCTCTGCACCTTGTCGCCGCCCAGATCGAGGGTGCGGATGATGACAGGGCTGGGATGGAGGTCGGTTGCGACGCGGTGATAGGCCTGGTATTGCTCCTCCTCGGAGGGTGTCGTCTCGCGGTTGAGGAACAGGTATTCGGTGCGGAACAGGCCCACGCCGTCGGCGCCTTTGTCCTTCACCGCGGCGGTCTCGGCCGTCTGCTCGATATTGGCGGAGAGCGTGACGCCGACGTTGTCGAGGGTGACGGCCGCCTGATCGCGCAATTCGCGCAATCGGTCTTCACGCGCCAGTTGTTTTCGCGCCAACTGGCCGTACTCGAACAACGTCTGGTCGGTGGGGTCTACGATCAAAGCGCCGTTGAATCCGTCGAGCAGGGCATACTGGCCCGACCGGAGCTGGCGGCTGGCGTTGCGGAGGCCGACGATGGCCGGGAGCTGGAGGGACTGGGCGAGGATGGCGGTGTGCGAGGTGTGGCTGCCTTGGTCGGTGGCGAAGCCCAGGATGAGACCCCGATCGAGCAGCGCGGTTTGGGAGGGGGTCAGGTCGTCCGTTACCAGGATGCTCGGCTCACGAAGATCGGCGAGTCCGACCGGGCCTTCCCGTTGGAGCAGGTTGTGGAGGATGCGATCGACGACATCCCGCATATCGACCATCCGTTCCCGCAGGTAATCGTCGTCGATGGCGCCGAACGCGGCCAGGTAGCGATGCGACACCACTGAGAACGCGTGTTCGACGTTGACGCGCTCGCGCCGCAGGTAACGGACCACTTCCTCGAGCAGGACCGGATCGTCCAGGAGGAGCAACTGCGCGTCGAAGATGGCGGCGTCCTTGGCCCCCATGTTCTCGCGCACGCGCTTCTGGATGTTATGAATCTGTTCGCGACTTCGCAGAAGGGCGTGTTCAAGCTTCTGTGTCTGCTCCGGCACGTCCCCGTCACGGATTCCGTACTGGGGCACCGTTCTGCTCGCTGTGGGGTGGAAGACAAACAGCCTTCCCCGGCCAACCCCGCGGGCAACAGGGATACCGAGGAAGCGCTTCTCACCCGTTCTGGAGGGCTCGGCCACGGCCTTTGCGTAACGCATCCGCGCCCCTTTGAAAACCAAAATCCGCACGCCGTGGACATCACCCCACGGTTATTTCATTTAAATTCCTGAAGGGTTGCTGTTGTTGAGGTTGGAAATAGCGCCTGTCAATTGGCGTGGTTTGGTGCGTAGTAGGCGTGCGATGATCTCGACAAACCACTGTCAAATTAAGAACCTGTCACTTTCTCTATCCCACGACATTCACCTTCAAATCCCGCATCGTCGCCAACTCCCCCAACGCTCCCAAGCCCCGCATCGGTCGCGCC
>MWFF01000117.1 GCA_002071485.1 Verrucomicrobia bacterium ADurb.Bin006 | reverse complement strand
TGGCCAAAATGAGTCGCCGCCCGGGACAGGTCATTCGCCTACTCACCCGCCCGGTTCGACTTTAGAGCAGCCCTGATCGAGGCCTGTCGCGCTCTGATCACCGTCGACACCGGCGACTTGTTGCCGGATGATCGCCAGCGGCTGGCGCGATCTGTGCCCGGCCAGCGTCGCTTCGAATCGGCGAACGATGCGCTCGAGGGTGTGGCGCCCGCGGCGAAAGTGGATGCAGCCCAGCCGGTGCGTGTGCTGTGCCGAACACGCGCCGGGTCGGCGGTGATCCACGTGTTGAACTACAACTACGATTCCAGCCTCGATGATGTGACGCCGGTCGAGGACGTTCGATTGACGTTCGATGCAGCCGCATTGGGTTTGACGAGGGTGGATCGGACCACGCTCCTCACCCTGGACGGCTCTGAAACACGCGTCGAGTGCCGGGACGGCCAGGTAACAATTCCCCGGCTCGGACTCTGGGCCCTGGTCCGCCTGGAAAGCAGCCAACGGTGAACGCATACAAAGGACGGGCGCACTCCGCTTTGCGACCTCGGTCCCCAGTTGGCTCCATCTCCCTGTGACAAAACTTATGGGATCAGGCACCTGGGCGGCCGCCAGAGGCGGGACTGACCCTCCGACTCCGACCTCAGCTTAGGGTCTGTGCAAAAATTACTTCCGATTTTGGCGGGAGCGCCACCGGGCCAGATGCAAGGCCCGAGGGAGGGAGTGTATCCCCTGAGATACTCGACCGACTGAGGAACGACGCAGATGGCCCGCTGCCGCCCCGCCCCGAAGGGCTGAGGGGATTTGGCTCGATGGTCACGCGGACGCGGGATTGCTCTTCGGTCACAGACCGTTGCGGGTATGCTCCCTCATCGCGCCCGGCCAGCGAGCCAAATCCCCTCCAGCAAAACCGGAATTGATTTTTGCACAGAGCCTAAGGTCCGCCATAGCCCGGACCATTAAGGACGTCGTTGGGCCGGGGCCATTTGCGGACATCGAGGAAATCGAGGAATTTCTGCATCTTAATGAACTCGGCAGTGCCGCCGACGCGGCCCACCATGGCACCGCCCCCCCTCGAGACGTTGCCGCTGTATTTGCCGCCGCCCCCGTGCCGCTGGGAGACGACTTCGCCTGCGGTCTCTGGGGCGTTGCCCAGGTCGTTGAAGTAGAAACCATCGGTCTCGTTCTGTTCCCAGAGCATGATGTCCGTGGGTCTGAAATCGGTGGTCTTGTAGGTCTGGCCACCCGAGATTGCACCCGCCTTTGGGCCGACGTAGCCGCCGATGGTTCCGTTGAAGCAATACGAACTGAGCTTGACCCACCGGGCCATCCACCACGTCTTGAACTGGCCGCTGCCACGCTGGGCAACATCCTTCGGGCACCACAGGACGTGATGATCGGACAGGAACGGCCCCAGATGTCCGACCTTGAAGAAGGCAACCTGGTTGCTGAACTGAATCGAGTTCAAGTCCCTCCCTGCGGCACTTGGCATGTAGGTCGGTCCACCGGGAATGCGCCCGTTGTTGGGACCGGCATACGCCCAGCCGTCCGGACCGTTATTGGCGGTCCCATCGACACCTCCCCAAGTGCAGTGGGCCATGTGATCCCTGTTGTCCGTGGCGTACATCTGATTCGCCAGCAGGATTTGTCTGACGTTGTTGATGTCCGCCGTCGCCTGGGCACGGTCTTTGGCCCTCGAGAGGGCCGGGAGCAGCATGCCGGCCAGGATCGCGATGATGGCGATGACGACCAGCAACTCGATGAGCGTGAAGGCCAGCGCGCCGTATCGGCCGCGGTGAGCTGCAAAATCAAGGTTGTTTTTCATGACAAGGTTACATGCGCTCTTGTGCTGTTTTGACTTCAGTTAACTGAATGCGCCGAAGAATGCAAGTGTGCGTTTTCGGGCACAGCAACTCCCGGTGCATCTGACACTTGTCGGTGTTCTGTCACCCGGTGAGGGCACCGGGCCTAGTGTGCCTGGCAGGTGTCGGACCGATCGGGGTGAAAGGTCCCCGACGGGGTGCTTGTCACTTTATCAGCACTCTATGCGGCCTGGCCGCTGGTGGGCGAGGAGCGTCAGGTGCATTTCGGGGAGAATTTCATCGATCCGCCCGACCTGGCGATGGACGGTTTCCGGGCGTTGGCTTGGCTGCGAGAGGCCGGGGGCGAGGAGTTGGGCTGCCGAGTTGACTTGCCGTAGTGCCGAGCTGACCTGTATTACCTGCTCAAGCTGACGCCGGCTCTGGAATGAGCGGCGCCACCGGAAACCGTGGACACACCAGATCGCAGCGCCCGGTCCGAACGGGCAGTTATCGACCCGGATACCCCGTGGTATCAGACTCCCTTTTTCGGGCGTTTGATTGCCCTGGCATTCCCGCCCTTGGGTCTCGTCCTGCTTTGGGCCAATCGCAACCTGACACGCCGCCATAGAATGCTCGCTGCCGGGGCGCTGATTCTCTATCTGGCTCCATACACCGTGGCCATCATCTGGCTGCTGGTCGCCCTGGGCGGCGTGGAGGTCGAGTGGCGAGGGGGCCTGGGTCCGAGTCTTGTCCGGCGAAAGACCGCGCCGAATTACCTGGAACTCGAAACGGATCGCGCCGCCCAGGAGGCGAGGCTGGCCGAAGCCGCTCCGACCGCGCCCGCTCCGGAGGCGTATTGGACGGATTTTCGCGGACCGCGGCGGGACGGGCACTACACCGAGCAGCCGATCCTGACCGAGTGGCCCGCGCATGGGCCGCCTCTGCTGTGGCGCCAGCCTTGCGGCGGGGGCTACGCGTCGTTTGTCGTTGGCCAGGGCCACGCGTTCACCATCGAGCAACGGCGCGACGAGGAGGCGGTCGTTGCCTACGATCTCGACACGGGGATCGAACTCTGGGCTCATCGTTATCCGGCCCGATTCGACCACTGGATGGGGGGCGAGGGTCCCCGCGCCACGCCGACCTATCATCAGGGGTTGATCTACAGCCTGGGCGCGGCCGGGGAGTTGTGCTGTCTCGGTGCGGCGAACGGACGCTTGCTGTGGCGCAAGGATATCCTGGCCGACAACGGGGCGGCCAACCTGGTGCACGGGATGGCGGCGTCTCCGCTGATTGTGGACGATCGCGTGATTGTTCTGGCTGGAGACGCGGCCCCGGGAAAGTCGGTGGTCGCCTACCACCGGCTGACCGGCGCGCGCATCTGGTCCGTCCTCGACGACAAACAGGCGTATGCGTCTCCGCTCCTTGCGGATTTGGCGGGCAGACAACAGATCGTGATCGCGTCCGCGACACGGGTGGCGGGCTTGAATCCCGAGGATGGCGCCCTGCTGTGGGATTATCGGTGGCGAGTCCCGAACGACAACAGCATCTGCTCCCCCCTCATCATCGGCACGAACCGGTTCCTGATCTCCGCCGGATACGGCGCCGGCTGTGCGCTCGTCGAGATCGCTCGAGGCGCCAATGGCCTGACCGCGACCGAGATCTGGCGGAATCGCAATCTGAAGAACAAGTTCAATCCCTCCATTGTGTGGCAGAACCACGCCTACGGGCTCGATGAAGGCGTCCTGTGCTGCGTCGATCTTGCCACGGGCGAGCGGCGGTGGCGCGACGGGCGCTATGGCTACGGTCAGTTGCTGTTGGCGTCGGGCCATTTGATCATCCTGAGCGGCGAGGGCCAGCTCATCCTGGTGCGAGCGGATCCGCTGGGCCTGGTCGAGCTGGCTCGGGTTCCCGCCCTGAGCGGCAAGACATGGAATGTTCCGGCGCTCGCTCATGGCCGGTTGCTCGTCCGCAACGGGGCTGCCATGGCCTGCTACGATCTGCGCCCGTTCGGCGGGTTGAGTCTCGAAGGCGCATCGAAGCCGGCGCCTTGAAATTCTCGATCTGGATTTGCCGATGACGAATCGAGTAGGATGTGCGCGTGTCTGTCGCGCCTGATCCGGCTCGAGCTGCCGCGGAATCACCCCTGCCGGTGGATCTGCTGCGGGTGGGGAATGTCTCCTTTCTGAATGCCGTCCCGTTGACCTGGGGCTTCGAAACGCGGGTGCGTTTCGAAACACCGTCCGGTCTGGCGGCCATGCTGCGCCGCGACGAACTCGACGCCGCGGTGGTCAGCATCACCGAGGTGCTGCTCACCGACCGGTATGACCTTTTGGACGGGCTGGCCATCGCCGCGCGCGGCGAAGTCAAGAGCGTGTTTCTCGCCCATCGCTCACCTCTCGAGAGCGTGCGCCAGGTGTTTTGCGACACGGCGTCGTTGACGAGCGTGAACCTGCTCCGCGTCCTGCTCGCGGAGCAGGGGTTGCGCCCCCCGTTCCGTCCGCTGCCCGACTACCGCATGGTTGCGGACCTGGATGCCGTGCTCCTGATCGGCGATCAGGCAATCGAGTTCTCCCGACGCCCCCATCCGCACCGCATCTGGGATCTCGGCGCGGCGTGGTTCGAGCGGACGGGTCTCCCCTTTGTGTTTGCCGGCTGGGCGTTGCGACGCGGCGCGCACACCCCCGCCCTGCGCGATGCCCTTCGCGACATGGGCGCGCGGGGGGTGGCTGCCTTGCCCCGCATTGTCACGCAACGCACCGAGTTCGACCTCGAGTTCCGGCGCGAGTATTTTCGCCGGCACGTCTACTTCGAGCTTGGGCCCGACGAGAAGCGCGGTCTGTGCCGGTTCATGGAAGGCCTGCGCGCCCACGGCCAGGCGCCGGTCTTCGAGCCGCGATTCGTTTCTTAACCCGCATAGCAGTCCTCGTGCGGAGTCTGGCCGCCCAGTGCACTGACGCTGTACCACTCTCTGTCAACTTCGTTTTTTTTGGAAGAAGTCAACATGCCGCACAGGCTGTCAGTCAGCGCCAATTCATGAAGTCGAAAAGGTCGGAGTGGGGACGGCTCGTCCCCCCGCCATGTCAAGTGAAGACGGCGTGTGTCGGCGACGGGGCCCTGCCGGCCCTGCCTGCCCTGAGTGTTAGTTGTGGCCCAACTGGGTTGCGGCTTTGCCGCGCCAAGAAGTGCGCGGGTTAGGCCATTGCGGCGCGCATTCGTTCGAGCCACTCGGGCACGGCCTTCCAGGGATCGGCGGCCGACTCGTATTCGAGAGCGACGAAGCCCTGGTAGTTCGCCTGCCGCAGGATGGCCATCACACGGGCCAGGTCAGTCGGTTCCTTGCCCTTCCCGGCCCGGTTGATCTCGACCTTGACCTGGACGTTCACCGCGTAGGGGGCCAGCCGCGCCATGTCGGCGTAGGGATCGCCCGGTCCATAGAAGTTGCCCGAGTCGAGATTCACACCTACCCAGGGGGACTGGACGGCCTGGACGATCTCGAGTAGGACGGCGACGTCCGCCACAATGCCGCCGTGGTTCTCGAGGCCGAGCCAGATGCCCTTGTCGGCCGCGTATGCGCCGCACTCTTCGAGCGCGCGCACGCACTGCTTTTTCGCCGTCGGAAGGTCAATGCCCTTCGGGGCACCGGCAAACACGCGGATGTGCGGAGCGCCCATCACGGCGGCGTGATCGATCCACCGCTTCACGGCGGCGATTTCGCGGTCAAGGTCCGGGCCGTCCGGCTGCGCGAAGTTGTTGCCCACGGCCGTGCCGCTGATCGCCAGACCGCGGAGGAAGGCATGGCGCTTGAGCCCCACCAGGTAATCGTTCGCAAATTCCTTGGGGAAGTAATAGCTCGTCAACTCAGTGCCCACACACCCGTGATCCGCGCAGAAATCGATGAAGTCGTCCAGGGTGATTCGGCGCGCCGCCTCCTTGGCGTTGAAGAAGTCGCGGAACGAGTAGGCCGCCAGGCTCAGGCGCAACTGGGATTTGCCCTTCCGATCGAGAGGCGGAACGGCGCTCAAGCGCGGCAGGCAGACCGCGGCGCCGGCGGTCGTCACGGCGGCGGTCGCCGCCCGTTTGCAGAAACAACGACGTGTGATCATGCGAGTCCTCGGGTTTGTGATGGGGCGGTGTGTCTCGGGTCCGGCGGCCCGCCATCAGGCGGGCTGCCGACCGTCCGAGAGGCCTTTGTGCGTCACGGGGTCTTGGGGGCTGTGAGCATCGGAAAGTCGTCGGTGCGGAACGGCGAGGCCGGCAGACCGCATTGGTTGAACAGGTTCACAATCGGATAATCCGCCCAGCCATAGCGCACGGCTGTCGGCTGGGGCACGGACGGACTGCTTACAACGACCTTATTGCGTCCTTGGATCTCCGCCTTGGCCCACACGAACTGGCGGTCCGGTCCCGCAATCGCGAATCCAGTCAGCTCGCCGCCTCGTGCTTCGAGCCCGCGGCCGACCGAGTCGAACTTGACGACGGCGCGTCCGCCCGAGAAGCGCGCGCTCTTGTAGACAGGGCTCAGACCGTCCATCTTCTCGCGATAGGCGATTGCGCGGGCGGCCAACGCCAACCGTTCGCCCACGGGCACTTTCTTGGTCGGATGGATGTCGTCCTTGTCACCCACATCGGTGATGACGGCGACGCCGACCTTGCGCAGCGTCTTCGCGACGTGCATTTGGGCCTCGCGCAATTCCGCCCAATCGCTCTCGACCGGTTCAGCGGCAATCGCTTCGAGGGTGCGTTTCTTGTTCCGGTCCCATGGCGCCAGTTGCACGGCGAGGAAGGTGAAATCGCCCTGCCCCCAATCGCGGCGCCAATTCCGGATCATGTCGGCGAACAAGGTTCGATACTGCCAGGCCCGGCCGGCATTGGACTCGCCCTGATACCAGATGGCCCCGCGGATGCCGTAGGGGACGAGGGGGGCGATCATTCCGTTGTACAGTTCGGCGGGGCGCCACGGCTCTATCGGACGGCCTTTCTCGAACTTCCGACCGGCCTTGTCCGCCTCGACCTTTTCCTGTTCCCATCGCGCCAGGTCCTGGTCGTAGTCCCTCTTCTGCGCGGTGTAGGCATCCAGAATGTCCCGTTGGTAGCCTGCGTCCGCTTCGAGCGCCGCCTGGCTCATCCAGACCTCCGCCGGCGACCCCCCCCATGAGGTGTGGATCAGCCCGACGGGCACCTGGCGGGACCGTTCGAGTGCGCGCCCGAAATAGTAGCCGACAGCCGAGAAGTTGGGCACGGTGGCAGGCGAGCACAGCGCCCAATTGGCAGGCACGTCGTCGATCGGATCGACCGCCTTCTTCTTCGGCACAGTGAACAGGCGGATTCGGGGGTTTTCAGCGGAGGCGATGTCCGCTTGCGGCTCGAACGAACGGTGGAGAGGCCACTCCATATTCGATTGACCGCTGCAAATCCAGACCTCGCCTACCAACACATTGCCAATCTCGACCCGCTGCTTGCCGGTCACAACCATCACGTCGGGCCCCCCGGCCCGCTCCGGGCGCAGCGTGACAGCCCATCGCCCGTGTGCGTCGGTGGTCGTCTTGACCGTCTGTTTGCGGAACTGGACGCTCACCGCTTCCTGCGGATCGGCCCAGCCCCAAATCCTGAGGGGACGCCCCTGCTGCAACACCATGTTGTCGGTGAAGAGCCCGGGGAGCCGGACGTCGGCGCGCAGACCGCTGAGCGGTAGCAGCCAAAGGGCCGCCACGAGGGCCAGCAGCGTGACAGACAGGGATTGGGGGAAACGAACAAATCCAGGATTCGATAAGGAACGCATGGGACTAATCCACCGCAAGCCGACTCGTTCGTCAACGGAGAAACCATCCGTGCATTTGAGATTGAGCACAGCGTTCGATGTCAACGGCGAGGTCCGTGGGAGACTCGCCGGCAGGGGGATCGCTGCGCGGGGCGGTCAGAACCGGATCGACAACTCGCGCGGGGTCGAAGTATTGCCGAACCGAATCCAGATTAGGCGCTGGTCCGGATTCCAAGACCAGTCATCCAACTGTTGCCCGGCGAGGGTGACGGTTTTCGGCGGGTTGGCGGCGTGCAGCAACACGATCGCCGGCGTGCCTGCCACGCCTTCCACATGCCAGCACTTCGGATCCGCGGCGGAGGCGCCGCGCTGAAACATGAGTGAATCGCTGACGAGAATGCCGAGCCCTTCCGTGCCGCAGTCCCAGCGGACGCGGGTTTGCCGGAGATCGTTCAGGGTGTTGAAAACCGTTTGAAGCTCAGCGGCATAGGCTGGCGGGAACGGTTCGCGCTCCTGCGGATTGCCCTTCTTGTGGTAGCGTCCGCCAAAGACGCGCTCGGGCCAGGGCGCGATCCAGTACTGCCGGACATCGGGCTGCAGCAACAAGGCCACCAGGGTGGATTCCCAGTTCGTGCGATCATCCACCCAGTCGTGATCGGGATTGTCCTCGATCGGGTCGTTCAAATACCAGACCGTCCGGCCCGTCGAGCGAACGAGGTTCTGCATCGAGCCGTATTCGAAGAAGGCGGTCTCGAAGGTGCGTTCTTTGAGCTTGCCGCGAAAGAGATTCGGGGTGCGCGACGTGCCGGTCCAGACCTGGGCGATGTAGTCGTCGCAACCGTTAAGCCGGCCCGGACTCGACTCCGGGCTCACGATCCGCCAGTGGGCGTAGTTGAGCAGGCTGTAGGACGGGATGTAGCAGCGGACTCGCTTGCCTGTTCGGCGATTCCAATCCTGGACGTAGTCGAAAACCTGCTGGAGCGCCCGGCGATAGAGGAAGTACTTTAGTTTCGACGCGCGCCATTGGTGTCCGATCTCAGATTGCCGTTCGAGCTCCAGCCCTGACCGGTCTGGAAACAGGTGTGTTCGAGCCGCACCAGCGGGTCCTCGGCGAAGGCGGGCGGCAGGTCGGCGGCGAGAAGGCCGCACGTCCGGAGGGCGCGGACCAGCCCGGGCACTGCACAAGACCTCATCTGTTCTGATGCCCGGGGTTGCGGGACTGACGCCGCGGAGCGGGTTACGGCTTGGCCGGGGCCAGGGGTCGAATTCGAATGTTACGGAAATCGAACGCTTTCTCTTCCGCCTGGATGCCGAGGTAACCCTCGATTGCATCGAGAGCATCGCTTGCCCAGGCCCGCTCGCCGTCGACATCGAGCGTGATCTGTTTCCCCTTCACTTCGATACGGAACTTGACCCACTGATTGAGCGGAAGCCTGGGTGTCTCCGACGGTACGACCGGGCGCGTCCCCTTCACCAGCCCGCCCAGGGCATCGTATCGCAAGTTCACCTGCCAGCCATCCTTCGGCCACGGTTTGCCTTCGAGCCCGGCGCGGATGAAGATGCCGCTGTCGTACTGGGGCACGAGGGCGCGCCACTCGAATTCGAGAACGAAATCGCGGTACTGCTTTTCGGTGCGAAGCCATCCCATGCCGCCCACGAGCCGCAGGTTGCCCTCGACCACGTCGAACTTGGTGTCGTTGACACCGACCCAGCCCGAAAGGTCTTTGCCGTTGAAGAGGGAATCCCAGGTGTCCTTGGCGGACTCAGCCGCCGATGCGGAACTCGAAATCAGGGCGCAGAGCACGAGCATTTGCGCCAGAGGGGACCGAAGCGTTTTCATTGGGGGGCGACCCTAATCAGGGCTGGGCTGAAAATCCAGCGGCAACTAGCCTGCATTTCTCATTGCTTTTTGCCACCGCGAAGCCGGAGGCTCAAGAGGAATCCAGAACTCCTGACATAGGGCCTTCAAGAAATGTCCGCTTTTCTTCTCAGGACGGGGTTTGGATGGCATAGTGCAGACGCAGGCGGGAGCCCGGGAACGCGGTGTTGAGTGCGTTGAGTTGCTCGCAGAGGGCGGCGATCGCTCGGCTACGATGCGGTGAGCTCTGGGGGCGGAGTGTCACCCGAAGCTCTTCCTTGGTGACCTCCAGA
>MWFF01000116.1 GCA_002071485.1 Verrucomicrobia bacterium ADurb.Bin006 | reverse complement strand
AATACCTGGGTGAGGCGGTTGACAAGGTGCGGCGGCAGGAGCACAAAGAGCTAATGGCCCGAGGCGATGAGACGCTCAAAGGCACTCGGCAACTTTGGCTGTATAACCCGCAGAATTTCAGTCAAGAGCAACGGGAGGAATTTAGCGCGCTCAAAGATTTGGAGTTGAAAGTGGCGCGCGCCTGGGCGGCCAAGGAGCTCTTTAGCAAGTTCTGGGGGTATCAGGAAGAAGGCTGGGCGCGCAGATTCTTCAAGCAGTGGTATGGCTGGGTGAGCCACAGCCGGCTCAAGCCGGTGGTGGAAGTGGCCCAGATGATTAAGCGGCACCTGGAAAACTTGCTGACGTATTTGAAGCATCGCATCACCAATGCGGTCACCGAAGGGCTGAACTCGAAAATCCAGAGCATCAAAGCCGCCGCACGCGGCTTCCGCAGCTTTCAGAACTACCGCATTCGCATCCTGTTCTTCTGCGGAAAGCTCAACCTCTACCCACTATGAACCTCGAAGGCCCTCGTGGGGCAGGCACGCCCACCCGTCGCGTTCGCGACGCCCCGTGTCATGGAAGGCGAAGTCCATCTCCGCTTCCAGCGTCACGCCAGGGATCATGGGCCGTGGGGGGCTTCCGAGGTCTGCCGCCGTACTTGTGAATGGGGTGGTCACGATCAATGCCATCGCGGTCAGGACCGCGAGGCCCATGCTGATGTGCTTACTTTTCTCTTTCATGTGTCAGTCCTTTCCTGGGGCCGGTTCAGGGTCTTCGCCTGGACGCCGGCTCGTTCGGGTGCCCCGCTCGCATTGAGCAGTTATGTCTATTGGCGCGGTTCGCGGCCGGCTTTTTCCACCGATCTTCGCCGCTCCGCGTTTCCCCGGCTTCTGCGCCGAACTCCGCGGGCCGGGAGGCGTTGTCGGACGTGGCTTTCCCCAAACACGGCTTCATCGGTTCTTCAGCGAGTTCATCACTTCGCGGTTCGCCCGGTCAGTACGTGGGTCGTAGTCTGGGGTGCGATGGTTGCGCACCATGCCGTTGTCCAGGACCCGACAGGCCTGGCACTGGGCCAGCAAGTCCAAGCATCGAAAGCAAGCCATCTTGCGTCATCTTGTCCGTGAGCCTGCATCGCCCTGACGTGCAGGCGAGAAAGCGCCGGGGGGAGCGGGCGGTGTGGAGTATCTCCCAGCCTGCCGAGCTTACTGCCGCTTCGGCTGCACACCACAACGCGGCATTCTCGCGGAGCTATGCGAAGAGCCGCGCCGCTGCTGAACCGGGAGGCTGTTGGACGGAGGCCAACCCTCCCCCGGTACTACTCCGAAAGTAGTGTCGAGTATTCGTCAGGCCACACGAGTCGGTCATCTTCGGCCAATCCGAGGAAGACCGTGTGGGCGGCCACCAGATCCCCGGTGTCGGTGAAGGTGTGATCGAGGACTTGCCAACCGCTGCCTTCGTCGCTGGGCACGATGGCGATTGTCCGATGATGCTGGAAGGCATCCAACGAAGGGTCCATCTCGGCGGCTTGCTCCCAAGCCCCGAGGGCCGCCTGGGCCTGGTCATGGGGCAAGTAGGATGCGAAGGCCGTGGCGAAGCGCGCGCGCAAATCGGCCGCTGCTGCCGGATCCGCGGGAAAGATAAAGACCCGCGCGTTGAACTCGGGTGCCTCAGTGACCGCTCGGACGGCGCGAGCCCAGTGGCGCCCTGCGGCAACGACGTCCGAGACGGCCTGCCTCAACCCAGCGACGGCGGCCTCGTCCAAACCCAGCGAACGAACCGCATCGCCCAGGAGTTCCTCGGCAGTAGGAGATAGGTTGGCGGTGCTGACTGGAGGGGAGTCCTGCTGCTCAGGCGGCAGTACCGCCGGCAGGGCTTCCGGTATCAACGCAATTGATGTTGGGCGCTCCAGCGGGCCGTCATTGTCCTTTGGAACGGGCGCCGACGTTGACTGGACCGGGGTCTCTGGTGTGTCGGCCTGCGCCGAAGCCCCGCCGGGACGGTATCCCGTCGGTCGGTGCAGCAGCAGGCAACCGATTCCGAGGGTGAGCACGGTAACGCTCACAATCGCAATAACAGATCTGTTCTTCATCAGGGGCCTCCAGGTGTTTGTACGAATGATTTGTGTGCACGAGCCAGGCGTAGCCGCCGATTCCGGTAGGCGCGGTTCGGCGGGATGGCCGTCCGAATCGGTGTGGACTGCGCCTCAGCGGCTACGAGAGGTGGGTGCATAGGGGCAAACAGGCGGATTCTCAGCGAACGCGAACGTAGTCCTGCCGGATGTAGGCGCGGTCTTTCCAGTGAACGCGGAACTCGAGCCTCTGGCCCGCTTGCGCATTGAAGGTGAGGGTGAAGAGCTGATACGCGTTGGCCTGGGCGAAATCCCGCCGCAACAGGGACTTCGACGCGAGCGCTCGATTGGCGTTGGCGTTGTAGACCTCGATCGTTGCCACGGTGTCACTGCCTCTGTTGGCGGTGTTGTTGTCGATCAGTAGGCGCCACGTGGCGCTGCGCGCGCCAGGTGTGATGGTGGTAATGTAAGGACCATAGCTGAGATAGCCCGACCGATCTAGTGCGGTGGCAGCCGACCAGCCATCGGCGTCGCGGCGTCCGATCTGATGGCTCAATTGGGTCTCGGCCTGGAAAAGCCATTCCTGCGCTGGCGTCGTATTCCACACCAGAGTGGCTCGGCCCGTCACGTTGTCCGGCTTGCGGAAGAAGATGTTCAGTTTGCCGTCGGGTGTCCGTACCCACTCGGGGCCGTCAAAGCCCATGCCGGTCGAAGTCTGAGGCAGAACGGGGCCGCCGGTGCCGCGCCACTTCTCCCAATTGACCAGATCGCGCGACCGAGCAAGGCCTGAAGACCACTTGGCGGAGGGATAAGGTTGGTCGGTCGACCCCTCGTAGACCATCCAGTAAAAGTCGCCTTCCTGGATGACGGACCGTTTGCCGACGGTACCCGAGTCCCAGCCCGAGGCACTGGTGTTCACCACGGGCCGACCGCCGTTCAGCCGCTTCAGAGACTTCAGGGACGTGCCGCTTGCGGCGAAGACGCGGCAATCGGTTCCATCGAAACCGTGATAGAAGAGGTACCAGACGGTGCCAACCTTGAACAACGAGGGAGTGCCATTGTTCGCGGATTCCCAGCCTCCGGAGTGTTTCAGGATGATCCCCTGTTTGGTCCAAAGAACGCCGTCTCTACTGGTCGCGTAACCCACGTCGCCAGGGTAAGCGGACGAGTAGCTGGCGCCTTCGTACACAAGGTGGTACGCGGCCCCGTCCTTCCAAACGTCGGCAAACGCTGACATCCTGGCGTCCCAGGCACCTGCCGCGCCCGGGCACAGGACGGTGCCTGCGTCGGTGAAGGACTTCCAGTCGCGTGTGTAGGCAAGACCGGTGCCCATCCGGTCTTTGTTCCGGATGTAGTAGACGAAGTAGCGCCCGTCGGACTGCTTGACGTCCGAGAGGAAGTGGAGCCTGCTGCGCGTATCGGTGTCCAGCGATTCGCTCGAGACAGCAAAACGGGCCTTTCCCTCCCAGAAGTCGTTGAGGCTCGGTTCCGAAGCGCAAGCCGATCCGGTGAGGACTGAGACCGCCAAGATGACCGTTTTCATACGAAGGTTTAGTAGGGGGTGCTGGTTCTCTAGTTGAGGCCGTTGAGGAAGTCCTTAAGCACTCGCTTCTCCCGCTCGTCGAAGGTCGTCTTGCTGTCGACACGATCCCATGGTTTCGGCAACTTCTCATCGCGGACCCAGCGCACCTTGGCGTTTGCGGTCTCGCGCCGCCAGACGTTGTAGGCGGGCCGCCACAGGGTGGTGGTCCCCCTTTGCGATCTCGCTTTGGACACGAAACTGGCCAACGCCATCCTGCGGAGGCCGGAGTTGTTCTTGTCAACTACGGACGCGCCGTCCTCGCTCACGCCGTTGAGTTTGAGCGTGCTGTAGACGAAATCGCCGTCGTTGCTCCAGCTCCCGTCGGCCGGAACCATGCCGACGCCGTGTCGTTCCACGCGCACCGAAAACACGTAGCGGTTGCCGCCACGGTGGTACTCGAGGCTGGAAAGGTTGGATGCGTACCGGTAAACGCTGCGGCGAAGACTGAGCTTGCCCGAGCGCAGGACCTTCGTCTCGTCCAGCTCGTCGAGGATGGCCTTAGCCTTGGCCTTCCAGGCGCTGTCGGTGAATTCATCCTCGAGTTGCGGGGACAGGACCAGATGGGCCAGTCTATCGATCGGGGGTTTGTTGCCGAGGTCCGGACGGGGTGTGATCAGAAATGCGTTCAAGTTCGCCGCCCGCCGGCCGAGGTCGTAACCCGTATGATCCGTATGGAAGCTGAGGAAGAAGGTGCCGACCAAGCGGATGTTGCCGTTGACGCCGCGGAGCAACGCGGCGGTGTTGCCCCAGCGGTCTGAGCCGCCGAAGAACGGGCACTGCGCAAGCTCGAACGCGGCGGGAGCGGCTTCGTTGACTGCGGCAACGAGGTTGTTGACCGACGACGAACTCCATTTCGGGAAGACGACAGCTTGGGCGCCGCCGCGGGAGGCTGCGAGAACTGGAGTGGCCGCAAGCCAGGCGACCAGAACCGGCAGGATCAGGGCCTGCACGTGCCCTCCAAGACGAGACGGTTTGCCCCGGTGCGTCCGAGGCGGTGATACATCTGGTTGCGCGCCGGAACAAGTGGCGCTGCGCCGAGAAGCTTCCTCTGTTGGGTTGGGGTGCGAACACCGTACTGCGCAGACCGGGATACAATCCATAACGTTGTGCTTTCTTTGGTGTGGTTTTTGGCACTCCTTGGCAGGCGGCCTTCGCTCGCCACCGAGTGCCGACGTTGGGTGTAACGGAAAGAAATCGGATAGGCTACAGACAGACTCTCGGCTGTGGGCGAAGTGGAATACCGCCTATTGGTTGGGGCATCAGGCCGCTGCGGTCTTGGGGTGGGCACGCCCACCCGTCGCGTTCGCGACGCCCTGTGTCATGGAGGGCGAAGTCCCTCTCTGCTTCCAGCGTCACGCCCGGAACGACGGGCCGCGGTGGACTCCCGATCTCCGCCACCGTGCTTGTGAATGAGGTAAACACCATCAAGGCCATCGCGGTCAGGACCCCGCAGGCCATGCTGATCTGTTTGCTTGTCTCTTGCATCCGACCGTCCCTTCCTAGGCGCCGGCTCTGAGTTTCCGCCTGAACGCCGGCTCGTTCAGGTGCCCCGCTCACATTGAGCAGTTATGTCTATTGGCGCGGTTCGCGGCTGGCTTTTTCCACCGGTCTTCGCCGCTCCGCGTTTCCCCGGCTTCTACCCCGAACTCCGCGGGCCGGGAGGCGTTGTCGGACGTGGCTTTGCCCAAACACGGCTTCATCGGTTCTTCAAGGCATTCATCACGTCGCGATTCGCCCGGTCAGCACGTGGGTCATAGTCCGGGATGCGATGGTTACGCACCATGCCGTTGTCCAGAAACTCGAGGTGAAGCCGCCCTTCGTCTCGCGGACCATCGGCGGCCAGGACGCGCTTGACCAGCGTGCTGGCGATTCGGGTCTTGGTCGCACCCCATGTCTGGGAAACATGACTTATGACCGTCATTCGAGACGATGCAGGGCTTCTTCCCCAGGTACTGGGTGAAGCTGTGGGTGCCCACGTCGGTGTCGTATGCGAGGTGGGCGGACAGCATGTCCACATCGCCTGAGTTCAGCGCCCAATCCTTGAGCGTCCGCCGGCCCGGGTTGACGGTGATCACCTTGCTGCCGCCCGCGTTGCGCAGGCCCGCTCGCAGCCGCGTGGCTACTGCCCGGTGAAACTGCAGCACGGCATCCTCGGTGGCCCCGGTGTCCGAGACATCCGGCTCGTTCATGATCTCCCAGATCACGTTCCCGTAGCGGCCCAGGCGGCTGAGGGTGTGGTCAACCAAAGCCCTGTTGACCTCCCACAGCGGCCCGGCGTTCTTGAAGAAATCGGCCCGACGGCTGATGGCCCGGCTGTCCCGGTTGTTCACCTGGTTATACGGGCAGTTTTCCCAGCGCAGACGCCGTTCGGCGTCGATTTCCAGCGCGCAACCGTCAAACAGGCACAGTTGCACAGCGATGTTGTGGGCGTCGGCCGCCGCGACAAAACGCTCCAACCGGTCGAAGAACGCCGTGTTGAGCGTGAAGTCGAATCGGTTCCGCCGGTTGGTGTCCGAGGCGGACCTGGGCAGGCCCTTGAAGGGCGTGTAGGCATTGGCCCAATGGAACTGGAGCCAGACGCGCACGCCCGTGATGGGTTTCTGACCGCGACCGACGGACGATGCCTGGTCGAAGAACGCGTTCGAGTCGAACGTCTGTTCGATCCCGGCAATCGAGCCTTCCGCGACCATGCCGTAGGTGTTGTAAGCCACGAACACAAAAGGGGTTGCGCCGTTCTTGAGCGCCCCGTTGCTGACGTTGAGGTTGAGCGCCCCGTGGGCCGGGGTGCCGAGGAACAGGGTCGCTGCCGCGAGGGTGGCGCCCGCGAGTTGGTTGATCTGTTTCATGTGCGTTTCAGTTCTCTGCTCCCGGACAGCCGTGCGAGGGGCCCGGCAACTTCCACCCAAATCATCGCCTAAGCGGGGTGCGTCGAAAATTCCGAGAACTGCCCGCCCGGGCGGGTCCGCGCCATGGGA
>MWFF01000115.1 GCA_002071485.1 Verrucomicrobia bacterium ADurb.Bin006 | reverse complement strand
GGTCATCACGACAGGGTTGTGTGTGGCGTCGGATCAACGGCTTCCGTGCGAGCCAACTGGGGCGCTGCCCCAGACCCCGCCCCACCTCCACCTCCTTGAGCGTCTGGGGTAGCGTTTCTTCACGGGTTTCCCCAAGCCCTGGAGCCGGCTTCTCATGCACAACACCTTCGTTACGAGGATACTTGAGTGGATGGTCAGCCAT
Organism: Verrucomicrobia bacterium ADurb.Bin006; assembly: GCA_002071485.1. Lineage (GTDB taxonomy): Bacteria > Verrucomicrobiota > Verrucomicrobiia > Limisphaerales > J093 > MWFF01. Next base: position 9,806 of record MWFF01000115.1, on the reverse strand, counting down.
GGGCCACACGGGCGGGCCCCGGGTGCTGCCAGGACGGCCACGTGCATGGCAGGAGGGACCGGAGCGCCAGATTTCGGACTGGTTCCTGCGCATTCCGGACCAACAACTTCCGCCAGCCCACACAAACTTCTCGGATGAGGCTGAAAATCCGGACTTGTTCTTGCACAGACCCTAGGAACCATCCGGGCTAAGCCTTTGTCTTGATCGCGACCACATCGTGCGTACCGGCTTCCTTCTGTCCGGCGGGGCTGACCCGCACGTAACGAGCCCGTGCGCGCAACTGACCCAGATCCGCCGCTCCAAGATAGCCCATGCCGGATTGGATTCCACCAACCAGTTGCATGAGGACGTTGTCGACTGACTCGGACGCCTCCTTTAAGGCTTCGACGCCTTCGGCGGCGATCTTCCGGGTGGTGTCCGGCGCATGGCCGTACCGAGCGGCCGATCCGGCTTTCATGGCGGCCAGACTCCCCATCCCCCGGTACTGCTTGTAAAGCTTGCCCTCGATCTCTATGACCTGGCCGGGCGATTCCGGACACCCGGCCAACAGGCTGCCGCAGATCACCGCGTGGGCGAGCGTCAGCGCCTTGACCAAATCACCCGACTTCGCGATGCCGCCGTCGGCGATGATCGCCACGCCGCGCTTCTCCGCCGGGCGGGACGCGGCGTAGAGGGCCGTCAGTTGCGGAATGCCAACGCCGGCCACCAGTCGGGTCGTGCAGATCGACCCCGGGCCTTGGCCCACCTTGACGGCATTGGCGCCGGCATCGGCCAGAAACTCGACACCGCCCGCGGTCGTCACGTTGCCCGCAATGATCGGAAGCTGGGGGAATGCGTCACGAATGAGGCGCACGGTCTCGCCGACGCCCTTGGTGTGGCCGTGCGCGGTCGACACCGCCACGACGTCCAAACCCCGTTCCACCAGGCCGCCCACATGAGACAGAATCCGGTCCCGATCCAACTCCCCCGCCGCGTTGCGCACGGCGGACACGGTCGCCCCGCACAGAAGCCGGAACCGAGCATCGCGCGCCGGTTTGAATTGGGCGCTCCGTTCCTGGATGATTCGCTCGACATCGCTCATGGTGAACAGACCGCGCAATCGGTCTTCGTCGTCGACTACCAGCAGCTTGTGAATGCCGGGATGCTCGGTGAAGAAACGATCCGCCCGGCCGATGGAATCGGCGCCGAGATCCTTCACGTGGATGGTCTGCACCTGCCCCCGCGGTGTCATCACCTCGGCCACCTTCCGTTTGGCGTGCCGATGTTTGACAACGTGCCCCGACAACAGGCCCACAAGCCGGCCGTCCGGCCCCTCGACCGGGAATGTGCTGAAATTGAACTTGCGCTCCTCGATCATCGCCAGTACGTCCCCGATCGCCTGGTCGGGCGCCACCTTGATCGGTTCCTGGATCAGGCCATGAACATGATTCTTGACGCGGCTGACCTCTGACAATTGCTGGCGCTCGGACATGTTGCAGTGAATCAGACCCAATCCGCCGCTCAATGCCATGGCGATCGCCATCCGCGCTTCGGTCACGGTATCCATGTCGGCCGAAATCACCGGGAGACGAAGGGCCAGTCCCTCGGCCAGTGTCGTGTGAAGCTGCGTGTCGCGAGGCAAAATCTCGGAATACAGCGTTGCCAACGAAACATCGTCGTAGGTGAGAGCGACGCGGCCCTGCGCAGGAAAGAACCGATCCGCGGGCTGATAGAGCCGCCGGTCCACTTCAGAAAGATGCAGTGAGGTTGCCATGACCGAGCATGCCAGCCCCCCATGCGGACTGGCAAGCCGGATTCTGCCAGCGGTTCTAATTTTGGCCACGAGCCGCCTGAAGACGGTAAACCGAACACCGCGCCGAAGCGTCGGACGTGGTTGGGTGTCCCGGCTTCATCTCATCGCTGCCCCTGCCCTTCGCTCTGATAGAGGCGCTCGAGCCGGACGGGCCGCCCCACCCTGTTGCCGACCACTTTGCGGAGCGCGGTCGGGTCCATGGCCACCGTCGCACGGTCTCCTTCGTCCGAAACCGCCGCAACAATCACATGCGCGGAATGCAGTCCGCCCGTCCACCATCGCGAATCAGTGATGTAAAGCAGATCGCCCGTGTGAGCGTCCAACGCGCGTGCCACCGCGGCGGAAATGCGCACTCCCGCCAGCTCAGCCGTTCCGAAGTGCTGCAGTTCAGCCTCCAAGGCCACCGGCATCGCCGTCGCGCGCGTCACAGGACTCTCGCGCCCCGGCGAACCCAGGTAATGCCGCAGGGCGTCGGGAATGGTTCCCCAGACCAACCCCCGCTGTTTCTCGAACGGCTCGGGTCGTGTGAACAGCGTCACGGCCACTCCGATGACGGCGCACATCACAACGCCGTAGAAAGCGCGCATGAACTGTTGCTCCCGCATCCCGGCCAGGAAATCCCAGGCAGTGTCTCCTCCGGGGACCCCATGAGCAAAGGGCACAATAACCGCCGGCAGGAGCATCGAAAGGGCCATGAGCGCCAAACCGCCAACCAACGTGCTGAGCGCGGCGGCGCCCGTGAATCGCCGCCAGAACACCGCGAACAACAGCGCGATCACCATCGGGGGCGTCACCGCCGCCGTGAAGGCCGCGTGCGCCACGTAAATCGACTTGAACTGCATGAACACGGGCACCATCGACACCCCGAAGACCGTCACGCACAAGGCGGCAATTCGGGCAACACGCAGCAGTTGCCGATCCGTGGCTTCGGGGCGGAAATAGGGGCGATACACATCGTTCACTGTCACCGCGGAGACTGCGGTGATGAGTGTGTCCACCGTTGACATCAGCGCGGCCGTCATGGCCGCCAGAATCAAACCGAAGATGCCCGGATGGCTGAGAAACTCGGTGGCGATGAAGAACGCCTCGCGGGCCGGAACCTCGGGCAGAACGCCCGCGTGCGTGAAAGCGCGCGCCACCAACCCGCCCGAAGAGACCACCAGGGCACCGATGAACATCAGAGCCACCACCATGACGGTGGCGGCCTTCCTGGATTCATCCAGCGACTTGGCCGCCATGAAGCGCATGATGATCCCTTGATTCAGAAAGTAGAACATCGCCGAGTTCGCAAAGGCGTCCTGCCAGAAGATGCCGACCGCGGGAAACTCGGGATCCTCGTTGAAATTGGGGAAAGCCAGCCGCGCCTCCCGCGGCAGGTTCAGCCAAAGCGCGTCAAACCCGCCAAGGTAGACCGCGCCGAGCACGATCACCAGCAGGCCCACCAGCAACAGAAACAGGCCGTTGACCAGATCGTTCATGATGACGCTGCTCTGCCCTCCGACCGTGACGTAGGTGGCCGAGATTGCCGCGACCACCATAGCCGCCAGCGAGATCGGCCACCCGACCAGGATGTTTACGATCACGCCCATCGTGTACAGGTTCACCCCCACGTAACCCACCAGGTACACCAGCATGTAAAGAGTTGCCCACAAACGCACCTTCGACCCGTAGCGACGCCCGAAGTACTCAGGCACCGACACGATCCGCGAAAAGTAGAGCAGCGGCAGCCACCCGAACGCCAGCAACGGAAACCAGAGCCAGTCGTCCCAGTAGGCCTGCGAGGCTCCAAGCCCGTACTTGTACGCGATCTCGCTGTACTTGACGAAGCTGTACGAGCCGATCGTCGTGGCAATCAGGCTGATCGCAATCAACCACCACGCAAACCTCTGTCCTCCGAAGAAAAAGTCCTTCGTCGTCTTCTGTCGGCGTCCGAAATACAGCCCGTTGAACAGAATCAGGCAGAAGTACGCCAGCACGATGCCGTAATCGATCGGCGTGCCGCGAATGTGGCCCACATCCTTCAGAACCGCCTCAGCGCCGCCCGTGTAGGCGCGCGCCGGGGCCTCACTCATCGGCGCAAACTGCAGATACCCCTGCAGCACTAGAAAAAACAGGATCACCCCCAAGCTCATCAGCAGATTCCGGAGCTTCCGACCGGTGAATCCCACATAGCCGTGCTTGGCCGCGTAGCCAAGTCCAATCCCGAAAAACACCCCACCCACGAGATAAGAATAAAGGTATGCGCTCATCGTCGGTTTCCCCGGCCATTCAAATCCAATTCCCCCTGCGAAAGCAAACACCAGAAACGCGGCACCACGATGGCGCAGGGCAGCATGGCCGGCGCACATCACGCCAAGGTCCGCCCTCCTGGCCCGCCCACTGCCTTGCTCCGGAACTGCCACCCGCGTGGCCAATGGAGCGTCGCATCTGTTTAACGCGCCGACTTTGGGCTTGTTGGCTCGACGGGCCAGGCGCGCAGTTTTGCCGTCAATCGCCAGACTTGGCCCATGAAAACACTCGCAGTCCTGATCGCCCTGTGCACCGACGGGGTGCGGAATATGCGGGTTAGCAGCCGCCAGACTTCCCTTCCTGTCCAGCCAATAGGAATTGCGTCGGCCTCTGCATCAACTCGATTTCGTAACCCTCCGGCGCATCGATAAACGCAAAGCCGCTCCCGTCATCCCGCATGTGCGGGCCGTCCGAGTACTTGAGTCCGTGCTTCGCCAGATGCTGCCCAAACTCCTTCAGGCTGCTGACCTCGAAGGCCAGGTGCGTCAGGTCCGGTTGGACCTCGACCGGGCCGCTGTCCGGGAAGTGACACAACTCGACGAGTTCCTCGCTGTCGGGCGCCTTCAGGAATACCAGCTCGGAACCGCGCGGCGATTTGTGCCGCCGGACTTCGGTCAAACCAAGGACCTTTTTGTAAAACTGAACGCTTCGTTCGAGATCGTTCAGCCGATACCGGGTGTGCAGGAGCTTCGTGACGCGACTCATGGCGCCCAGCGTAGCTCGAGGATTAGGCGGGCGCAATGATAGGCCACGTCCTACCCCTGCCACCCCAGGCCGCCCAAGCCGTTCTCACCGGACACTCGGCGGTCTCGGCGGGACGGGTCGGGACGTCTCGGCCATCTTCTGCTTCAGGAAGTCAACCGCCGTCATGAGCTGCGCGTCGTGCCCTCGAGCCATCTCCGCGGGATCGAGATCGACCGGAATATCAGGCTCGACGCCCTCGTTCTCGATGACCCATTTGCCCTCGGTGCTGTAGACACGATAGTCCGGCGCCGTGATGCCGCCGCCGTCGACGAGAGAGATGAACATCGAGATTCCAACCAGGCCACCCCAGGTGCGTGTGCCGATGATGGGACCCATCTTCCTGAGCCGGAACTCGGCGGGGAGCATGTCGCCCCCCGAGCCTGCCTGCCGGTTCGTGAGCAGCGCCATATGCGCTCGCGTCGCAACCAACGGCGTCGAGTAGTCGGTCGAATGCCGCCGCGTCCAGTAGAACGAAATCGGCGCGTCCAACCGCCGAAGAAACACGTCCGGATCAAGCCCGCCCCCGTTGTACCGGCCGTCGATGACAAGCCCTTCCTTCTGGGTCTGCCCGTACCAGTAGAGTGGGAACATGGCCGCGGAACTCAGGAATGTATCGGGGAGATGAATATAGCCGATCCTTCCGTTCGACGCCTGCTCGACCTTGCGCAGGTTGCCTTCCACCCAGTCGAGATACCGGAACCTCAACTCGCTCTCCGCCGGCACCACGAGCACGTCCCTGGCCGAGTCTCCGCCCGGCTTGTCCGACAGCGTCAGCGTCACCGGCTTGCCGGCCAAACCCTCGAAGGCCGCATACACCTCGCGCCCAGCGGTCACCGCCCGGCCGTCGACAGCCACTAGATAGTCTCCCTCCCGAGCATCAACCCCGGGCACGGCTAGCGGCGGCACAGCCCCCGTGATCCAGTCCGGCGAACGCAGGATGCGCCGAATCCGCCAACGATTCGCCGAGGCATCGACTTCCCAATCGACCGCCAACATGCCCACTGACACCCGGTCGGCCTTCCGCCGCCGATCGCCCCCGTAAACGTATGTGTGCGAAGTGCCCAATTCGCCAATGAGTTCGCCGATGATCCATCGCACCTCCGCCCGGCTCGAAGCCGCCTCGATCAGCGGCCGGTACTTCTCCCCCACCGCGTGCCAGTCCAAACCGTGCATGCCCGGGTCATAGAAGAAGTCCCGCTCATGGCGCCAAACCTCGCGGTACACTTGCGCCCACTCGGCGCGGGGATCCAGCTTCAGCGTCAGCCCGGACAAATCCAGGGGTTCAGCCCTGGCATTCTCCGCGGACGAGTCGACGATGCCGACATCGGTTCCGCGCCGCCAGACGATCCGGTTTCCATCGGCGGAGATGCGGTAGTCGTGCACAGACTCGATGACCGTGCGCGCCGCCCGCTTGGCCGCGTCGAATGCCCGAAGCTTGCGTGGGCCCGGTTCGCGAATGTCGAAACGGTTGAAATCCCCCTTGTCACAGTCCAGAAAGAACAGCGCGCCCTTGGCGAAGCCGAGGTGGCGATAGTTGCCGCCGGGCAGAGGCAAAGGCTCAACACGCTGCTCGATCCCATCGAAGTCGATGGTCAACTTGGCCGCCCCGGGCGTGTCGGCCTTGTCCTCTTTCTTTCCCTCCGCCTCATCCTGCCCCTTGCCGTCCGCCGCGTCCCGCGACCCGGCGTCATCCCCGGTCTCGGGCGCAAGGAGGGCGGGCGTGTCTTTGCGAAGCGCGATGGCATAAAGCCCAGCCACCTTCTTGTAGACCAGCTCGAAATCCATGTCGCAATAAGTTGGATCGAAGCGACGATTGCTGACGAAGAAAAGGCGCTGGCCATCCTCCGAAAACACCGGATCGAAGCTGTCCAACGGCCCGCCTGTCACCGCCCGCGTCTCCTTCGTTTCCAAGCAGTGAACGTAAACTCGCGACACGAGATCCGGCCCGATCTTCGAGTACGCCAGGAACCGGCTGTCGCCCGACCAGGCATGATCGCAGATCGGCTTCGCGTCGATCCCGAGGTCCATGGCCTCATGCTCCGCTCTGTCAATCTTGACGATCTCCCTTGATTCGACGTCCAGGCAGTACAGGGTCAGCGTCTGATCGGAGAAGGCGATCTTCTTCGAGTCCGGCGACCAGCGCAGGCTGTGCCGATACCCGTCGGCGTGCGTCGTCAGGCGGGCGGTCTGCTCCTTGCCGAGCGGGTCGGTGAGCCACAGTTCGTACTCGCCGGCTCGATCGGAGAAGTACGCGATGTGCCGGCCGTCGGGCGACCACGCCGCATCCTTGTCCCGTGATCCGGAATCCTGCGACAGATTCCGGGTAATCCCCTTGTCGCGCGGCACGGAAAAAATCTCTCCGCGGGCGATGACCAGCGCCCGGCTGCCATCCGGCGCGATGCCAATCTGGGTCACGAAGTCCTTCACATTCCGGACGTATGGCCGGGTCTCCGGAGCCTCGGCCAGGATTTCGAGTGGGAGGACGCGCGCCTGCCCCGTGGCAGGCTCGAACACCTCGATCCTCCCAGCACGGTCGTAAACGATCAGTCCCCCGCCCTCGGAAGGGTGGCCGGCCTCGAAATCCGCATAGTGCGTGAGTTGCCTCGCCAGGCCGGTCCGTGGGTTGATCGCCCACAGGTTCAGAAGGCCCTCCGCATCAGACTGGTAGTAGATCTCCTCCCCGATCCACATGGGGAATCGCTCCGTCCCACGCCCGTCTGTGAGCCGCCGATCCGTGCCTGTGTTGAAATCGTATAGGTAAATGTCCGGTGCCAGCCCCCCCCGATAGCGCTTCCACGACCGATCCTCGGTGGCGCTGCGCGTGTAAGCGATCGTCGATCCGTCAGGGCTGAAGCTGCCCCAACCGGCTTCGGGCAGCGGCAGCCCTTCAAGACCGCCGCCGTCCGGCGCAATCAGATAGAGGCGCGTGAAGCGACTGTAGGAGTCACGCGTCGAGCGAAAGAGGATTTTGCCGTTCGTCGGATGCCAACCCACAACCTCGTCGGGTCCGGGGTGATAGGTCACACGCGAAATGTCGCCCCCCTCGACGTTCATGACGTACACATCCGCATTGCCATCGTACTCGCCTGTGAACGCGATCCGGCGCCCGTCAGGCGAGAATCTCGGGAAACGCTCCTCTCCCTCGTGGAACGTGATCCGCTTCGCCACGCCCCCAGCCGACGCAACCGTCCAGATGTCCTCCCCATGAACAAAGACGATCAGATCGCCGTGAATGTCCGGCTGCCGTGCAAGACGCGCCGGAGAGCCCGCGGGAGATTCCGCGAAAGCTCCGGGTGCCAAGCCCATCAGAATCGCTCCCCAATAATAAACCAGCACGGCCTTGGTGCCGCTTTGCGCCTGAATGGGGATTCGCCTTTTCATGCCGCAGATGATTGCCCAAACGAAAGAGCCTGTTCAAGGCCTATTGGGCAGCACGCCACCAGGGATTCGCCGCATGACCGGTTTTGACTTTCCATCCCTCCCCGCGGTGTGAGTGACTGGCGCGCATGAACGCGACTCTCCATCCGCACAGGCCAGTGTCCCGACTCGCACCACGCCGCCGCCAGTCCGCGCGCGGTCTCATCGGATGGGCATTCGCCCTGTTCCTGGCGGCTGAAGGCGGCGCCGCATCCTGGGACCCAACAGCGGAGGATTATTCCGGGCGCGAAGGAACAACACTCTATGTCTCGAAGCTCGGCGACAACGCGGTTGGGCTCTCGTACGCCAGCTATTGCGCCCGGGTCCAGCTCGTGCGCTGCCGCCTCATTGTCCTGAATTTCACCCAGCCGGAGATGGACGGGAAATCGAGCGGCATCATCTGCACGCAAGGACATCGAGCGGAGGGGCGTCTGCATGTGGATTTGGAGGATTGCATGCTGGCGGGTTACAGCGTGCTGACCGCGAGCAAGGATGGCGAAGCCGCCAGTTACACCACCAAGGGCCGGGTCCAGACGTATGTGCAATACAGACAACCCTCAACTTTCTCGCAGAACGGACAAAGCGCAAGAACGACCAGTGTTTTCAAGGGTCAAACGCATGTTGGCTGATTGCCAACGACGACACGATGATGCGGCGTTTCGCAACGCCTGCTGTAGGCAAGTGTAGGCAAGGACCTCCCGGGCTGTTTCCGCACAAGCTCGCCAACCATGGCGCAGAGTCCGTCAGCGTACCGGTAGCCAACCCTGGGGCGACTCGTTTGACTGGGGCACGACTTCGGGAATCACCGCCGGTCGTTCCTTATCGGCCGCAGGACAGATCGTTGGACGGGTCGATCTGCATCTACGCGCATCGATCGAGTCGTGCGGCGCGCACAGCGTACCGTAAAGCCAGTTGCATTCCTCGCCACGCAAAACCGGTGCCCTGGTCGGAATCGAACCACACACGGTGGTTTTCCGAGACAAATTGGCACAAAGCCGAAGGCTACTCAAGCGTAATAGGCCACTGCTGGCGCGTACTGCCTGACTACGGGGTTACTAGCCCCATACATGAGCTCCGCCATCAGCCGCGGAACCCCTTCAAGGGCCGAAAAGAGTCGCTGGCATTCGTCCCGCGTGAGCACCACCGGGACGCGCATCACCTTGCGCGCCCGCGTGAAATTGCCGAAGTCACCGAGTGGGCGATGCAAGGCCTCGCGCAAGAGAAAGACCAGGGCGTTTAAAGCCTGCTTCTGCGCCGAGGCTCAAGCCCGTTGCATAACGCCTGGCGTAAAGACAAACTCACTTTGTCCTTTGTCTGAGCGATGGGGCAAGCCCAAAGCGCCGGCAGCCGGGCGGTGCAGGTCGAGGTCTCGGTGCGCAAGTTGTTGGGATTGTGCTTGCCACGAGGGCTCCCCGCGGCCTACTATTCCTGCGGATCGTAGGCCAAGATCGACTTTGTCGTTTGCCGATGACTTTGTCCCAATAATACTGTTGGGCCAATAGCGTGCGCCTTCTATGAAAAGCAGCTTCTCGACAATTTGCTGCCTGCTCGTGATGTGTGGAGC
>MWFF01000114.1 GCA_002071485.1 Verrucomicrobia bacterium ADurb.Bin006 | reverse complement strand
AACCACCGAGAAATCAGCCCAGGAAATCACGCAAAAATCCTTAACGGCGTTTGGGGGAGGCACCGTCAAATCCTTCGGAAAACCAAGGGGTCTGGACTGATTTTCACCCCGCATGGGATGCCAGTGATAGCAAATAGCCCCTGATAGCCTCACCCCAATCTGGGTCGCTAATGAGTCTGAAGCATTCCCTAATGCTCCGGATGATTACCCCAGTTGCGAGAACCTGCCGAGGAAGGAACAAACCAGTAAAGGTATCCAGCCCATATTCCTGACACGAAATAGATCTCGTGCTTGCAGGTTCAATTTTGTCTTGCGGCACGCCGAAAGGGATGTCTGAAAACACGCTGTCGATATTCTCCACAGCATTGTCGGCCCTCAATGCTTCAAGTTCAGTAGGAAGGCGATACTCCTTACCAAGAGGCCCATCAGTGACCACGGCTGTCATCACTGCGCCAAATCGGCCGCTCCGCCCCTCCAACCGAAGGTCCTCCATGGTCAGGATGTTGCCGTGAACTGGACAGGTAACACCCGAACGCGTCATCGTCCCTGCTGCGGTACGTCTATCATGTTCCCGTCTTTGGGCTGTGTTGCCGCGGACCTTCGGCACATCCTTCTCGATTCCGAACTCAACGCCACTGCCGTCGCCTTTTACTCGCATCGAAAGCAGTATCCGCTTTTCACCCGCCTTACACAGCCAGCGTGTTTTGAGTAACGGAATCACTGTCTCGGGATGGTGCTTGTTTTTCACTGTTCGCGCCCACAGATAGGCCACCGTGGGTTTGGGGACCCACCGCGGGTTTGTCGGCTCCGCCAGGTATTCCGCGCTGAACTCCGCATTCAGTTTCTTCCCGTCCACCTCGCCGTCCTCAGTCATCGGGCAAAGGCGCAATCCCTTGGCCTCGATTTCCGCCGCATGTTGTTTCTTCCATTCCACCAACCAGGTCTTGGGCACCTTTCGTTTCTCGGTTTCCAATACCGGCTCCCACGTGGCGTATGTCGGGTAGAATTGTGCCAGTTCCTTGCGGGCCTGCTTCAGAACCCACTTCCCCCACGCCCGCACGTGCCACGCCAAGTCCGCTTGCATGTCGCTGCTGTATGCCGTGGCGCTTTCCCTCAGTTGATAAAACTCCCCGTCCTGGTCCTGCTCTCCAAAGTGCTGCTTCAACCGTCGCTTTAGCGATGCCCCCTTTAACCCCAGCCCACGCTCGAAATACTGCTCCATGAACTCCCGGTCCTTCAAAATGAAATTCGGCAGCGGCTCTTTCTTGCCCGCCAGCTTCTGGGGATATTCCAGTGTGCATTTCAGGACGAACCACGCTACCGGGTTGATGTCAATTGCCGTGGCCTCACACCCCAGCCGCATCGCCTCGAGCGGAATCGCTCCGCCCCCCGCGAACGGGTCCAACACCTTGGGCGCTCGGCCGTCATACGCCTTCCTGATGGCCTCGCGGAACCATTCCAGGTCCGGCCCGCTCTCCCGGCCCCAGTGCAGGATGCCGCCCGTCGTTTCCTCAGCCTTGATCTCTTCGATCTTCCCGCTGGGCATCTGCTTCTTCTTCACCGTCGGCACCACATGCCCGCCCAGCTTCTCCAGAATCTTGGCCCGCTCTTCCGCATCACCGGGGTCCGGCAGCAGCGTGGCGATCAGTGCCGCCCGGCACGCCGCCAATGGTCGCCGCGCCGGCCACACGTGGAGTGTAGAAATGTGCCCGTGGCGCACGTTCTTCTCATGCACCGAATCCAGTGACGCCTGCTTCAGCGGAAACGCCACTTCGATCAGACGCGGGGTGTCTGGAGAAGACGCGGAGATGGGGGGAGAGGGAGACGCGGAGACGCGGAGATGCGGAGACGCGGAGAGGAGAGAGCGCTCCGCGTCTCCGCGTCTCCGCGTCTCCGTGTCCTTGGGGTTCGGGCCGGGTGGGTTCATGGGCGGATGGTCCATTGTTCAGGATGGGAGGCCATTTGAGTGAGCATGGACAAGACTTCTTCGTAACCTGCGTCGAGGCGGTCAAAATCGGATTGGTTCAGGTAGCCACAACGCAACGCGATTTCCAAATGGGTCTGGGTTTCAGCGGCTTCGCCCTCAGCATCGTTGAGCTTGCTCACGAAGGCGGCGGGATAACGGCGCTTTCGCCAGGCCTCGGCGATGTTGGCCGGAACGGACCGGGAGGAGCGGCGAACTTGGTCCGCCAGGGAAAACCGTTCCTCCGGAGGGAACGATTTCGTCAAACGGAACCCTTCCATTGCCAAGTCGATCCCCTTTTGCCAGACGGTCAGTTCTCGAAAATGTCGTATGTTCATACTTCCTTCTCCGCGTCTCCGCGTCTCCGTGTCTCCGCGTCTCCGCGTCTCCATGTCTCCGAGTCCAAGCCACGGGTTGCGGCTGGGGCCAGGTGTTTCGTGTGTTTCGTGGGCTCATCTCTCCGCCGTCTGCAATATGCTCGCCGCGTCCAGCACCACCCCGCCTTTGGCCCGGGCAATCAGTTTCCCAAACGGGTCCTGGATGCGATGCAACTCCGGATGCGCCCCCGCGCAGTTGAATACCACGTAGAGCCAATACCGCTCCCGCAGGTTGCACGCCTTCGCCCACTCGTTGTCCGATACCTCGATTTCCCCCACGCCGGCCCGGCCCTTTACTTCGATGGCATTCGGCCCCTGCCTGCCGGCAGGCACGGGGGCTTTCCCGTTCCCTGCCTGCCCGTTGGCATGGCGCGATAGCAGGTCAAACCCCGGCCACGCCTCCAGCCCTTGCATGACCGCCTTTTCCGGCGCGGACACGTCCACCACCAGCCGCCCATGCTCTTCCTCGAATCCAATCGCCTTGAGCATGGCGATCTTCTCCACTTCCCGGTCATGCCGCTTGCGCTCTGCCGGGTCCGTGGACGGCACCACCAACGCATTAGCGATGAACACCGGGTCTTCCGCCTGGACCATGTCCGGCTCCATCATCAATTCCGCGCACGCCCGCTCCCGCTGGGCGGCCAGGTTGCGCTGCCGTTCCTTCACCCGGTCCAGCAGGTGCTTCGCCCGCGGGTCACCCTCCCGGGCCTTTTCCGCCCGGCGCGACCGCTCAATCGCCAGTTCCGCTTCATGATAGGCGAACCCCCGTTGCAGAAATTCCAGCCGTTGCGGCAGTGTCCCCCTCAGTTCCTTCCGGCGCCCTTCCACTTGCGGTTCCAGCAGCTCCACCTTCAGCCATTTCGTGGCCCGTTCCACCGCCATCGGCCCTTGTTGCCGGGCGAAATCAAATGCGCCCGGCCCCGTCTCGACGCCCCGCAGCAGCAGCAGTTGCTCCAGGGCCATTTCCACGCACACCCCCGTCAGCGGTTGCTTCACCGCCACCAGTCGGCATTCCAGCGGTTCCCGTCGGCCTTGCCTGCCGGCAGGCAGGTCTGCCTTCCCTGGTTCGTTCCCCATCACCGCCCGCGCCACTTGCACCCGCGCCACATGCACGAAGTAAGGCGCGTCCGCCCACGGGTCGATGAAGACGCTCCCCGCCAGGGCCACTTGCTGAAATCGCGTCTTGATCAGCGAGCAGAGCCGGTCAAAGACTCGCTCGCCCGGATGCAGGAACACCGCGGCCTCGCCCTCTTTCGGCTTCAGCACCGTGAACAGCCCCCGCGCCACTTCCGGGTAGGTTTCCAGCATCGGCAGCAGCCAATCCGTAGCCCCTCGCTGTTGGCCGGCAATCTTGAAGGTGGTGTCCAGGTCACCGTCGAGGCGTAGCGCCATCAGCGGGCATGCCTTTTCCAGGAACCGCCGCACATAACCCGGCAGCAGCCGGCGCAAGTCCTCTTTCTCCAACTGGAGCCGTTGCTCGACCAGGTGGGTGGCCACATCACCGGTGCGCGGATACCGTCGCTCCACGGTGCGGATGGTTTCCCGAACCTTCTCTTTGGTCAGGCCCCGGTCAATCTGGTCCGCCAGTTCATCGGCGTTGTCTTCCACCACCGCCCGGATCATCAAATCCCGCAGCGACATCCCCTCGAACTGGGCCCCGATCACGTCGAACACTTTGTCCGAGGTCAGCGCCTTCCGAATCGCTTCCAGCTTTTCCAGCAGGCGCTTCAGCACTTTCCCTTCGCGGGTCTTGCTCGCCACCAGGTTGAACAGCAACACCAGCTTGGCCTTCTGCCCATACCGGTGAATCCGCCCGAACCGCTGCTCGATTCGCGCCGGGTTCCACGGGATGTCGTAGTTGATCATCAGCCGGCAGAACTGCATGTTCAGCCCTTCCCCGGCCGCATCCGTGCAGACCATGTATCGCGCCCCGCCTTCGGTGGTCTTCCGCCGGAAGAAATCCACCTGCTGTTCCCGTTCCCGGTAGTCCATCCCACCGTGGATGCTCGCCACTTGGTCCTGGTAGCCCAAGCCCTTGAGCCGGGTAACGATGTATTCCAGCGTGTCCCGGTGTTCGGTGAAGATCAGGAATTTCTCAGCCGCGAACTGCGGGTCCCGGAATGATTCCAGCATCCGATTGAACTTCGATTCCTCGCCCGACTCGTAAAGCGCCTGTGCCGCCCGGCGCAGGTTCTCCACTTGCCCGCGTTCTTCTTCCAGCTCGGCCAGCGACGTGGCCACGACGCCCGCGAGCAACGTGTCTTCCCCGCGCTCGTTCTCCTCGACGCCGTTCTCCGCTTCTTCTTCGTCCGCCGTCTCCAATTCAAACACGTCCCTGAAACCACGGCTCGACTCCAGTTTGCGCTGCTGGTTCGCCAGTTCTTCCGCCGACAGTTCCCCGGATTCGATCTGCCGAATCAGTTCATCCAGCTTTTGCACCCGCCGTTCAAACGACCGCATCAGCGCATAGGAGGAACTCGCCAGCCGCCGTTGGAACACGCTCATCGCCAGCCGCGCCGCCGACCGGTTCAGAATCCGCGCCTTGTTATACACCGCCCGCATGTAGTGCGTGGTCGCCTTATAGACCTCGTCTTCCGCCGGGTTCAGGTCGAAATTCCACGTCTGCGACTCGCGCACCGGGTAAAGCGGCAGGCCCTCGAAGGTCACCATCTCTTCCTTGGTTCGCCGGATGAAGTGTCCCCGCTTGGCATCGTCCGGGTAGCCGTCAAACGCCTCTGGCGCTGCCAGGACGTTAGGTTCCAGCAGCCGCCACAGCGCGAAATACGGGTAGTCCACCCCCATGTGCGGCGTGGCCGTCAGCAGCAGCACATGCTGCGCTTGCCACGGCAGGGCGATGGCATCGTCACTTCCCGTGCCGCACAGTGCCTCTGCCAGCCGGTAGCGGTCTGTCTTGCTGATGGTGCCATCCGGGTTGCGCCGTGCCGCCAGCTTGTGGGCCTCGTCGAATATCACCAGGTCATACGGCGCCACTTCCGGCGCGCCGATCCGCGACAGCATCTTTTCCCCGGTCAGCGTGTCCACGCTGACAATCACCAGGTCCCCGTCCTCGCCGACGAACGGGTTCCCGGCCCGCACGTCCGCCCCCATCACCACCCGGAAAGGCAGGTTGAACAGCCGCCGCATTTCCCGCAGCCAGTTCCCGACCAGTCCGGCCGGCGACACCACCAGCACCCGCCGGATCAGTCGCCGGGAAAGCATTTCCCGGATGTAGAGCCCCGCCATGATCGTCTTGCCCGCGCCGGCATCGTCCGCCAGCAGGAACCGCAGCCGGGGCTGCTTCAGCATCACGTCATAGACCGCAATGCGCTGGTGGGGCAGTGGGTCAATCAGCGAAAGCTCGGCCGCAAACCCTGGATTGGCCAGGTGCCCAAACCCCAGCCGCTCGGCCTCGACCACCGCCGCCACCACATCCGGCCGGCACCCGAAATTCAGCCCGCCGCCCGGCACGACCTCCTGCCGCAGAGCCGGGAATAGCTCCTGGCCGGTCGGGCCGAAACCGCCAAAGGCTTCCTCCTCGAGTTTCAAAATCTGCTTCCAGGCCGAGAACCCCGGCTTCGCCTTTTCCTTTTCCCACCGGCAGACCGAGATGTGCGACACCCCCAGCCGTTCCGCAAAGCCCATCTGTGTCAGGCCCAGCTTCCCCCGGACTTCCAGAATCCGTTGCGCGAAATCGGGAGGCACTTGCCTGCTAGTCAAGTCTCTGCTTGGCATTCCAATCTCCTCACCGAAGTAGAAAAAAATGCTGTTCCCAGCGTTCTTCTTCTCCGCTTCACTGCAAAATTCAAATGATCGCTCTTTCGATCTTACGCTCCAAAATACACATCGCGTGATATATGTCAAGCGGTTAGCATATGCTAATTATCACCGAATTGGCAAGGTCAACTATGTAGAGTATGGTCATTTTGAAATGGAGAGGAGCGGCACAATGCTCGGTGGAGAGGGTCAACTGGGAGCCACGGCGACGCAGGTAGAGATTGGAGTCGCCCCAACCGCGCAGTTCGCTGGAATCGCGCACGGCCTGGCCCGGGCGGGAGGAGCTGGAGTCCTTGCGGGCGTGATGAACCAGAAGCACGGCCAGTTGGAACTGGCGTTGCAACTGGCGTAGGAAGGAGAGGAATGCAGAGAAGCGTGGTGGCGAAAGAACGGCTTCGAGATCGAGTGACAGGTCTATCGCATGACCACTGACGCACCGACACACCGACGCACCGACGCACCGACACACCGACGCACCGACGCACCGACACACCGACGCACCGACACACCGACGCACCGACGCACCGACGCACCGACGCACCGACGCACCGACGCACCGACGCACCGGCCCCCCCAACTCCGATCTTCGATTGTCGGTTGACGGGCACGCGGATTCGGGCAGTCTTGGGCGCGTGAAACTGCGTTTTGAGGATCGGTTCATGGTCCGGGTCGGGTGGAGGGCGTCGTTCAAATGGGTTGCTTTCGCGGCGTGCATGGCGCTCATGGCGCCGCTGCGCGCCCAGCAGGTGCCGGTGATCGAGAAGACGCTGCCCAACGGGATGCGCCTGTTGATGGTCGAGCGGCATGACGAGCCGACGGTGTCCGGGGCCTGGGTGGCGCACGTGGGCAGTTCGAACGAGCGGCCTGGGCTCACGGGCATCGCGCATCTGTTCGAGCACATGATGTTCAAGGGCACGCCGACCATCGGCACAAAGGACTACTCCAAGGATCTCGAGATCATCGCTGCGCAGGAACGGGTGCGGGAAGAGATGCGGCGCGAGGAGGCGAAGCTGCGCGCGGCTTACCGTCGTGGCGATGTGGACGATCTTCAGAAGATCGAGAACAGGTCGGAACGTCTCAAGGAACTGGACAAGGAGTTTCAGGAGTTGATCGAGCAGCAGCGGCAGATTCTGGTGAAGAACGAGTTTGACCGGGTGTACACGACCGCGGGGGCAAGCGGCATGAACGCCTTTACGAGCGAGGACATGACCGCCTACTTCATCACCGTGCCGGCGAACAAGCTCGAGTTATGGATGTGGATGGAGTCGGAGAGGCTGTGGCGACCTGTCTTTCGCGAGTTCTACGCGGAGCGGGATGTCGTCTATGAGGAGCGGCGGTTGCGGACCGAGTCAACGCCGCTGGGGAAGTTCCAGGAGAGCTTCATGGCGATGTTCTGGGACGCCAGCACCTACAACTGGCCGGTCATTGGCTGGCCGGCGGATTTGCCGACGATTTCGAAGGCGCAGGCGGACGAATTCTATGGCACCTATTACGCCCCGCAGAACATTACCCTGATCCTCGTCGGCGACTTCAAGGCGACCGACGCCGAGCCGCTCGCACTGCGGTATTTCGGGCGCATCCCCCGCGGCGCGCGCGAGGCGCCGGACGTCGTGACATGGGAACCGCCGCAACCGGCGGAGAAGCGGATGTTGGCCGAGGCGGAGACCAATCCGCAGGTGGACATTCTCTGGCACACCGTGCCGTTCGGACACAAGGATTCGTATGCGCTCGATGTGCTGGCGCGGATTCTGTCCACGCGCACCGGGCGATTGTACAAGGGGTTGGTCCTGGGCTCGCAGGTTGCGACCGAGGTTTATGCGCAGCAGGACGCGCGCAAGTGGGCGGGGCTGTTCAACGCGGGCGGGGAGGCCAAGGAAGGCCACACGCCCGAGGAGGTCGAGCAGGCCATCTACGCCGAAATCGAGAAGCTCAAGGAGGCAGAGGTGCCCGACCAGGAATTGCAGAAAGTGAAGAACAACTTCGCGGCCTCCGAGTATCGCAAGCTGACGTCGAATCTGCCGATTCTCTTTCAGTTGATCGTCGCGGACGGTCTGGGCAACTGGCGCGAGATCAACGAGGCGGCCCCCAAGTATCAGGCCGTCACGGCAGCCGATGTGAAGCGCGTCGCCAGGGTTTATTTCACCAGGGAAAACCGCGCCGTCGCCATCTACGTCCGCAAGCCCGGGACCGGGGGTGAAGACCCGGACCTGGCCGAACTGAACGCCGACCAAAAGAAAGCGGCTCAGGCCATGGTCGGGCGAATCCGGTCCGAGACCGACGCCAAGAAACTCCGCGAGAACCTGGATCGTGTCGAGGCGCAATTAGCCCAACTCTCCGCGGAGGTGAAGCCCCTCCTGGATTTCCTGAAGAAGAAGATGCAGGAGCGGTTGACACAGATCGAAACCAAGTGAGTTGTCTCGGGCGCCGCCGCCGGTGTCGACCGCGCATCCAGATCGCATCTAGCCCTTTTCCATTATGATCACCCGATTGCTTTGGCTCACCTGCCTGTCCATCTCCCTGGCCGCAACCGCCGCGGATATACCCGATCGCCCCGAGAAGCTCGACTTCCCCCCGCTGATCTACGAGCCGCCCGACCCGGCCGATTACAGGGTCGCGTTGAAGACCGGTCCCGTGGCTTACGTGGTCCCCGACCGCGAGTTGCCGCTGGTCAATATCAGCATCCTGATTCGGACCGGCAGTTATGTGGTGCCGCCCGGCAACGAAGGGCTCGAACACCTGACCGGGTACCTGCTGGCCCGCGGGGGCGCCGGCTCCCGAACGGCGGAAGAGCTCGAGGAACGAATCGATTTCCTGGCCGCCCAGCTCGGCTCGGGCATCGGGGATACTCAGGGCAATGTCGCCCTGAATCTTCTGCGGAAGGACATCGACGAAGGGTTCGCCATCCTGCGGGAGGTTCTGACGGCGCCGCGGTTTCAGGAGGACAAGTTGGCGTTGCGCCGCCAGCAGATGCTGCAGGAGATGAAGCAGCGCAACGACGATTCGGCGGGCATCGAGGGACGCGAGCGCGGGTATCTTGCGTACGGTGAAAAGTTCTTCGTGAACCGCCACCCGACCGCCGCGTCGGTCGAGGGTATCGCCCGCGCCGATCTCGAGAGGTTCCATCGCACGTGGGTGCACCCGGCCAACTTCGTCGTGGCCGTCAGCGGCGACTTCGACCGTGCGGAAATGGTCGAGCGGCTCGAGCGGCTGTTCGCGGACTGGCCGTTCCAGGGCCAGACGTCGCCTCCCGTGCCGAACGACCCGGTGTTTGCAGCGCCCGGGGCCTACCTGGTCGAGAAGGACGTCAACCAGGGCCGCGTCGCCATGATGCTCCCTGGCGTCATGCGCGAGAATCCCGACATGTTCGCCCTGATGGTGATGAACGACATTCTCGGGGGCGGCGGTTTCACCTCGCGCATCATGAACCGTGTGCGGTCCGATGAAGGCCTGGCTTACTCGGCCGGCTCGGCGTTCCCGGGCGGCGTCCACTTCCCAAGCGTTTTCACCGCCTCCTTCCAGACCAAGTCACGCACCGTGGCGTACGCGACGTCCATCGTGCTCGAAGAAATCAAGAGGATCGCGAATGAACCGGTCAGCGACGAGGAAATCGAGACAGCCAGGAAGTCGTTCATCGACACCTTCCCCCGGACTTTCGGCACGAAGGGGAGGATCGCCGCCACTTTCGCCGCCGACGAATTCACTGGCCGTTACGCCCGTCAGCCCGATTTCTGGAAGACCTACCGCGACAAGGTTGCGGCGGTGACCAAGGAAGACGTCCGGCGCGTCGCCCAGAAGTACCTGACGCCGGACAAGCTGGTGGTGCTCGTGGTCGGACAGAAACAGGAAATTCTCAAGGGTCATCCCGACCACGCCGTGCAGTTGGGGGATTTGGTGGGGAACAGATTCACCGACGTGCCTTTGCGCGATCCGCTGACACTCAAGCCCCTGGCGCAGTGAAGCTGCCGATCGAAGCGCGTCGCCGGACGGCTTCGGCGCGGGTATTTCAGGGCTTCGCGGGGCCGCCTATCCCGGCTCAGGCAAAACCGCGCCCAGAAAGAGAACCGGGGGCGTCTAGTCGGTTCTGGGGGCGTTCTGTCGTCGGACCAGTGTACTGCATTCCTGGATGTCTCAGACCCGGCGCGGTTTTGCTTTTCCAACCCTCATAGCAGTCATCCTGCGAGGTCTGAGCGCCCTGGGCTCCGGCGGGGCGTGAAAGATGCGGGTTAGTCAACGTCCAAGGAACTTGGCCACCGCTTCCGTCCGGGTGCGCACCTGGAGTTTCTCGTAGATGCGCCGGATGTAGGTGTGGACGGTTTCATAGCTGATGCCGAGGTTGTCGGCGATCTCCTTGTAGAGGAAGCCGCGAGCCAGGTCGTCGAGCACCTCCTGCTCGCGCGGCGAGAGGTTCTCCGCCGGTTGGGGCGAGGCGCCCGCGCGCTGGAGCGATTGGACCACCTTGCGGGCGATGTGCGTCGTCATGGGCGAGCCGCCGCGGTGCACATCGCGGATGGCAGCCAGCAACTCGTCGCGCGATGTGCGCTTGAGCAGATAACCCGTGGCGCCCGCCAACAGCGCGTTGTAGATGTTGTCCGTGTCCTCGTAGACCGTCAGCATCAGGAACTGCACCTCGGGGATTGTCTTCTTGAGACGCCGAACACACTCGACGCCGTTCATGCCCGGCAGGTTGATGTCCATCAGCACAACATCCGGACGATCCCGCGGCAGGCCCGCAATGGCGTCCTCGGCGCTGCCGTACTGGCTGGCGCAGCGGAAGCCCTCGGCGCGGTTAATCAGGCGCGCCAGGGTCTGACGCACCTGCTCGCTGTCCTCGACAATGGATACGGCGATCGGCATGGTGAATGCGGCGGGCGGGGCTTTGTCCCCCGCTGCCGCCACGCAGTGTTACCTGCAACCGGACCGCGCGTCAATTCGTCCGGAGCCAGACCGGAGTGGATTATTTTGTCGAACAACAATAGACTGCTGTTCGTTATGACGAGTCCTCAATTGGTGACACTCAAAGACGGCGAGGGAGGTTCAGCCACAATCGCTCCGGGGCTGGGTGGTTGGCTGCTGCGGTACAGCCGCGAGTTTGTCGCGCACGGCCGCGTCGAGGCCCTCCACTTCGATCCGGCCGTGATCGAACGTTATCCGCGGGAAATGTACGCGGGGTCTCCAGTGTTGTTTCCCCTGGCCTCTTTCAACCACGTCCCCGGGCGCGATCATCACTACGAATGGCAGGGCCGCACATACGAGATGCTTCAGCATGGCTTCGCTCGCCGCCATCCGTGGACGGTGCTGGACCAGACCGACGCGTCGGTGACGATCGAGTTGACGGACAGCGAGGCGACGCTGGCCCAGTTCCCGTTCGAGTTCTCGCTGCAGTTGACCTACCGGCTGGCGGGCGGGCGGTTGTTCTGGCAGCAGAAGGTGATCAATCGCTCGCCCGACCCGCTCCCTTTCACCACGGGTTTTCATCCCTACTTCGCCGTCCCGCTCGCGCCTCGCGGGCTGCGTTCCGAGTGCTTCGTCGAGATTCCCGATTGCCGGCGGCTGACAATGCACGGACGCGGAGACCAATTCACCGTCAAGCCGTTCCCGAGCCAGAACTGGAGCGTGGCGGAAGACGTGTCGATGACCCTGTTTCTGTCCGATCTGAAACGGCGCGAACTCGTCCTGGTCGATCCGATCAGCGAACTCGAAGTGGCCCTCGATTGGCGCGATGCGCCGGCGTTCCGGTTTGTGGCCATCTGGTCCAAGTCGACCGAGGCGCCATTCTATTGTCTCGAGCCCTGGACGGCCGTGTCGAATCCGTTCACACGGGTCAAGGACCGTGAACTCATTGTGCTCGAACCGGGCAAGGACTTCGAGGCCGCGTTCCGCATGGAATTGCGCGAAACGCCTTAGTGTCTGTGCAAAAACCGATTCCGGTTTTGCTGGAGGGGATTTGGCTCGCTGGCGAGGCGCGACGAGGGAGCATACCCGCAGCGGTCTGTGAGCGAGGAGCAATCACTCGACCTCTGCCAGGGATTCCAGCCCGGCTTTCGTCACGTGAGGTTCACCGGATCGATGTCCACGGTAAGCGTCACCTCTTCCGGCAGGCTTAGGCGGTCGATGATCTCAGCCAACAGCGCGCTCGCTTTCGCGAGTTGTCGGGTGCGCAGCATGATCTGGTGCCGGTACAGCGTCTCCGCGCGCAGGAGCGGCGCCGGCGCCGGCCCGGCCAGCACGGCGTCCTTGAACCCGGCCAAAGCCGAATCGAGTTCCCGTTTCACATGGGCGGCGGTGAACTTGACCTTGTCTTGGTTGCGGCCCTTGAGCGTGAGCAAGGCGATGCGGCTGATGGGCGGGTATTTCAACTGCGTCCGGAACTCGATTTCCTGCTCGTAGAAGTTGACGAAGTCGTGCCGCTTCGCGTACTGGATCGCGGGATGATACGGGGTGAAGGACTGCACGATCACCTCGCCCTCGACATCCCCGCGCCCGGCGCGTCCGGACACTTGCGTCAACAACTGAAACGTCCGTTCCGCCGAGCGGAAATCCGGCACGTGAAGCGTCAGGTCGGCATGGATGATCCCGACCAGGGTGACGTTAGGGAAATGCAGCCCCTTGGCGATCATCTGGGTGCCCAGGAGAATATCGATCTTGCCCGTCCGGAAATCCCCGAGGATGCGGCGGTAGTCTTCCTTCCGCTTGAGAACATCCGAGTCCATCCTTTGAATCTGCGCGCGCGGAAACACGCGCCTCAGAGTCTCCTCGACGCGTTGGGTGCCCAGGCCGGCATAGCGGATCGCCGGGTTGCGGCACGACGCTTCCGGACATGCCGTCGGCGCCGGTTTCTGGTGGCCGCAGATGTGGCAAAGGAGTTGTTGCCGGGATCGGTGGTAAGTCAGGGCCACGCTGCAGTTCGGGCAATTCGCAACATAGCCGCAGCGCGGGCATTGCAGTGATGTGGCGTAGCCGCGACGGTTAAGGAACAGGATAACCTGTTCCTTACGTTCGAGCCGGCGTGTCACGGCCTCCCGCAGCAGGTTCGAGAGGATCGGAATCCCCTTGTCGCCGCGATATTCCCGGCAGAGGTCGACCACGCGGACCACAGGGAGCTTCTGGTTGTCGACGCGGCTGGGCAGTTCGAGGAGCACATACTTGCCGCGGCGTGCGTTGTAGTAGCTTTCGAGGGACGGCGTGGCCGAACCGAGAACCGCCACCGCCCCTTCCCGCTGGGCGCGAACCACGGCCACATCGCGCGCATGGTAGCGCGGGGCCTCCTCCTGCTTGTACGAATGCTCGTGTTCCTCGTCGACGATGATCAGCCCCAACGGCTCGACCGGAGCAAAGATGGCCGACCTCGCTCCAATGACGATCCGGGCCCGGCCCTGGCGGATTTTGTGCCATTCGTCGTGGCGTTCCCCGACCGAGAGGTGGCTGTGCAAGACGGCCACGAGCGTTTGCAGGCGTCCGGAACAGAACCGCGCCTTGAATCGTTCGACGGTCTGGGGCGTGAGCGAGATTTCCGGCACGAGCACAATCGCCCCAAGCCCGAGAGCAAGGGCGCGCGCGATGGCTTGGAGGTAGACCTCCGTTTTGCCGCTGCCCGTCACGCCGTGAAGCAGAAAGGGCGCATGTCGGGCTCCATCGCGCGAAGTGTCGAGCGCTCGCGTGATCGCGTCGATAGCCTGCCGCTGCTCGGGATTCAAGACCAGAGGCGATGTGGGCAGAATCACCTCGTGGGCGTAGGGATCGCGTTCGGATACCTGCGCGGCCACGGTGACCAGGCCCCGGGCCTCGAGGCGCCGCACCGTCTCGGACGTCGTGCCGGTCATGCGCAGCAATTCCTGAAGCGGCATCTCCTTGCGCTCTCCAATGATGCCGTGAATCTCAGCCTGGCGCTTGCTCAACTTGGGCAGGGGACCGCTCACCGGCAATGCGCGCACGAACAAGCGTTCGCGCCAGCCCTCTTCCTCCCGCCGGACCGCCTCAGGCAACACGCTCTTGATGGCGGTCTCGACATGGCAGCAGTAATAGCCCGCAATCCAGCGCGCCAACTCGAGCACGCGCGGAGTCATGAGGCTCCGGCGGCCCACCACCCGCAACAATGGACGCAGCTTCGCGCACGGCGAGGTCTCGACCAGAGCCGTGACGCATCCGAAGACCTGGCGCGCTCCGAACGGGACCTTGACCCAACTGCCGACCTCGACTTGCCCTGCTAACTCGGGAGGAATCAGGTAGTCGAATTCCTTGCGCAGCGCGATTTCGAGTGTGACGCGGGCAATCATGATCATCCCGACCAGCGGGCCTGTCCACGCTCTTCAAACCGATTCACTGCTCGCGCACGCAGACGATCTGGACCAGGTCCAGTCCAAGCCCGGATGAGCGCTCGTTCTTGCCGGGCAGTTTGAGCATCAGGTCATTCCGCCCTTCCGCCAGCACCAGGCGCCCCAGGAGAAGGCGTTCGCTCTTCACCGGTTCAGCGGCGTGCAAATCCACCGGTTCGCCGACCGGGTTTTCGTTCTGGAACAACTGGACCATGCCTTGCGCTGGTCCCTTGACGGCCTCGATGAAGACCGCGTAAACGCCCGCCGCGGGAACATCGATCGTCGGCGAGATGAAATGCGGGCCGAACCAGTCCTGGCCTTCGGCCGCCAGCGATAGATACCGAACCTCCTCGCCGCCGATCTGCGCCTTCTTGCGGGTCAGGCTCGCTCGGTCGAATGACCATGCATAGATCGGCGTCTGCCACCACATCGGGAAGACAATCTCCTGGGGATCGCTCACCGCCCGTTGCCCGAGGGGCGGCGCGGCGAGACTCGTGGTCGGACGCCCCTCCGAGTAGAACCAGGCGACACTGCAGTAATCGGTGATGATGCTGTTGTCCTCACCTCCGTGCTCGATGGTCTGAAGCAGGCTTTGGCGGTACGGATACGCGTCGGCGAGGAAGAACCGATAGGCGCCGGTGCGGCCCAGGTGCTTCTGATAGCCGAGGCAACCGCTCAAGGGAAAAGAGATGCGTTTCTCCCAGCGATCCGGCACGTCGTACCACCCCCCATTGAAGAAATCCTCCGAACCGGTCCCGTGAACGGCCAGGGTCCCGTCGATCGTCGTCTGATCGTCTCCCTCGAAGAACAGGGTCTTGCCCGACTCGAATCCCTGGGATTGCAGCACGACTCCCACAAGGTGACCGCGTCCCTTGGTGTCAAGAAACTCGTACGGTTCCCCGATTTTCGTCGGATTCTCACGCCGCCACAGGGCGTAAAACATGCCCTCGATGGCGGTGCGCGCGATTGGGGTGTGGACGACTTCGGTCCAGAGCGCGACCGGCACCGAGCGCTGCGAGACGATCTCGACCGTCGCCTGCCGCTCGAACGGCATCGGGTAATAGCAGTAATTCGTCTCCCCCATCGTCCCCACAAGCAGGCCGTGCGTGGCCGGTTGCCCCCAGGCGTATCCGAAGAAATCCCCAAGCGGAACCTCAACGCATGGCTCGGTCCCGTCGAAGACAATCCTCAACAGCAGATCGCGAGCTTTGCCTGCAATCGCCGACGCCGGACCAACCCGCAATCCGACAATGCGCCCGCCCGCCTCGGCCCGATAGGCCGCTTCAGACGCGTTGGGACTCAGCACAAAAGAGCGGCGCGCCGTCTCAAGCCGCGCCCCGGGCGGCGCCGAGAATCGGGCGATGTCCTGTCCGGCGCTGCGCCACAGTTCGACCGCCTTCTCGAGGTCCGGCTGTTGGGTGCCGGCCTTCAGCGGGCCGAATGATGTCACGGAGGCATCGGGCGCGCACTGGACGTAGTTGATCTGGTAGAATTGCGCCTTGGCTGCCCTCAGGCGGACCACGCACGACTTGGCGAACGGGATGGGGACATAGCAGTAGTAGCCGCCCGCGCCAAAACCGACCAGCGGTTGCGGAAAACCGGGGTGATGGCCGAGGAACAGATCGCGAAACCCGACCTGCAGGCGCGCTTGCGGCTCGCCATCGAAGAGAAACTCGAGCGTGTCGTCCGTCGGCGTCGGGGTCCAGATTCGGGTGATCACCCCCGGCCCTTGAAGGTCCGCCAGCACCAGTCCCTCCGCATCTTTGCGCACGAACGAGTACTTCCCGGAGAATCCGTCGTCGTTGCCCCCGCTCCGATCGTAACTTGTCACCGCGCCGACCTTGGCGTGGTCACGCAAGACCGGCAAACGATCCAGCCGGTAAAGGTCCGACAGAGCCGGTGGCTCTCCTTGGCCCGACAGCCCCATGAGAAGTGCCAGGCCACAGCCGATTTCGAGAAGGCGCGCGAGTTTCATCGGACGAGACTTAACATGACGCGCTCCGGTCCGCCAGCCCGCACCGAGGGGCGCAGCGCCGTGCGGCGCATCCGACAGTTGTCGGGATTCTGTCGTCCGGTGAGGGCAGCCGCCCCGATCATGATCAATGCCTGCTTTGGTGTAGGCCGCGGAGTGCATACGCCGTCAATGGACGGAGCGGTCGGACTCCGCACGATGACGGCTATGCGGGCCAGGCCAAAAAAGGTGAAGCGATGGGCAATCCCGGTGTTGCCGCCCGCTGCTCTGGCGAATCGAATGCGTCCGGGTGCGGACAGTCGCGCTCATGGAGAAACATATGAATGTCAAACCCGATCGAACTGCATGGCTCAAGGGCGGAACAGCGCAATTCCCGGCGACTCCGCGTCCAGGGGCGCGACCCTGCCGCCTGATTCTGCTGGGGGCGCCGGGGGTCGGAAAGGGCACCCAGGCCGAGTTGCTGTCCGAACGTCTCGGACCGAGTCATCTGTCGACCGGCGATGTGTTTCGCGCGGCGAAGTCGCTGAACTCAGCCGAACGCAGTCCGGCGCTCAACGCGGCGCTCGATGCGATGCGGCGGGGGGAACTGGTATCCGACGAGACGGTGATCGAGATGGTGCGCGAGCGGGCGAGTTGCCTGCGTGACCCGGGCGGTTTTCTTCTCGATGGGTATCCTCGGACCGTGGCGCAGGCCGAGGCGCTCGATCAGCTTCTGAAGCGGGAGGGCCTCAGGCTGGATGCGGTGCTCAGCTACGATCTGCCAATCGATACCATCGTCGCGCGCTTGAGCGGGCGCCGGACCTGTGGCCAGTGCAAGGCGGTGTTCCACGTCCAGACTCGGCCCCCCAAGGCGGACGGCGTGTGCGACCATTGCGGCGGCGCCCTCGTTCAACGCGAAGACGACCGCCCCGAGGCGGTGCGCGTCCGCATGGAGACCTACGAGCGAAGCACCGCTCCCCTCGCGGATTATTATCGCCAACGCGGCCTGCTCAAATCCGTCGTTGCCACCGGCACGCCCGAGGAAATCTACCAGCGTACCGTCGCCCTC
The DNA here is from genome assembly GCA_002071485.1 of Verrucomicrobia bacterium ADurb.Bin006. GTDB lineage: Bacteria > Verrucomicrobiota > Verrucomicrobiia > Limisphaerales > J093 > MWFF01. The sequence continues at coordinate 5,285 of MWFF01000114.1, read as the reverse complement.
CTCGGCGCGTGAGGGAACGCGCGCCCGGCATGGCGCCCAGGTCGCGGAGCGCCCCGGAGCGTCGGCTTGCAGACGGCTTGGCGAGCGCCCTGCCTGTGGCGTTGACCAACCGCGGCCCGGTGAGGACGGCGCGGGTTAGCGATCGGGTCCGATCTTCTCGATCGGGATGCGTCGGAATCCGAGTTTCCAGGCTGGCGACTCCGGCTTCAATTCGAAGTTGCCGCGGGCCGCATCGACGAACAGCGGATCGGCATCGAGCAGATTGTCCTCGAACGTGATCAGCGGCCGGGCCTTGGACTCGATGTCGTCCCAACGCCCCCCGACACAGATGTTGCGCGCGATCACGTTGCCGCGCGGAGCCCACGGATCTTCATCGAGGATCGTCGGCAGTTTCGGATACCGGTCGCTGTAAGGCGCCTGGGTGTAGCGAATGCCCGACAGAGTTCCTTTCTCCCGCCCCTCCTTCACCCACTCGTCGGCGTGGTACTTGGCCCAGCCCATGGCCCGGGCGTCGACGTGGACCGCTGGCGCGCAGTCCACAAAGATGTTGTTCTCGATGCGGCAATCGCGTCCGCCGCCGATGAACGCCGCGCTCGTCACCCGCCAGAACACATTCCCGACGATCTCGGTGCCGCAATACATGTCGTCCAGATACACCCCCACGCACCCCCGGCCCTCGAACCCGGTGATGTCATGCAGATAATTGTGCCGGATGACTGTGCCGCGCATTGTCCAGTCGCGTCCGGAGTAGATCGCTCCGGCGTCGTTGGACTCGAAACAGACGTTGTGGATTTCGTTGAACTCGATCAGGTGATCGTTGCCGCCGAAGGAAATCGCCTGGTGCGGCGCGTGGTGAATGAGATTGTGCGCGGCCCGATTGCCCACGCCGTTCAACGCGATCCCCGCCGAGTACATCGGGCGCCACCGCCCGTAATCGTGGATGTGATTGTTCTCCGCGTGGTGGCCGGCGGGCGTCAGCGTGATCCGATTGCCGCCGCTGAGCGAGAGTCCTCCCGCGCCGCATTGATAGACCTCGCATGACACGACGCCGTGGCCGGCGCCGCCCGACACACTTGCCGCCGCGCTGCCGACATTGCGCAGGATGCAGCGCTCGATGCGATTGGACTTTCCGCCGGTGATCGTCACGGCAGTGCCCCGGGCCGCCTCGAAGACGAACCCGTGAAAGGTCGTGTGCGCCACGTCTTTCATCTCGATCAAGGTGGGCAGAACCGAGACCACAACCCGGCCTTGCTCGATCGGTCCGGGCGGCCAAAGGTACAGGATGCCCGCCTCGCGATCTAGATACCACTCGCCTGGTCGGTCGATCTCCGAAAGCAGGTTGTACGCGTAAAACCACTGACCTTTCCGGTAGCCGTAGTTGTGATACGGCGGCTCGATTGCAATTGTGCGCTTGGCGATGTCAATCGACTTCACGCGCTGGCGCTGGTCCGACCAGTCCCAGAACCAGTAGCCGTGCACCCAGGCTTCCTTCTCCGCCGACCATCGCCCGAGACGATCGCTGTCGATCGCGAACAGACCCTCGACACAACCCTTGGTGCCTCGCACGTCTACCGGCGTCTTCCCCAGGATATCGCTGATCTTCACAAAGCCGGCATTGGGCCAGCGCGCCAAAGGCATCGGTTTGTCGTTGACAAACAACTCGAGGCCGCCTCCGCCCGGCGCGCCGTAATCGGTCATACCCAGGGCGCGCAGGTCCGCCTGACGCACGGTGTCGCGCGCCGATTCGTCCAAACGCTCCCGCACGGCCGGCTCGGTCACGGGCTTGAACCCGGTCACACGCCTGCCGCCCGTAAGCCGCACTTCCTCTCCCGCCGCCGCGCGATACACCACCAGCGCGTCCGCCGCTCCCGAGTCCTCGGTGCCCAATTCGAGCGGACTCGTGAGTTCATGCGTGCCGCCATGGACGGTGACAACGACGCCTCCCTGGGGCAGCCCCGCCGCTGACTTGATGCGGCGGATCTGATCCCTGGCCCGCTGCAAGGTGGCGAACGGCCCGTCGGATCGGTCCTCACTCGGGACCGCCAGTTCGCCTGACCAGGAGTCGTTGCCGTTGGTCGACACGTGCAGGTCGAACGCGGCCATCGCCTGATAAGCCAGGAAGCCCAGGACCGCCAGCCCGGCAGTTCCCCATTGCCATCGCGCCTCGGGCCGCCAGCAGGGCCCGACGCCCCGTCTCAGGCGCGGTCCAGCAGCCTTGGCTCGCAGCCTTGACCGGCACAGCGGTTGGATGTTCATGCGCGTGTGTGTACTCCGGAATTGTCGAGAAGCCAAGAGTCGAAAGGCGGTTTGTCGACAGGCGGTTGCACAGACCCTTAGCCCGCATTTCGCTCCAATGGAAAGGTGTAGCGAAAATCCGGACTGGATGCTCCATCAAGCTTTGCGGAATTGCACATCGGGGCTCAACGCGGGATTTCCACTTGTCCTCGCGATTCGTGTGGGGCATCTATTCATGCATGAAAAACCTCCTGCTTCCAGGCGAGACGTCCAGGATCGCATGGGCGTGGATCGCCCTGATCCCGGTGTTTTGCATCGTGCCTCCCGGCCATGCTGCCGGGGAAAAGGCTTTGACCGGCGACCGCATTCCCGGGCTCGGGGGCGACCTCATCGTGCATCCGGTCGATCACGCGTCGCTGCTTCTTGGTTGGAAAAGCGAGGTCATCTATGTCGACCCGGTTGGCGGGGCCGCACGCTACGCCAGTTTCCCGCCTCCGACCATCGTGCTGATCACGCACATGCATGAGGATCACCTGGACCTCGCCACGCTGCAAGGCGTGACCGGTGAGCGCGCCGATCTAATCGCCCCGCCTACGGTGGCCGAGAGACTGCCGGCGCATCTGCGCCGCCGGACGAAGGTCCTGGCCAATGGCGAGGAAACGTCTTTGCGCGGTCTCGATTGCAGAGCCGTCCCGGCCCACAACCTCACCGCCGATCGTCTCAAGTACCACCCCAAAGGCCGGGACAACGGTTATGTCCTGAACCTCGGCGGGCAACGCGTGTATCTCAGCGGCGACACCGAAGACATCCCTGAAATGCGCGCCCTCGAGAACATCGACGTCGCCTTTGTCTGCATGAACCTGCCCTACACCATGGACGTCGAGAAAGCGGCCGAGGCCGTGCGCGCGTTCAAACCCGCGATCGTCTATCCGTATCACTCGCGCGGGAGCGATCTCGAACGATTCAAGGCCCTGGTCGGGACTGATCGTGGCATCGAAGTGCGCCTGCGCGACTGGTATGCGAAGTGACCAATGCAATGGGGTCACACGGGATGTTACTGACACCACACCGGCCATGAACGACACGACAGAAATCACCGGCAAAAAGGCCCCTGCATTCAAAGCCCCCGTTGTCGGAGGCAGCTATGAGGAAGGCGCCACTGTCTCCCTCGCGAATCTCAAAGGGCAGACGGTTGTCCTCTACTTTTATCCGAAGGACGACACGCCCGGCTGCACCGCACAAGCCTGCGCCCTGCGCGACGGGTGGAGCCGTATCCAGAAGAAAGCTGCGGTGTTCGGCGTCAGTGTGGACCCGCCGAAAAGCCACGCCAGGTTCATCAAGAAGCACGGCCTGCCCTTCCCGCTCATCAGCGATGAAGCGAAAGAGATTGTGCAGGCCTATGGCGTGTGGGTGGAGAAGTCCATGTATGGGAAGAAATACATGGGCACCGAGCGCAGCACTGTCATCATCGGCCCGGACGGGAAAGTGAAAGCCGTGCTTCGCAAAGTGCAGCCCGCGGAGCATCTCGATCTCGTGCTGCAAGCGCTGAGCTGAGCCCGAGTACTTCAACGGCGCTCTGCACCAAACGCGGCACTCCGCACGGATTCACCCCGGAGACACTGGTGGAGGCGGCGGGAGTTGAAGGCGGTCAGGATTTCGAGACCATGCGCGAAGGTGCGTAAACATTGTCGATTCTGCATGTCGCTCTTTGCCGTCAACGCACGATAACGCACCAAAACGCAGTCCCTTTGTCCCGTCCTGTCCCGTCTAGAGAAGGGGGGCGGGGGGGGTAGCTCGCGGTGGGTCGGGCGAGTTGTGGTGATGGATTTGGGCGGAGGAAATTTTTCATGAAGGGGCCGCTTTGCCTTCGCCACACTGCCGTCTCCCGACAGGTGCCCCGGAGCGATACGTCTGCCGTTTGCCAAATGGAAAGAGCGTCGAATCAGATACCGTTGCCGCTTGTCCGCCTCAGTTCATCACATCCAGGAAGAAGTCCATCTGTACCTGGCAAGGGCGACAGACGGTTAGGGGGGAGGCCGGCCTTGCGCAGCCGCCGCTTGAACATCCGCTGCAGGTCGTTATCGGTCATCGCGACGGTCGAAAGCGCTCCCTTTTTGCCCTTTGAGGAGCGAAAAATCGGCAGATCACCGTCCAGTTCGGTGATACCTGCGGCCTCCAGGTACGCAAAGAGGATGCGTTGCAGGTCATGGCGGACCGGCACTTTGCGGTGCTTGCCGCCTTTGTCGTTGAAGGCAATGACCCACTGATCTCCTTCGTAGAGCAGGTCCCGGCGTCGCAGGCGCGCCACGGTGCCGATTCGCGACCCGGAGTAGGCCAGGACGGCAATTGCCGCCCGCTCGCGCAGCCCAACGACGGTCGAGCCCTCGATGGACCCAAACATCCGCCGGGCCTGCTCAACGGTGATCTCCGGCGTTCTTCCTTCGGTTACCTGGTCCCGTTCGTTGCGCACCGAGCTTACCGGATTGAGCACCACGGCGTGCCGCTGGACCTGGAAATCGAAAAAGTGGTTCAGGGCCGCCCGGTGAAGCTTCTTGGACGGGATCGCGAGGTTCAGGCTGTCCAGACAGTCGCCGACATCCCGCGGCGTGACCCTGCCCAACGAGACCTCGCGCAAGCGCAGCCATTCCAGGAACCGATTGACGGCCGCCTGGTACGCCCGGTGCGTGCTCGGATTTGGGATATGCCCGAACAGGAATTCCTCGTAAGCGAACCCCGAGGCGGCTCCGGCCTCCTGGATGGCCGCCGGCAGGTCCTTTCGCCGCAGATCAAGCGTCCGGCTTTCGGGCACGACCTCGACCGGCACCAGCGCCGCTTCCTGGGTGTCCCCTGCTCTCTGTTCATGCATGACAACGTCCTTGTCATGCATGATCTCCAGGTCGCCCAGGAGGATCTTCGCGTTGAGGCCGCCGAACGATTCGATATTGGCATTTGACACTCGATTCTCGAATTGAGGTCTAGCAGCCTGTCGGACTTAGATCGAGAAGCAAGTGAGGGTGATGGTGGTAGGAGTCGTGGTAGCTGAGATCACG
>MWFF01000113.1 GCA_002071485.1 Verrucomicrobia bacterium ADurb.Bin006 | reverse complement strand
CAGCTCAACTGCAACCTCTCGGCCCTGCGCATCTGCCTGATCGCGCTCAAGGCGGACCTTCACCCCGAGGCTTCTTGGCCCGCCCTGCAGGAGCGCTGCCAGAACAATCCCCAAATCCCTTTCCAGATACGCGTCAAGCACCGCTCCAAATGAAAAGACCGTGGCGGGCGCGTCGGCGGGTGCCCCGGGTGGATAAGGGGGTGGCGTTGCCGCCACTCCCTGCGATCGGGTCGATTCCCCATATTGGCCGGCGCGCCCCTTTCGGGCACCGGGCAACCCCTGCGAGCGAGAGCGCCGCTCTGGTCCGCTCCGTTGGGACAGAGTGAACCCCGCGTGGGGAGTCCGTTGTTGTTCTTTGACATGACGTGGCGTAAGGCCATCCTCAAGACCAGCAGAAGCTCTCCAACCTCAACAGCTCAGGTTGCTCGGCCTGCTTGACCGGCCACCGGCGATTGTCGTGGTAACCGAAGCGCTTGAATTTCACGCAGCGCACGCGCCGCCGAATCCAGCTATCCAGTGTCCGGAAGACATGCCGACCCGTAAACCAGCGGGTGGCAAAGTAGTGAGCGGTGCCTCGGGTGACTTGGTTGAGTTTCTCGATGACTGCGGCGTTCAGGTTGTGGGAGCGCACGGATCAAGCCCGCACCTTGTCTTGAAATTGCGTATTCACGGTCCGACCTGCGCGACAACACTCATTTCCTCCAGGTGTCTGCAGCGCTGACAGAGTTCTCCGCTCACGCTTTGGCACCCTTTCTGGACGACGCGTCCCGCGCTTGCTACGGTGCGTCTGTGCAGCCTGCGACCCGCAACCGTCTCACTGCTCTGGCGATCAGCCTGTTGGCGATCGCCCTGGGCCTCGGTTTGGCGTTTGGCTGGACGGTTGTGCGGCTACTTCGACCCGACAGATCGCCCCGTTTCACGAACACGGCCGCTGTTCTTACACAAATCCAGGGTCTGGCCCAGTTGGTCACCGTCAAGTATGTAATGGAGAAAGTGGTGATCCTCGAGGATGTGAGGATATACGGCGAGAACCGCGTGCTGCTGGTTGCCCACGGCGTCGTTAAGGCCGGCGTCGATCTCTCGAAAATCGAGCGCGGCGACATCGAGGTCGACGGGACCAACGTCACAATCAGGCTTCCGCGCTGCACGATCACGGATGTCTACCTGGACGAGGACAAAACGCAGGTCCTCGAGCATTCGACGGGGTTGCTACGGCGTTTCGACAAGGATTTGCAGCAGAATGCGCGGCGGGAGGGGCTCGATGCCATCCGGCGCGCGGCTCGCGACAGCGGCATTCTGGATGAAGCCCAGACACGCGCCGAGCTTCAATTGCGGCTGTTCTTCAACCAATTTGGATTCACGGAAATCGAGTTCCGCAAGTAGCCAGGATTCAGACTTGGCACCGCTCAACCCTTTTGGGTAGCGTGTTTTCCAGATGAGCGCAATGCACTGGGTGCGGGCCGTTCTGGCCATAGGGCTGGCCAGCGCGGCGTTTTGCGCCGACGAACCGCCGGGCATTGAGGTCAACGCGCTCAGTTCCGATGGGTCGATCGAGTACCTCGAAAGCACTCTCATGGTCAGCGATCCCGCGGGCGTCATGGTGCAGTACGGTGACGCCACGGTCATCGCCCGCCAGGTCAAGCTGAACCGCGAAACTTCGGTGGTCGAGGCGGAGGGGAATGTCCGCCTCCAGCGCGGTGCGGAGGTATGGACCGGCCAGACACTGCGCTACGATTTCGCGTCTCGACAGATTCAAGCGTCCGACTTTCGAACCGGCCGATCGCCTTACTTCGCGGCCGGGCATGGCTTGGGCAGCGATCTGACCAACAAAGTCCACACCGCCACAAACGGTTTCGTGACGACCGACGACTTCGCGGAGCCGGGTTATCGGGTCCGGGCCAAGAGCCTGACGTTCAAGCCTGGGGAGTACATCGAGGCGCGCGGGGCGACGCTCTACGTGGGCAAAGTGCCGGTCATGTACCTTCCGCGGTACCGCCGCAATCTGAACCGGGAATCCAACCACTGGTACGCCCTGCCCGGTTACCGGAGTCTGTACGGGGCGTACCTGCTGACGACCTACAACTGGTCGATTGCCACAAATGCAGCCGCGTCTCTGCATCTGGACTATCGCACAGAGCGCGGGGTGGCGGGCGGGCCGGATGTGGAATATGACCTTGGTCGAGCGGGCGACGGACGCCTCAGCGCGTACTATGCCCACGACGAGGATGCTGGCGTGGGCGAGTTGAGCGAGCCGATCCCCGCCGACCGCTGGCGCGTCGGGTTCTCGCACTCGGCATTCGTTCACACCAACCTGAGCGTGAAGGCCGCGGTCAACGCGGAGTCGGATCCCTACTTCCGGCACGATTTTCTCGAGAACGAGTACCGCAAGGACATCATGCCCAAGTCGTTTGTCGAGGTCGACCGGCAGTGGTCGAATTTCAGTCTGGACCTGGTTGCGCAGCCGCAGATCAACGATCATCTGCAGACGGTCGAGCGCCTGCCGGATCTGAAACTGACCGGCCTGCGTCAGCAACTGGGGATTTCGCCCTTCTACTACGAGAGCGAGAGTTCGCTGGCCTACATGCGCCACCGCGAGGGCGACTTTGCGCCCGCCACCAACTATGCCGCCCTCCGCGGCGACACCTACCATCAGCTTCTGTTGCCGTGGAACTTCTTCGGCTGGCTGAACGTCATGCCGCGCGCGGGCGGGCGTTACACCTATTATGGCGCGGAACACGACACTCTGCTTGACCAGGATTCGCAGGATCGCTGGGTGTTCAACACAGGCGCCGAAGTCTCGACCAAAATGTCCCGCCTCTGGCGCAACGCGCGCAGCCGCGTCTTCGACGTGTCGGGCCTGCGCCACATCGTCGAACCGTCGGTCAACTACGTCTACGTCCCCACTCCGACCAGCCGTCCGCTCGATCTGCCCCAGTTCGATTACGAATGGCCCGGCCTCGAGATGATGCCGATCGAGTATCCGGACTACAATTCCATCGACGCCATCGACAGCCAGAACGTGCTCCGCTTCGGTCTGCGCAACAGGCTCCAGACCAAACGCCGCGACCGGGTCGAAAACCTCCTGCACTGGGCGCTGTTCATGGACTGGCGGCTCCGCCCGCGCGCCGATCAGGAGACCTTTGGCGATCTCTATTCGGACATCGATTTCACACCGCGCACGTGGCTGGTCTTGAACTCCGAACTCCGCTACGACATCAACACCACGTCGTGGCGCATGGCCAATCACACCGTCACCCTCCGCCCCAACGACGTCTGGCAGTGGAAGGTCGGCCATCGCTATCTAAGCGAAATCCCCGGATTCGGCCCTAACTCGGGCAACAACCTCGTCCTGAGCAGCCTCCATTTCCGGCTCAACGAGGACTGGTCCTTCCGGACCTCGCAGCACTTCGAGGCCCGCACCGGCACGATGCAGGAGCAGTATTACACCGTGTTCCGCGACTTTCGGAGTTGGACGGGCGCGCTCACGCTGCGCCTGCGCGACCGGACCGAGACCCTGCGACAAAAGGAAGACTGGACGGTCGCGTTCCAGGTCTCGCTCAAGGCGTTTCCACGCTCGAGCACCCCTCAGAGCCGTGACGATCCCATCTATCTCCTAGGGTATTGATCAGCATCCCGATGCTCCTGCTGATCTGGCCGCTGTGAGCGGCGGAGCAGAGGCCTTGAGCGCCCGAACAACCGCGTGCCTGTGGGGCACGAGATTCGCGGGCTGGCACCCGATCACAGCCCTGCGTGTTTCCCGGCGATTGCTTCGGCAAGCGCCTCGACCGCCTCGATGTCAGCCGGCTTGGGCAGCCCCTTGCACAAAACGGGAGGGAGCAATTCGAGTTTGAGGCTCGAGACAGCCGCGGCGAGTTGCTCGACCGCCTTGCCGCCCCACCCCATCGAGCCGATGACCGAAAGGTGGCGGGCCTTGGGCTTGAGCAGGTTGGCCAGGAGCGCGGCGTAGGCGACCCTCGGATGCGGCCCGCCCAGCACAGTGGGGGTGCCGAGCACGATGGTCGCGGCGTCCACCATCAGCACCGCCAGCTTCCCGACGTCGGCATCGACGAGATTGATTTGCTCGACGCCCACGTTGCGCCGCGCGCAGGCGTCGACGAAATGGTCGACGAGAATGCGCGTGGAACCATGCATCGAGATGTAGGGCAGAAGCACCAGGCTCTTCGGCGGTCCCGACACCCAATCCCGATACGCAGCGAGTATCAGGCCGGGCTCGTCGTACACCGGCCCGTGGCTCGGCGCGATCATCGCGGGATCGAGCGCAGTCACGCGGTCCAGGTTCTTCTCGATGAAACCGCGGAACGGCATCATGATCTCGGCATAGTAACGTTTCGCGGCGGGGAGGATGCGCGGGTCCCCATGGGCGAGAACATCGCTGGTGGCCAGATGCGAACCGAACAGGTCGCAGGTGAAGAGAACGCGCCGTTCCGGCAGCCATGTCAGCATCGTCTCGGGCCAGTGAACCCACGGGAAGTAGATGAACTCGAGGGTCAGACCTCCGAGATCGATCGTCTCGCCGTCCTGCACCACGCGCAGCCGGTCCTCCGAAAGACCCAGATGATCGGTGAGCAGTCCTTTCGCCTTGTCGCTGGCAAGCACCTGCGCCTCGGGATACTGGGCGAGAATTCGCGGAATGCCGCCCGAGTGATCCTGCTCGGTGTGGTGCGAGACGACGTAATCGATCTTCTCGATACCCGCGCTCGATAGGCGGGCCAGCAGGGTATCGAGCATGGCGGGATCGACCGCATCGAGAAGCGCGGTCTTCTCCGCCCCCCGCACCAGGTACGCATTATAGGTCGTGCCGTCAGGCAGCGGGATCAGGTCGTCAAAGAGCCGCCGGTCCCAGTCGATTGCCCCCACCCAGTAGATGCTTTCGGTGATCAGTCGCGCGTGCATGTGTGTTTCTTGATCAGGTCAATCGACGGAGTTTATGGCTGGCGCGGATGGCAGTCCACCGAAAACACCCGCCATCGGAGACCATGTGCATTCTCGCCGTTGTCCATTCATATGAGTCGCGGGACACCCAACCATGTCCGGCGCTTCGGCGCGCTGTTCGGTGTACCGCCTTCAGGCGGCTCGTGGCCAAAATGAGAACCGCTGCGAAAGGCGGGACTGAGCTTGACTCCTTGTCGAATCGGGCTTTCACTCGGGTCTGATCGAGTGGCTGCCGGATGTGAACGGCTTGAGGCGCGCCACGACGGAAAGCGCGGGTCAAAAAACCGACGCGCGAGACGCCGCCGCGCTCAGCCACTCGGGACAGAGAAGGGCGAACCGCACTTATGAAAGCACAATCACTCGGCGCGGCAATGCTGCTCGCGATAGCGGCCGGAGTGTCCGCTGCCGAGCCCTTCTTCTTCATTCAGATCGCCGATCCACAGTTGGGCATGTTCACAGATAACCGGGATTTCGCCCAAGAGACCGCCAATCTCGAGTTTGCCGTTGCCGCCATCAACCGCCTGCGCCCTGCTTTCGTGGTGGTGTTGGGCGACCTGGTGAACAAGCCCGGCGACGCCGGCCAGATTCTCGAGTATCGACGTCTCATCGGGCGCGTCGATCCGTCGATCCCCGTCTATCCCGTGGCCGGAAACCACGACATCCAAAATGCCCCGTCGCCGGCGGATCTGGAGGCCTACACCCGCCATTTCGGCCCCGACCATTACGTGCTTCGACACGCGGATTTCACCGGGATAGTGCTTAATTCGGTGATCATTCACACGCCACAGCATGTCGCCGACCGACTCGCGGCGCAGGAGACCTGGCTGCAGTCCGAACTCGATCGCGCACGGGCAGATGGCGCCCGGCACATCGTGATTTTTGCGCACCACCCCTGGTTCCTCAAGACCGCCGACGAGCCGGACGAGTACTTCAACATCCCGCGCGAGCGTCGCGAGCGCCACCTGGCCTGGTTCCGCAAGGCAGGCGTCAAGACCCTCTTCTCAGGCCACTATCATCGCAACGCCATTGCCCGCGACGGAGACCTGGAAGCGGTTACGACCGGCCCGGTCGGAAAACCGCTGGGCGATGGCAAGTCCGGTCTGCGCATCGCAATCGTGCGCGACACTGGCATCGAGCATCAATTCTATCACTTCGGGGAAATACCCGCCTGCGTCGACCTCAAGCCGTCCGGGGCTGGCCAAATCTCGCCATAGCCTATCGAACACTCGGCACCCAATCGGGGGAATCCGATCGCGCAGTCTTCATGAAGGCCTCGAGCCTCGTTGTGATTTCGGGGTGGGCCGCGGCCACGTTCGTTTTTTCAGCCATGTCGTGCCGCAGATCATGCAGGCGGATGGGCGCGTTCGGGCCGCCGCGCCGCAGCCCTTTCCACCGCCCCTCATACAGGGCGGCCTGCTGAAAGCCGCCTTCATGGAACTCCCAGTATAGGAACTCGTGTGGCTTCTGATCCGCCACGCGGCCCAGCAGTGTCGGCGCAAAACTGATCGAGTCCAGCCCCTCCGGACTTGGCGCCCCAGCCAGTTCCGCCGCCGTCGCAAACCAGTCGCCAAAGTAGCCGACATGACCGGACACCGCACCGGCCGGGAGGAGGCCGGGGCACCAGGCGATCATCGGGACTCGAATGCCGCCGTCGGTGAGGCTGCGCTTGATGCCGCTGAAGGGGCCCGAGGGGTTGAACCGGGCCAGGGTGTGGCTGCTTTCGTTGTGCGGGCCGTTGTCGCTGGTGAAAAAGACGAGCGTCTTTCCCGCCAGCTCGAGCAGTTCGAGATGGTCGAGCAAGCGACCGACATAGCTGTCCAGGCGGGTGATCATCGCGGCGTGGCCCCGATCCGGCTTGGGCCAATCCTCTCCCGCATAGGGACCGTAGTCGGGAACATGCGCGCCGTCTTTGAGGGCATGATTGCGTTCGTTGTTGGCATGCGGCGTCACCAGGCTCCAGTAAAGAAAGAACGGCTTGTGCTGATGGTTCGAGACGAACTTGAGCGCTTCATCGGCGAAGAGATCGTCGGCATATAGAAACCCGTCGGGGGCATAGCCGGCGCCATCGTCGCCGACGGGCGTGACGATGTTAGGCAGCGGGACACGCTCCTCGTTGCGCCAGAGAAATGCCGGGAAGTGATTGTGCGCATGGCGCTGGTTCAGATACCCAAAAAAGTAATCGAATCCCTGCCTGCGCGGCAGGCCGCACTCGGCCGCTCCGGCGTCGCCCAAGCCCCACTTCCCAATCAGAGCGGTCGCGTATCCCGCGTCCCGCAACATGTGGGCGACCGTGCGGTCCTCGGTCCGCAAGGCCTGAGCCAGAGGATTGTCCCGGCCGGCGTTGCCGCGGACGCGCGTGTGTCCATGGTGTTGTCCCGTCATCAGCACCGAGCGCGACGGCGCGCAGACGGTCGCGCCGGCGTAGAACTGGGTGAAGCGCATGCCCTGGGCGGCCATCCGATCGAGTCGGGGCGTTCGGATCACCTCCTGTCCGTAACACCCCAGCTCGCCATAGCCGAGGTCATCGGCCATGACCCAGATCAGATTGGGCCGAGAGGCGGCGTGCGTTGCGTTCAACAAGCCGGCCAGGAGGCCGCCGGCCACAAGTGAAAAAAGAGAAAATCGTTTCATGCTCGATTGTGCCCGCATTCTGTGCCTTCGACCACACCGCGGTCGATTGATTTCGCGGTTCGATCCCGCACGGCAGTGCATATGGAGGTTGTTGGTGGGTATCGAGTTCGCGCCGCGTGGGGCCTGCCTGCCGCGCCTGCCTGTGCCGTGCCCGACACGGCAGACAGGCCGCTGCGCTTTGCGGCGCAGGCAGGACGCGCGGCCTACAGCGGGAGTCTCCATCCGCTGTAGGCCCGGCCCCCTCACCGGGCGACGGAAAACCGACAACCTCCAGATGTACCGTCCGCACGGATGGATTTCACAGGATGGATTCCACACTTGCGGGCGGCGGTGCGACGTGGGAATGATAGTCGCGTCACGGGCATTCAGAACCAATGCCTGAGGCGGACAACACCTGAAGACCATGCTATGAGGAATGACAACCCATTTCGTCTGAGCCAGACTCGTCTGCTCGGGCACACGACCGTCAAACACGGCTTCGAGCGGTTGGCGTTCACGCTCATCGAATTGCTGGTGGTGATCGCGATCATCGCGATTCTGGCCGGGATGTTGCTTCCGGCCTTGGCGCGTGCCAAGTCCAAGGCCCAGCACGTCAAGTGCACCAGCAACCTGAAACAGATGGTCCTGGCCCATTCGATGTACGTGACCGATTACACCCGCTCGGTGCCCTACGATCTGGGCAACAGTCTCTGGATGGCGAAGCTGATGGATTACCAGGGGCAAACGCACTTCATCCGCTACTGTCCCACCGCGCCGGAACCGCGCCGCCGCATCAGCCGGAATCCGCTCAATGCCGATTATGGCACCGCGGACGAGACGTGGATTTGGCGCACGAACGCAAACTTCGGCTTCCAGGGCAGCTACTCATACAATGGCTGGCTCTATTACGATCTGGGCTTCGAGCAGGCCAAGGTGCTGGCGCGCGAGGCGGAGATCGCGATGCCGGCTCTGACCCCCTTTGTGGGTGACGCCATGTGGGTCGATGCCTGGCCTGATCCAACCGATCCGCCAGCGCGAAATCTCTACGAAGGGGACGGCCCCGCGGGCGGGATGGGCCGCTACTGCATCGCGCGCCACAGCATCGCCAGCCCACGCGCCGCTCCGAAGAGCATGAAACCGGGCGAACCGCTGCCCGGCGCGGTCAACATGTCGTGCATGGACGGCCACGTCGAGACCGCGAAGTTGGATCGGCTCTGGCAGTTCTATTGGCACAAAACGTACGTGCCGCCGGGAAGCCGTCCGAGGTAAGACGCCCGCGGATTCCCACGGACGCAAATCACCGCCCTTTGAGGCGGTGCATGGTGATTTGCTTGAGCTCGCGATCCGATTCGCGCCGCTTGAGGTTTTCGCGCTTGTCGAATTCCCGCTTCCCGCGGCCAACGGCGAGCGACACTTTGACGCGTCCGTTCTTCCAGTAGAACGCGAGCGGCACAATGGCGTGTCCCTTGACCTCGGCGTACGCCTCCAGCTTGCGAATCTCCGAGCGGTGAAGCAGGAGTTTGCGCGCCGCTGCAGGGACGTGATTCTGGCGATTACCCTGCGCGTATTCATCGATGTGCGCGTTATGGAGAAACGCTTCGCCTCGATCGACGCGGGCAAAGGCATCGACGATCTGGCCTTTGCCGGCACGGAGCGACTTCACCTCGGTGCCGCGCAGCACAATGCCCGCCTCGAATGTCTCGATGATGTGGTAATCGCGCCGGGCCTTCGAGTTGGTCACGATGTCGGCCATAGGCCGAAGCCTAGCCCCGGCGCTTGCGCTTGATGTGCACCTCGGGGGCGGGCGCCTCGGGCACAGCCTCGAAGCTGATCTTGTCTTCGATGATCTCCCTCAGGGCAATGTCGGCGGCCCCCAGGTTGCTCGCATCCGCGATCAACGGCCGCGAGCCCGCGCCACCCGCCGAGTTGAGTTGGCGCACGCGCTTCGAGAGCAGATTGACCAGAGTGTTCGGGTTGCCGACTTTTTCCAGGGCTTTCCGGCAGTAGTCCGCGTTCAAGGCTGTGTTCCTTTTGGGTTCTTTTCCCCACCGGCCACGCCGACGGGGTCGATCGAAAACAGAATCCTTAAAATACGACTCTTGGCGACCTTGGCAACTGGAATTTATGGTCCGGGACAGAACGACAGAACGAGGGCGCGCGCCCCGACAGAACGAAAGAACTGGCTCATCGCCCATGCACCCAGTAGAGCAGCGCCCCAAAGAGTGCGGAACCGCAGATTCCCACGAAAATGGCGACAAGCAGGACCCGTCGGCGATGACGCCGATTGCTCCGGCCCATCCCCGGCAGGAGGTAATACCGGTGATCGCCCTGACTTTTGCGCAATCTCGACATGATCGACTCCTGGCCCGCGTTTCTCACCGAGTCCTCACTGCCGCGAAGCCGAAGACTCCGAAACGCGAACCAAAGCGGGCTGGCCCGGCTGTTTCACAAAGCTTCACGGAGTCTGACATCCGGGCTCTGGCAAAACCGTGCCCAAAAAGGGAACCGGGAGCATTCTGTCGGTCCTGAGAATGGTCTCTCATGCGAACAGTGTGATGCAGTGCTCGATCGCTCGAACCTGGCGCGCTTTTGCGTGGCTAGCGCGCATGAGTGCATCTTTCGATGACATCGGCTCCGCGTTCTTCAGAAGTTGGTGAGAAATGCGCGCCAGGGGTGTGAAATATGCGGGCTAGCGGATGCGCACCGACGCGTGCTGCTGGAGCCAAACGGCATCCCGGCTGTTGGGCACGGGATAATCGTGGGAATGCCAGCTCAATCCCCTGGGCGGGTTATAAGTCCGCGAATCGACCCATTTGTGGATTTCCACGTGCGCGTCCGCGAACGCAAACGTGCTCGATGGTTTGTGGTAATTGGCCGGGACGTGGTAGAAGGCCGGTCGCGTCATAATCATGCCGAAGAACGGACGGCAGATGCTGTTATGATGGATTTCGGAAAAGACGAAAATCTCCGAAGGACCGACTTCGGTGAAGTCGCCGCTGCGGGTGTACACCTTGTACCCCGACGGGGGATTGTCCCGGTAAGCGGGTCCCTTCCATCCGACCATTGAGTTCATGCCGTAACTGCGGACGACGGGCACTTTCTTGTTGCCGACCCGTTCGAGGGTTTTGTCACTGGGGCAGCGATAGATGTCGGTCGAGCGCAGATAGGGTCCAAAGAGCGAGTACTTCGGATCGATCAGTTTGAAAATATTGGTTATGTCGGACTCGGCGGTCGCGAAGCTGCCGCCGACCCAGGTGAGCGGAACCGTGGCCTCGGTGCCACTGCCATTGAGAACCAGGGCTTCGTTGTTGTCGCCGGCATACATCGTCCAGATCACGCCCAACTGTTTCAGATTGTTCGCACATGAAATCGCGGTGGCTTTTGCCTTGGCGCGGGAAAGCGCCGGCAAGAGCATCGACGCGAGAATTGCGATGATTGCGATCACCACGAGCAACTCGATCAGGGTGAAGCCGGCGCGGGTGCGGTGTGAGGCCGCGGGGCGGGCCGATGCGAAGGGCCAATCCATGTTTGTCATAATCGTATGCTCAGTCTCAACAGCAGGATTCTTGCCTGTTCGACAACCATACGACGCCCGGATAGCAGCAAACAAGTGTGCATTTGCCGGCACAGCGGGGGCGTTCCGGGACGGCTCGAGCCTCGATCAACCCGATATCAACCGCCCGTCCTCGAGCTCGATCGCGTGCGGCACGCGGGCGGCGACGCGGGAGTCGTGGGTGGCGATGATGAGGGTCGCCTGGTGCTCGGCCTGCAGATCGCAGAGCAGGTCGATGATCCCGTCCCCGGTGTGCGTGTCCAGGTTCCCCGTCGGCTCGTCGGCCAGGATCAAGTTGGGCGCGTTGACCAGGGCGCGGGCGATGGCCACGCGTTGTTGTTCGCCTCCGGACAATTCGCCTGGCCGATGGTCCAGGCGATGCTCGAGGCCGACGCGCCGGAGCAACTGGGCGGCACGGCGCGAGGCCTCAGTCGCTGGAACGCGTGCGATGCGCGCCGGAAGGCCGACGTTTTCGAGGGCGTCCAATTCAGGCAAGAGGTGGTAAGCCTGGAAGACGAAGCCAATCCGGCGATTCCGGAAAACCGCCAGTTCTTTCGCCGACATGACGGCGAGGCTGCGGCCATCCACCAACACATCGCCCGCGGTGGGTGTGTCCAATCCGCCCAGCAAATGGAGCAGAGTGCTTTTGCCGGCTCCGGAGGCTCCGCGCAAGGCCAGGAAGGCCCCGCGGGGGACCTCGAGGCTCACGCCCCGGAGGACCTCGACAGCCCGCGACCCCATCCGGTACGCCTTGTGCAAATCGCGTCCAGCTACCAGAGCGGGCCCGGAGGCGTGAGGATCATCATTACTCATGGCGAAGGGCCTCGACCGGCTTGAGCCGGCCGGCATTCCAGGCGGGGATCAACCCCGCCAGCACGCAGATGATCAGGGACCCGCCGCAAATCACGGCGAGGTCCTGAGGCAAGATCAGGGCCGGCAACTCGTTGAAGTAGTAGATTTGAGCGGGGAAGAGATCGAACCCGGTGACCCGGCGCATAAAGGAGAGGAAGTCATTGCGGTAGGCCACCGCCAGCAGCCCCAGCCCGAGGCCGGCCGTCACGCCGAGAACGCCCACCACCAGGCTTTGGCCCAGGAACAGGGCCATCACCTGGCCGGCGCTGGCGCCGATGGCTTTGAGGGTGCCGATCTCGCGCGTCTTCTGGACCACGAACGTGATCAGGCCGCTGCAGATGCCGAACGCGGCCACAATGGTGATGAAGAAGAGGAGGTAGAACATCATCTGCTTCTCCACCACGAGCGCATCGAGGATGGTCGAGTTCTCTTCCATCCAGGTGCGGATCACGTATCGGCCCCCGAGATCGGCCTGCAGCTCGGCTTTGGCCAGGGGCGCCTGGTCGGGATCGCGCAGGGCGACCATGAGCCCGTGCGCTTCATTGTGAAGATCGAAGAAGTCCTGCGCGTTGGCCAGCGATGTCACCAGGTAAGCGTAATCGAACTCGTGGAATCCCACTTCGAATATGCCGCGCACAGTGTAGTCATCGGCGACGGGCGCCTCCTCCTCCCCCTGTTTGCGCGCCGAGTCCCATTTCTCGAACTGGCGCACGGCGTAGATGGCCACCGTATCGCCCAGGCGCAGTCCGAGGTTCGCGGCCAGTTGGCGTCCGACAAGCAGGCTGTATCCGCGCAAATCGTTGGTGCCCGCCCAGAGGCTGTCCAAGAGCCGGCTGATTCTTGGCTCGAAGCGCGGGTCGACCCCGCGCACCAGCGGCACGATGTAACGAGGGCTGCCCACCTCGGGCTGGGTCTTGATCATGACCTGCCCTTCGACGTACGGGGCGACGCCTCGCACGAACGGGTGCGCGGCCACGAGCTCCATCAGGCGCTCGTAGTCGTGCAACGGCACATCCGAATCCTCGATTCGGAGATGCGCGTTGAACCCGAGTATCTTCTCGCGGAGCTGTTGGTCGAATCCGCTCATGACCGCGATTACGATGATGAGGACCGCCACGCCCAGCAGGACCCCGACGATGGAAATCAGGGTGATCGCCGACACAAAGGTGCGTTTGGGGCGCAGGTATCGGAGGGCCAGCATGAACTCGAATGGCAGCCGAGACATCGGATCGAGCCTACGGACGGCGTTCGCCCGCGTCAATTTGGCTTTGAGCACCGCGCTGCCCGGCGCTTGTCACACCGGGGCCGAATCCCTATGGTTCGTCGGATGACCGATCAGCCCTATGGTTTTGCGCGGGAAGACCCCTGGCGCATCTTCCGCATCATGGCCGAATTCGTGGACTCCTTCGAGACCCTGGCCAAGCTGAGGCCGGCGGTGACGATCTTCGGGTCCGCGCGCACGTCGCCCGGCGACAAGTACTACAAGCTGGCGGAGACGCTGGCCAGGGAGTTGGGCAAACATCGTCTGGCGCTGATCACCGGCGGCGGCCCCGGCATCATGGAGGCGGCCAATAAAGGCGCCGCTGAAAGCAAGGCGCACTCCGTCGGCCTCAACATCGAACTCCCCTTCGAGCAGAAGGGGAATCGTTTCGCCAACGTCCCGCTCCATTTCCACTACTTCTTCTCGCGCAAGGTCTGCTTCGTGAAGTACAGCATTGCTTTCGTGTTCATGCCGGGCGGCTTCGGCACGCTCGATGAGTTCTTCGAGGTCATCACCCTGGTGCAGACCCAGCGGATTCCCCGCTTCCCCTTGATCCTGTTCGGTCGGCACTACTGGAACGGCCTGCTGCGCTGGTGCAAACGGACGGTCGAGGCGCCTGGATTCATCAGCCCCGGCGACCTCGATCTCGTCACTCTCACCGAGGATCCTCATGAAGCGGTCGAGATTATTCTCGATTACCTGCGCCGGGTCGGGCCGCCGGAAAGCATCCCCAAGGCCTTTTGCTGATGCACCGCCCAGCCCGCATGTTTCATGCAGTTGTGATCGCCGCAAACTGGATAACTCCAAGATGCGGACCGCATCGGGCCAGCCCGGATCAGGTTCCGCGCGAAGCCTCTGATCGATCCGGGCCAGTCTCCTTGACCGATGAAGCAGGTTGTGGACAAGTCAAGCGTTAGTGCCGCGTTCAAGGGGTCAAGGATTCCAAGCAACGAGGCGCGGGAGAAAAGAGCGGGGAGACACGGGCACTGCTCATGAAAAGGCGGACTGGATTTGATCTGAGGCGCGCCTCGTTTGTCCTTCTGGACAATGGAATCCGAGTGGCCCTGGCGCCTATGCCGCACATGGCGAGCGTCAGCCTGGGTTTCTGGATCGGGGTTGGCGGGCGGCACGAGCCGCCCAGCCTCAATGGCATCTCGCATTTCATCGAGCACATGCTCTTCAAGGGCACACGCCGCCGCTCCGCCCGCCAGATTTCCGAGGCGGTCGAGGGCATCGGCGGGTATCTCAACGCCTTCACCAGCGAGGAACACACCTGTTTCTACTCGAAGGCGCGGCACGACCGTTTCCCGGAACTGCTCGATGTCCTGACGGATATGCTCCTTCATTCGCGATTCGCCCCCGATGACATCGAGACCGAGCGCGATGTGATCCGGGACGAGATCGCGATGTATCTCGACCAACCGCAACAGCACGTCCAGGAACTCTTGAATGCCGTCTCCTGGCCCAGGCATCCCCTCGGACGCCCCTTGACGGGGACCAAGCGCACAGTCAGCACCCTGACACGCAGGCAACTCCAAGCCTACCACCGCCAGCATTATGTCGGGGCCGCGACCGTCATTGCGGTCGCCGGGCACTTCAATCCACAGCCAACCCTTAGGACGATTCGACGGCTGACGCGTGGCTGGCCAACCGGCCAGCCGGATGTCTTCCCGCCGGTCACCGCCCGCAATCGCGGACCGGCGGTGCGACTGGCCACCCGGCGGATCGAACAGACGCATTTGGCGTTAGGAATCCGGACTTGCTCTCGACACGATGAGCGCCGGTTTGCCCTGCGCCTGTTGAATGTCATCCTGGGTGAGAACATGAGTTCGCGCCTCTTTCAGCGAATCCGTGAGGATGCCGGCCTGGCTTACTCGATTTACAGCAGCGTCAGTTTCTTCGCGGACACCGGGGATCTGGTCATCTCAACCGGGCTCGACACCGAACATCTCGACCGCGTGCTGCGCCTCATCGTGGCGGAACTGAGGCGTCTGGTGGTGGAGATGCCGGGCCGCGCCGAATTCCACAGGGCCCGGGACTACGCCCTGGGCCAGATCGACCTCGGGCTCGAAAACACGGAGAACCACATGTTGAGCGTCGGGGAGCAAGTCCTCGGTTACGGCAGGCCGGTCTCGCCGCAGACTGTCAAGCGGTGCGTTGCGAGGGTGCAACCCACCGATCTTCGCGCGGCAGCCCGCGCCTTCTTCCGCCCGGAACGCCTCAGCCTCGCAATCGTCAGCCCCCTTCGACGCGATCCCGGGTTTGGGCGAATCCTCGGGCGTGTGTCGTCCTGACATGATGAAAGCCAGCGGATGGGCATCGGGACTCCAATGAACCGCCCGTTTCGTAGCCGCGGACGTAAGTCCGCGCCTGGAGTTTGGACATTCTGAAGACGGATTATGGCGGGGGGCAGTGTGAGGCGGCGAGGGGAGAATCTCAGGCGGCGGCGCTGCCGACCATCATGGGGTAGGTTGCGGGGGCTTTGGCCGTCGGGAATGTGACCGGATGGTCGGCCAGTTGCTTGCGCAGCAGTGTGACGAGGTCCAAACAGGAGGGGCGCTTGGCTCCACGACGCCATTTGGGCATGGGTTCATAGACTTGGCTCTGTAGCAGAATTTGTGGGTGAGAGAGGGAACATTCGCGGATCTCGGTAGGGCCGGCGGCATCCCCCGATGGGGCCCCAATCGCACGCTGCGGGCCGCGACCGAGGTTGCGCTGCGCTCCGGCCCGCAGCGGCTCTACCCCCATCGGGGAGTG
>MWFF01000112.1 GCA_002071485.1 Verrucomicrobia bacterium ADurb.Bin006 | reverse complement strand
CTCATTGTCAACAAAAAACCTGCATGTACACACACTTTTTTCACACTTTCAGAAAATTAGGCGAGGATCAGGGGCGGCATTGTTCAGTTGACTTCCCTGGTCAAATATCGGGCAATCGGGGTGTTCTGCCGCGCTCGACACACGAGGCGGCTTGTTGGAACCCGAGACACGATGGACAAGAAGCGGTCGACCAGAAAAGCGGTGGATGGCATGCAGGTGATCCGCCTGCCGAACGGTGGATTTCAGGAAACGTTCATCACCGTGCCGGCAATCGGTTCCGAAGAACCTGCGTCGCTCTTTCAACGCCTGTACGATTTTCTGGCCGACAACGCCCAACTCCGGATCGTGCGGGAGGATGTGTTTGGGCTGGACATCGATCCGTTCAAGATTCGGCATGCCAGGGGCTATCGTGTCGCGGGCATCGAGTGGCCGATGACGTGGGTCGAGGAGGGCAACGGCGGAGGCGGCCCGATCGCCGGAGTTCAAGTGCACGCCGTGTCGGGGATCGACGTTCACCCCATCAACCTCGAAGGACATACCGTCGGCACGCTTTTCGAAGACCAGCATGCGCGCTACTGCGTCATGGGCGGGCTGCATCCGGAGTCGATCGAGGAGACGCGCGAGGAGCAGGCCTGGGAAACATTCGAGATCATGGAGTCGGCGCTCGAGTTAGCGGGGATGACTTTTTCGAACGTCTTTCGGACCTGGTTTTATCTGGATGACATTCTGGATTGGTACGACGAGT
The DNA here is from genome assembly GCA_002071485.1 of Verrucomicrobia bacterium ADurb.Bin006. Taxonomy (GTDB): domain Bacteria; phylum Verrucomicrobiota; class Verrucomicrobiia; order Limisphaerales; family J093; genus MWFF01. Next base: position 9,760 of record MWFF01000112.1, on the reverse strand, counting down.
TCAACGGGGTGCGCAACCAGTTCTTCCTCGAGCGCAAGGTATGCGATGGTCTGGTGCCGGCGAGCACGGGGATTGGGGGCGGCAATTCCGCCGGCACGGCCGTGATTGCCGGCCTCCTTGCCATCCAACCGAAGGGCCCGACCGTCAGGCTTCAGGCCATCCCTTCCCCGCTCCAGTGTCCGGCCGTCGAGTATGGCAGCAGCTTCAGCCGGGCGGTGGAACTCGAGCTGCCCGGCCAACGCCGCCTCTACGTTTCCGGCACGGCCAGCATCGCTCCGGGGGGCGAGACGTGTCACGTGGGCGATTTGCGCAAGCAGGTCGCACTGACCATGGACGTCGTGGCCGCGATTCTCGAGTCGCGGCGGATGGGATGGGGAGACGTCACGCGCATGATCGGCTACTTCAAACATGGGGAAGACGCATCCGAGTTCGACCGGTATTGCCGTGACCACAAACTCCCGAAAATCCCGGTCATTATCGCCAAGAACGACATCTGCCGGGACGACCTGCTCTTCGAGATCGAGGCGGACGCCGCAAAGCTCGGCGGACCGCCTCTTGCGGGGGCCAACTGAGCCGCACCGAACTTCTGCCTGAACCCACGTCTCAGGGCTTGGTCTGAGCGGGCCAGGCGCGGGCGCTGAATCGGCCCAGTTCCGCCAGCCAATGCGCCGGACGCGACATGGCCTCTTCAGCCGTGGTCAGGGTCGGGGCCATGCCGTACAAGCCGACCAGGCCCGGTTGCCTGAACCGGGAGACGTGCACCTGGCCGGCGAGGGCAATGCAGGGACGCCGCAGCCGCCCGCAGATGCGCATCAGTTGTCCCACGCCTTTGCCCATCGCCACGGTAGTCAGGTCGATCGCGCCCTCGCCCGTGATGACCAGGTCTGCCTTGCGGATTTCATCCAACAGCCCGCTCAGTCGGGCGAACAGGCGAAAGCCGGGTTCGAGGCGGGCCGAGGCGAAGCAGCGGAGGCCGAATCCCAAGCCGCCCGCCGCGCCTGAGCCCGGCAGATGGTGCGGAGGAACGCCGAAGTGGAACTGCCGTGTGAGGACTCGCACCAGCCGCCGCAGACAGCGTTCCGCCGGTTTGACGTCTTCGGGGCGAATCCCCTTTTGCGGTCCATAGACCCGGGTCGCCCCGCGCACACCCATCAGGCGGTTCGTGACGTCCACGGCCACCAGGACTTGCCTCAAACGCAGCGCGCGTTCAGGCCGTTCGATGCGCTCCAGCTCGGGCAGGCGCGTCCAATCCTCGATCGGCTTTCCCCGCCTGTCGTGGAACTGCCATCCGATCGCGCGGGCGAGGCCGAATCCGGCATCGTTGGTGGCACTGCCGCCGATGCCCATCAGGCACATCCGGGGATGCGCGGCGGCGGCGGCCCGCAACACGGCTCCCAGGCCGAAGGCATCGAGATTGAACGGATGAAACCGCCCTCGAGGCAGCATCGCCAAACCGATGATTCGGGCCGATTCGATGATTGCCATGCGGCTGCGCGGTTCCCACCACCACGGCGCGCGGATCGGTTCGTGTGCGGCGTTGACGGTGTCGACCGTTCGTTCCTCGGCGTTGAGATGTCGCGCGAGCAGGTCGCCGAAACCGTCGCCGCCGTCGCTGATCGGGAACGCGCGCACGGTGTCCTGAGGGCGCTCGAGCCGCCAGCCGGCGGCGATGGCTTCGGCGGCCTCGGTGGCTGTGAGCGTGCCTTTGAACTTGTCGGGGGCGATGACGACATTCATAAGAGATCTCTCGAACAAGAGTAGCCGAGTGCATCGAGCGCAAGTCAACCCCGCAATCAACCGTGCGATCGTCAGCACCGCGCGGTCACCGCCGCGGGAACTCCGAAAGAGGGGGGTGTGGAATCCTTGACCGATGACACTTGCCCGACCGAGGAACGACGCAGATGGCCCGGTGGCGCCCCGCCCCGGAGGGCTGGGGGGCTTTGGCTCGATGGCTTCGTTGCTCCTCAATCACAGAGGTCAAGGCTATGCTCCTTCGTCGCGCCTCCGTTAGAATTCTTGTTTACGCCCGGGCGCGTCCGGCCAATTCTTGGAGCTGCGTATGCCGAAACAAGCTTGGGCAGTGGCGATGGTCCTGACGGCTCTGGTGGCTCTGGGCCTGGGGGGTCTGGCGTATTGGCATCGGGGCCTCGAACTGGCCGAGGAGCGCAACCGGGCCACTCAGGCCCGATCCGAAGCGACCCGGGCCCGATCCGAAGCCATCGAGGCCCACGCCGGCGCGGCCGAGGCCGAGATGGCCGCCGCGACGAATCGGACCCGCGTAGCCGAACTCGAAACAGCACTCGCGCAGGCCCAACAGACTCTCGATGATCTTCGTCGGCAAACCGAACAGCATCGTCAGAACCAGCAGTCGCTCGAAGCTGAGTTCCGGCGCGCCCTCGAATCGAAGGAAATCACGATCTCCGAGCTTCAGGGCAAGCTGACGGTGGATATTCTCGACCGCATCCTGTTCGATTCGGGCGAGGCGGAGCTAAAGACCGAAGGGCAGGAAATCCTGCGCAAGGTCGCCGCAGTCCTGGCCCAGCATCCCAAACGCCGGATTCACGTCATCGGACACACCGACAACGTCCCCATCCGGGCATCGGCTCGCGCCCGCTACCCGAGCAATTGGGAACTGTCGACCGCGCGGGCATTGGCGGCGGTGCGCTTTCTGATCGATGAGGCGGGGGTCGACCCGCAAAGGTTGGGCGCTGTCGGCTACGGCGAGTTCCGTCCTCTGGCCGATAACGCCACGCCCGAAGGCCGAGCCAAGAATCGCCGCATCGCCATCGTGGTCTTGTCCGACGAGTTGGTCGGTTCGGATGCCACGCCGCCTGCGCCTTTGTCGCCTCCGCCGCCCGCCGAGACGCCGGATCCCGGCTCGACGAATGCGCCCCCTGTAATTCCCTCGCCCGAGACCAGAGCCAATTCATGAAGCCGCAAAGGCCGGAGCGGGGACGGCTCGTCCCCGGCCAACGCGAGTGAAGACGGTATTTGCCGGCGACGGGGCCCTGCCTGCCGCTCCACTTCATGCATTGGCCCTGGCCGGAGGTGAAGTCGTAAACAATCTGTTCGACAGTCCGCCTTGCGATGGGCTAGTGTTGCATCCTCATGAGAACCAAGTCTGTTGCCATCGCTTGCGCTGCCGCACTGGCTCTGATCGGTTTCACGCCGGCCTCCGCGCTTGCCGGTCCATCGCCCGAAGCGGTCGTGGCCGATGTCCTGGTCGCACGACCGGCCTGCCTGGCGGTGACCGCGGTGGGCAGCGCCTTCTTCGTGGTCACCTTGCCGTTCGCCGCGATTTCGAAGAGCACCAAGAAGACAGCCGAGGCGCTGGTGATCAAACCGGCGAAGGCGACGTTCACGCGCCCGGTCGGCGATCTGGATGCTCTGATCGACTGAGGCCTTGCATTCGGCGCCCAGAGTCGTCGTCGACTAGGCGATGCCTGACTCGCTCGCGGAGACGGGCCAGGATCGTGAACCGAGTGACCCGCCTTGCCGGCTCGCAACGCGCCTTACTGAATTGCCGGGAACGAATCGCCAACGCTTCCTCGATGCCTGCCGCTGCCGGACGGTGGATCGCCCGCCCTTCTGGCTGATGCGGCAGGCGGGCCGCGCACTTCCCGAGTACCGGCAGTTGAAGCAGAGGCATTCGTTCCTCGAGTTGGTGCGGACGCCTGATCTTGCCGCGGAAATCACCCTCCAGCCGATCCGCCGTTTCCAATACGATGCCGCGATCCTGTTCAGCGACATTCTCGTGATTGCGGAGGCGCTGGGCCAGCCCTATGGATTTCGGGACACGGGCGGTATTGAAATGGCCTTTGCCATCCGATCGACCGCGGAGATCGATCGGTTGGAGGTGTCCGCGGTGCGCGAGCGCCTGGCCTACATGGCCGAGGCCCTGCGCCTGGTCAAACGGCAGCTCGGCGGCCAGACTGCCCTCATCGGGTTCGCGGGGGCGCCATGGACGCTCTCGAATTTCATGCTCGAGGGGGGCAGCGCACCCGAGTTCACGCGCGCCCGAGCGCTGCTCGAAAACGAGCCCAAGCTCTACCACCACCTTGCCGAAAAGCTCAGCGCAGCGATCGCGGACTGCCTCCTGATGCAGATCGATGCCGGGGCGGAGGCAGTTCAGATTTTCGACACGCTGGCCGGGTCTCTGGGCGACGCGCGGTTCGTCGAGGCCTCGGCCCGGTGGCTGGGGGAGATCATCGAGCGCATCGGCGGACGCGTGCCGGTCATTCTCTTTGCCAAGGGCATCAACCAGTCCTGGTCCGTCCTGGCGCAAACGGGCGCCGATGTCCTGAGCGTGGATGCCTCGGTGCGCCTGAGCAGCCTGCGCGCGCAACTCCCGCCCCGAATCGCCATACAGGGAAACCTGGACCCGGCGTGGCTGCGCACAACTCCCGCTCAGGTGCGTGCCGCGACGCGCCAGATGCTCGAAGAGATGCGCGGCTGCCGGGGATATATCTTCAACTTGGGCCACGGCGTGCCGCCGGATGCGGCGCTCGAGCACCTCGATGCGCTGGCCCAGACCGTGCGGGGTTTCGCATGAGCACCCGACCGTTGCGCGTCGATCTCGATCTGGTGAAGAAGTACAACGTGCCGGGTCCGCGCTACACGTCGTACCCGCCCGCGACGCTTTTCACCGACCGCGTGCCGGCGGGTGAGGTGCTGGACAACATCGCGCGCAACAACGCGGCGTCCAGCGATCTGTCGCTCTATTTCCATATCCCATTCTGCGAGACGCTCTGCTGGTTTTGCGGCTGCACGACCGTCATCACCACCGACCCGCGCAAGAGCGCCGCGTACGTCGAAACCCTCGGACGCGAGATGGAGCGGATGCGCCCGCTTCTGGACCGCGGCCGTCGGGTGGTTCAGGTGCACTTTGGCGGCGGATCGCCCACGTTCTGCCGTCCCGAGCAACTCAGTCGCCTGGGCGTCCTGATCCACCGGCATTTTCCTTTCGCGGAAGGGATCGAGGCTGGGGTCGAGATCGACCCCCGCCGGCTCACGCGCGATCACTTGGTCGCCTTGCGCGAGATCGGGTTCAACCGGGCATCGATCGGAGTTCAGGACAACCATCCCGAAGTCCAGAAGGCGGTGCACCGGATGCAGCCGCCCGAACTCACCGCCCAGGCGGCCGGCTGGGTGCGGGAGACCGGGTTCAGTTCGCTGAACATCGACCTGATCTACGGCCTCCCTTTCCAGACCGTGGCGAGCTTCGACCGGACACTCGATGATATGCTCGAGTTGGCGCCCGAGCGGTTCGCCGTGTTCAGCTACGCGCATGTGCCCTGGATGAAGCCGGCGCAGAAGATCGTCGAAGCCAGGCACCTGCCCACGCCCGAGACAAAACTCGAACTGCTCAAGCTGACCATCGAGAAGCTGACCGCATCGGGCTACGTCTATATCGGCATGGACCACTTTGCCTGCCCGGACGACGAGTTGGCCGTGGCGCAGCGGGCCGGCACACTCCAGCGCAATTTCCAGGGCTACAGCACCCGCGGCGGCGCCGACATCTGCGGGTTCGGCATGTCCTCGATCTCGCAGACTCGGGACGCTTACTGGCAGAATCTCAAGGACCTCGACGCCTATCGCGCCAAGGTTGACAGTGGCGAACTGCCCTATGCCCGCGGCTATCTCCTGAACAAGGATGACCACATCCGCCGCGAGACGATCATGCAGATCATGTGTAACCTGGGCGTCGACTACACCGTCCTGTCGCACCGCCTGGGCATCGACTTCCCAGACTACTTCGCCGCCGAGTTGGCGTCCCTCGACGATCTCGAAGCGGACGGGCTGATTGTGCGCACCCCCTCCCGGATCGTTGTGACCGACCTGGGCCGCCTCGTGGTCCGCATCATTGCGATGCGATTCGATGCCCATTTGCCCAAACCGGGCGCGCGCCGGCACGCGATGACCATCTGAAGGACCAATCATCCCCATGAGAACCCTCCTCACCCGCCTTGCAGTGCCATGGTCCGGAATCCTCCGCTCCAACCCAGCCTCGAGCCCGGTCGTGTCATGTCGGGCCAGGCGCTCAAACCCGGAAATCTTACCCGCGGATCGTCCGGAATGCCGCGATCGCCCCACTGGTGAGATTTCCGGGTTAGGTCCTCGCGCTAGGTTGTCCGCTGCCAGTTCTCCGCTCGATGCCCATCCGCGTTCATCCGCGGCTGCCTGGCTGCGGCTCTGCTGCTTCTGCTTCCTTGCGCTCCTGTGCGTCAAGGCCTTGGCCGCGTCGAGGCCGAACATCGTTCTCATCTACGTTGACGACATGGGCTGGGGCGACTTCTCGTGCTTCGGCAACCGGGACGCGAGCACGCCACAAGTGGACCGGTTGGCCGCCGAGGGAATCCGCTTCACCCAGTTCTACGTCAACGCCCCCATCTGCTCGCCGTCGCGCTGCGCAGTCGCCACAGGCCAGTACCCGCAGCGCTGGCGCATCACGTCGTACCTGAGCAACCGGGCCGACAATGACCGCCGCGGCATGGCCCAATGGCTCGATCCGAAGGCGCCGGTCCTCGCGCGCATCCTCCGACAACACGGCTACGCCACCGGTCACTTCGGCAAATGGCATCTGGGCGGTCAGCGCGACGTGGACGATGCCCCGCCAATCGGCGAGTATGGTTTCGACGAAACACTCACCAACTTCGAGGGCATGGGCGCGAAACTCCTGCCGCTCACCCTCAAGCCCGGCGACGCGCAGCCCGGTCGCATCTGGGCCGACGCCGAACGCCTCGGCGGCCCTGTGACCTGGATGCAGCGTTCGGAGATCACCGGCGGCTTCGTCAAGGCCGCCCTCGATTTCATCAACCGAGCGGTGGCGGACGGAAAACCGTTCTACATCAATCTCTGGCCCGACGATGTCCATTCGCCGTACTGGCCGCCCGTGGCGAAATGGGGCGACGGCAGCAAGCGCGGCCTCTATCTTGCCGTGCTCGAGGAAATGGACCGGCAATTCGGACGGCTCTTCGACCACATCCGCAACACGCCGGCCCTGCGCGACAACACGCTCATCCTCCTTTGCTCCGACAACGGCCCTGAGGCGGGCGCCGGAAGCGCGGGTCCGTTTCGCGGCGGCAAGGCCACGCTTTACGAGGGCGGGACGCGATCGCCGCTTGTGGTTTGGGGGCCGGGTCTGGTGGCGCAGGACAAGGCCGGCACGCGCAACGAAACCTCGGTCTTTGCCGCCTTCGATCTGCCGCCTTCTCTGCTGGCCGTCGCCGGAGTCGCCGCGCCCGCCGATGTCGCCTTCGATGGCGAGAATGTCGTGCCGGTCCTGCTGGGCCAAAGCGCCGCCTCGCGCACCGCCCCGTTGTTCTGGCGCCGTCCGCCCGACCGCAAGAGGGCCTATGGATCCGGTCGGCTGCCCGACCTCTCGATGCGCGAGGGCAATTGGAAGCTGCTCTGCGAGTATGACGGCACGCGACCGCAGCTCTATGACCTCGGCGCGGACCCGGGTGAATCGGTCAACCGCGCCCCGGAACAACCCGAGCTGGTCGCCCAACTCACCCGCAAGCTGCTCGGGTGGAATCGAACGATGCCGCCGGACACCGGCCCTGTCCTCGCCTCGGGCAAGCCCAACGTCCTCTTCATTGCCATCGAGGATCGGCATCCCGATGGCATCAGCCTCGGGTCCCAACTGCGCGACGCCTCGGCCAAACGCTAGCGCCCCGCCCTGACCAGCCACAACCAGGGAAACCACGGCGCCCGCAGCGAACGGTGGCGATACATCGTGTTGCTTCGGCAGTAGTGCGTGAGCGGCAAATCGGCGGTGGCTACGGTTCGTGGCAGACAATAGATACGAACCGACTATGCCACGAACGCAATTCTCAACAACCGACCTCAAGCAGCTCCGCCACCAGTTGGACCGTTGGCGCCAGTGCCAATCTGGGACCATTCGACTGCCGCAGGCCCTCTGGACATCCGCCGCGACTTTAGCCCTCACCCACGGTGTGGGGCCGGTGACGCGGACCCTGCGATTGGACTACAACAAACTCAAGCGCCAGGTGGCTGCTCGCGCTGGGGCACTGCCCCTGGCGCCAGTGTCGTTTGTGGAAGTGCAGCCACGCCAGTGGATGGCCCAAGCCGCCACCCTGTGCCGCATTGAGCTCTGTTTCCGCCTCAGCCTGCAACCAACCCGACTTCCCATAAACCGCCTGCGCAAGCCGTTGATAATCAACAAAAGGGGTAACCCGAACGTCCAACGCGCAACGTTCAACATCCAACTTTTAACGAACCGCTTCGTTGAACGTTGAGCGTTGGAAGTTGGGCGTTGAACGTTCCCCGGTTCATGGGGTCAGTGCGCATTAAACCGTTGAATGTCAATGCTTTCCAGAAAGCCTCCGGCCAACCCAAAGCCAAGCGCAAAGGTCATGGTCGCAATGGGGCCCAAGATTACCCGGCAGCCAAGCGGGTCAAGGTAGCCCATCCCACACTCAAGGTCGGTCAACTCTGCCCCAAATGTCTGCGCGCCAAGCTTTACCTGCTCAAGACTCCGGCCCGCCTGGTTCGCATCGTGGCGCAACCGCTCTTCCAGGCCACCGTTCACGAACTGGAGCGGCTGCGCTGCGCCCTCTGCGGCTCCGTCTTCACGGCGCCCGGGTCGGCGACATCTACATGAGCCTGATCCACACCTGCGAGCTCAACCAGGTCAATCCCTTCGAGTATCTGGTCGCCCTGCAGGAGCACAGCCAGCAAGTCGCCAAGGACCCCTCCCGCTGGTTGCCCTGGAATCACACCCAGGCGCTGGCACCTGCCGACACCGGCTGATCCTCGAATCCCATTCCCACTCGCCGTTCCTCAAATATCGCCGCCCGGCCGGCCGATCTCGCGGAATTTTCAGGATTCTCGACCTTCCGCACGTCTACCGAAGGCAGACAACTTACCTGCTGATTGGACCATTCGCGAACAAGGAGGTGGCACAGAATGTTATCTCCTACATCGAAACCAGATTCTTCCGATTTTTAGTGCTCTTGATTAAGAATACACAGAACGGGATGAAAAGAGTTTATTCATTTGTGCCGAGTCAAGACTTCCAACAAAAGTGGACTGATGAAAAACTTTACCAGAAATATAAACTGACAACGCCAGAAATCGCATTCATCGAAAAAATGGTTCGCCCCTTGAGTGAGGAGGTCGAGGAAACGGATAGCGACGAGTAAGCCCATCGAAGAAATCCTCGTGCCGAAGCCGGCGGCGCGTCCGCGCATTTACGCCTACGCGATTGCCGAGCAGCCTCCTCTCCCGGCCTGCGGCCACCCTCTCCTCCATTCGGAATGGAGGAGAGGGTTGGGGAGAGGAGGCGCTCCGGTTTCCCCTCTCCCCGCTCATGCCTCGCAGAGAGAGGGTCGGAAGAAGGACCGCGACCATGAGGAAGATCATCGAAGAAATCCTCGTGCCGAAGCCGGCGGCGCATCCGCGCATTTACGCCTATGCGATTGCCGAGCAGCCTCCTCTCCCGGCCTGCGGCCACCCTCTCCTCCATTCGGAATGGAGGAGAGGGTTGGGGAGAGGAGGCGCTCCGGTTTCCCCTCTCCCCGCTCATGCCTCGCAGAGAGAGGGTCGGAAGAAGGACCGCGACCATGAGGAAGATCATCGAAGAAATCCTCGTGCCGAAGCCGGCGGCGCATCCGCGCATTTACGCCTATGCGATTGCCGAGCAGCCTCCTCTCCCGGCCTGCGGCCACCCTCTCCTCCATTCGGAATGGAGGAGAGGGTTGGGGAGAGGAGGCGCTCCGGTTTCCCCTCTCCCCGC
>MWFF01000111.1 GCA_002071485.1 Verrucomicrobia bacterium ADurb.Bin006 | reverse complement strand
AATCGCGTTCGGGGGTATCGCAGTTGAGGGCTTTGCGGTAGGCGGGGGGCAGGTCCATCGCGGTGAGGATGCGTCGGGTATTGCGATTGAGCGCGGTGTCGGGCACCAACCTGTATGCGGGAGGCGAGCCCTCGCGGTGAGGATGCGTCGGGTATTGCGATTGAGCGTCTTCAACCAGAGCTTTTTGGGACGGTCGTGCTTGCGGTCAGACTGCGCAATTCGAGAGAACCGCGATGCCGGTTAGAATCTTGTGGAACGTCGGGGCAAGGCTATGCTGCCGGCCGGCATGCGCATGAATCGACTGCTCTGTTCCGTTTCACTTGCCGGGATTGTTATGACTGCCACATCCGCCCCCGCCCCGCCTCCCTCGTTGCAGCCCGACCTCCTGATCGTCAATGCCATCGTGCGCACGCTCGACGACGCGCGCCCCGTGACCCAGGCGGTGGCAATCCGCGGCAATCGCATCCTCGGCGTTGGATCGGACGCCGAGGTCCGGGCGCTTGCCGGTCCCGCGCCGCGGATTCTCGATGCCCTCGGACGGCTTGTGCTGCCGGGCTTCAACGATGCCCACGTGCACTTCCTCGGGGGCGGCTTTCAACTCGCGGCGATCGACTTGCGGGACGCCCGAACTCCGAGCGAATTCGTCGAGCGGATCGAACGGTTTGCCTCGCGTTTGCCCCCGGGCGGTTGGGTGACGGGCGGCGATTGGGATCACGAACTCTGGCCCGGGTCACCGCTGCCTCACCGCAAGATGATTGACGCCGTCACGGGCGCCGTCCCGGTCTTTGTGAATCGTCTCGATGGCCACATGGCCCTGGCCAACAGCGCTGCGCTCGAACGGGCGGGCGTTTCCCGCAATACACCCGATCCGGCCGGAGGCATCATCGTGCGAGACCCGCAGACCGGAGAGCCGACCGGTCTGCTGAAGGACTCTGCCATGACACTCGTGAGCCGCGTCATTCCGTCGCCCTCGATCGAGCAGAGACTCGGCGCCGCCCGGGCTGCCACGGCCCACGCCGCCCGCCTGGGCGTCACCAGTGTGCAGGATATGTCCGCCAACGAGGATTTGGGAGTCTACCAGGAACTCGATCGGCGCGGCGAACTCAACACGCGCATCTACGGTTTCTGGCCTTTGCCCCAATGGGAGAAAGTCGTTGCGCTCGGGGTGCGAGCCGGGTTCGGGCACGATCGCCTGCGGTTTGGCGGGCTCAAAGGTTTCTCGGACGGCAGCCTCGGCTCGACCACGGCGTGGTTCTTCGATCCATACAACGATGCGCCCGAGACGCGCGGGTTGGCGTCGGATGAGATGCTGCCCGAGGGCCTGATGCGCACGCGCGTCGAGCGCGCGGATGCGGCCAACCTGCAGGTTGCGATCCACGCCATCGGGGATCGTGCAAACCACGAAATCCTCAGCATCTTCGAGCATGTCGCCACAACGCACGATCCGCGCGACCGGCGCCTTCGCATCGAGCACGCTCAACACCTTCGCCCTCAGGACATCGCCCGCTTTGGCCGGAGTCGGATTGTTGCCTCAATGCAGCCGTATCACTGCGCCGACGACGGGCGGTGGGCCGAGAAACGGATCGGTCCCGAACGGGCCCGAACAACCTACGCGTTCCGATCCCTGCTCGAACATGGGGCTGTGCTCGCCTTCGGCTCGGACTGGACGGTTGCGCCGCTCGACCCGCTGCTCGGGATTGCCGCGGCCGTGACCCGGCGCACGCTCGACGGCAAACACCCGGATGGCTGGGTCCCGGAGGAAAAGATCAGCGTCGAGCAGGCCGTCCGCGCCTATTGACTCGGACGGCCTCGATGCCGCACGAGCTATCTGACGCAATCGACGCCAGGATGACGGAGTTGGGTATTGCCTCGTTTTCTCTATACATTCAGCTTGTCACCCGGCGCGACGTAACCAATGGAGGGCCGATGGAAATCCCCGTGCTGCCATCGGAAGGACAAGGCCCAATGCCGACCGAAAGCCAGACCCATCTGCCCTTGCCGGACGATACCGGTTGTTGAATTCCAATTGCCCCATCAACGCAGCCTTCTATATTGTTCAAGCCCATGAAATGCGCATGCCCCCACTGCCTCGGTCGAATCGAGTTCTCTTTCGCTGATCGCGAGCGCACAACGCCTTGCCCGCACTGCGGACAGGAAATCACACTCGTTCCCGCCACCATTATCGGCAGGATCGCCGGTTGGTTCGATTGGCAGCGCCTGGGCGCCATCCTGGGCGGTGCCGCTGCCGTCACCCTCCTGGTGGTCGTCCTTCACCAGCCTCGATGGAAACGCATCGACCAAGACCAACTCGACGCCGAGATGCGCGAGCGCACAATTCAAGCTGGCCGGGTGATAGACGGTGTCCCCGTCAACCAGTATTGGCTCACCCGCTGGGAGATCAAAGAATACCTGGCCATATTGCGCCTCGAACTTCAAGGCCTCGAGCAGTACAAGCCCGGACTCTACAAAAAAGCCCAAGCCAGGCGTGTGAAACTCATAGACAGCCTCCTGGCGCCGGCCGACAAATTCGCATACGACCTGCCCCATTCCTTGCGAATGAAGAGCGAACTGCTCTACCGCCAGGAAATGAAGGACAGCGGGCTGCGTTAACCATGCCAAGTACCCGCTCAAAAAATAAGGCCGAGATCGGCGGTTACTTCGACATCAAACTCGTCGCAAGAGTGACCCAAGCCGCCAGGTCCCTTGGAATCACCGTGACCGATTTTGCCGCCGCTGCCTACCGCACCGGCCTCGAGTCTGATCGCCACAAACCTTCTCAGGCGCGCCGACGGCGCCTCAGCGCCTAAGCCGCTCAACCCTAGGCCCCATGCCAAACGTCCGCAGCCGGGACAAAGCCCCAATCGTTATCTACATCGAGCGCCCCCTCCTGGACGCCATGCGCCGCCATGCCACCGCCCTAGGCATCACTTTGGTGGACCTCCAAGCCGATTACCTCGAACGCCACTGCGAGCGCGTTTCCACAAAAACGGCCCGCCGCAAAACCACCCCGGCAGACCGGTAACACGGTTTTTCGTTTCCTAAACATTGCGCTGCAACCGCTTGCAAATGTTACCGCATTTTCAGTTTGTTACCGTGCCAGGCAACGCAGTACCAGCTTGAGTATTAGTCTGTTACGCGGTTTTGTTACTTTGTTACCGCTCCCCAAGAAAAGGTCCCTATATACAAAGCGCAGAAATTATCCCCCTCGGACACGCCTCAATCGACCCTCAAAATTGCAAACCGCCTAAAACGAAAAAGCCCGCCTATATGGGAGTCTTTCTCTGGTAACATCGGTAACATCGGTAACAACGCCTAAACCACGCGCAGAACGGCCCTCCGGTCAACGGGCCTTCTTCTTCTTCTTCTTCTTTATTATTAAATACTTAGAAAAGATAGATAGATAGATAGAGGCCCTTCCTTTTGGCCTTTCTATTTTGTTACCGAAAGTGTTACCGGTCTCCGTCAGGTGGTAACAAAACCGCCTCGGTCCGCCCGTGCCCTAGCCCGCGCCCGAAGCGCTCGCGCCCTCATCGACGGCGGACTCGAGTCGGATGGGGACGTCCATCACCCGCGCCCGCGCCCTGGCCCGCACTCCCGCAAATCCACACCGCGCCTCCATGGGGAGCCTCAGCTCGACCGGCCTGCGCCCCAAACCGCTCATCGAAGGCGATTGATCGTCATCCCAAGCCACAAGCCCGAGCCGCAGGTCCAGCACAACGGGGTCCCCAACGCTCACCCGCCCAGTCTCTCACCCTCGACGCACCCTCCGGCAACCCGAACAACCACCGATTCATCCGCCTGCCCCCACCGCAACTTCCCCTACGCGAACCCTGCCCCCTTGCCTGAGAACCGGAAAATGCGGCCAGGGTAAGAGACACCCGATCTCCCCGGCCACCGCACTTGAACGCATCGCCGCTGTCTGCCCCGACTGCTGGAACTCTCTGTGTGATCAGTACCCGTAGCCAAGGCACTTGAACTCTCTGTGTGATCAGTACCCGCAGCCAAGGCACTTGAATGCATCTCGCCGTCCTGCCCATCTGGTTGAACTCTCTGTGTGATCAGTACCCGCAGCCAAGGCACTTGAATGCATCTCGCCGTCCTGCCCATCTGGTTGAACTCTCTGTGTGATCAGTACCCGCAGCCAGGCACTGTATACGCGATTTTTCTGGCAAAACCGCTCCCCCCTATACGGTGGGCTCCGCCTACGCCGAGTACCAGGACCATGTCAAAGGCACCCTGACACCGGGGAAACTGGCCGATGTCGTGATTCTGGACCGGGACATCTTCACGATCCCGCCGACCGAGATCGATCAGGTGCGCGTGGTGTGCACCATCATGGACGGGCGGGTGGTGTTCGACGCGGAGCACGACTCCGCGCGGTGACGCCAACCGGCCCGAATCCGATTCAGCGCGCAGCCTGTGATCGACCCGTGCTAGACTGTGACCAACTGCTTGGTCTTGATCGACTTTTCCTCGGCTTCGCAGATGGCCACGGCGTTCAGCGCGTCTTCGCCGGTGACAATGGACGGCGGGCGTCCGGCCTCGATGCTTTCGAGCATGTGGCGCAGTTCGCCGACGTATCCGTCGCCGCCCTCGCAGGTAATGGTCTGAGCCGGCTTGTCGTTCTGGAACAGCTTGAGGGCATTCGGTCCGCGCGTAAGGTCGTAGTCGGCGGTGGCGTTTTCGAACACGATGGTGTAGGCCATGTTGAATCCGTGCCCCGCATGCATCACCCACGTCCCCTCGGCCGACACGGCGGCACCGCAGTCCACCTCGTACTGGGTGACGACATGATCGATCGCGCCGCTAATGAGGGCGAATCCCTGGGAAAAGACCCGACGCGGGCGTCCGAAGCAGAATTGGACGAAGTCGGTGTCATGGATGTGCAGGTCGAGCAGGGCGCCGCCTGAATCTTCGCCTTTGAGATAGGTGGCCTTGCTCCAGCCCGGCGGCTCCGAAACCCGCCGCAATCGAGCGGCAAGCACTTTGCCGTAGCGGTTTTCCGAGATGGCCTGTTTGGCCCAGGCCCACTCGGGCCAGAAGCGGATGCAATGGGCCGGCATGAAATAGCCCTTGGACGACTTGGCGGCATCGAGAATCTGGCGGCAGACGGACGACGAGCGGGCGAGCGGTTTCTCGCAGATCACGTGCTTGTTCGCTCGAAGAGCCGCGATGGCCACATCGGCGTGCAAGGGCGTTGGCAGGCAGATGTCCACCAGTTGCACGTCCGGATCGGCCAGCATCTGGGCATAGTCCCGGTAGCCCTTGACCACCGACATGTCGAACTTGATCTGGTCCGCCGTGCTGATGTTGCCCGCAACCGGCGTGAGGTTGCCGTCTTCAGGCAACCGGACGGCGTCGCAGATGGCGACGATGTTGGCGCCGGGCAGTTGGCGGTACGCTTTGATGTGAGTCAGGCCCATGAAGCCCAGACCAACGATGCCAATGTTTGTCATAAAAAGGTGTGTCGAGTGAATGTTTGTGTCAGTGTCGAATCAGCCAATCGGCGGTCACGCCACAGCGGGCGGCATTGCGTTCAGGAGCTTCTGGATGTACTCGCGCGCGGTGCGGATATCCGCGGCGCGCTGGTTGCCCGCCTCGCGCTCGATGCAGGCGTTGCCGGCAAACTTCAGCTCGGCCAGCACGGTGAAGAAGGCCCGCCAATCCACCTGGCCGGTGCCCAGCACCACCTCCTCACCCCAGGTCCCAGGCACCTTCGTCCCAATCGCGTCCTTCAAGTGGCAGGATCGCAGCCACGGTCCGAGGGTGCGCAACGACTGGATCGGATCGCCCTTCGCGTAGAGGATCATGTTGGCCGGATCGAAATTGACGCCGACATTGGGACGATCGAGTTTGATCAGGAAGGTCCGCAGCGTATCGGCAGTCTCCTGTCCGGTTTCAAGCGCCAGTTCGATGCCCAGAGGAGCAAAGAAGTCGGCAATCTTCTGAAGCCGGTCCATCAGCTTGGCGAAGGCCGGGTCGCTCTCTTCGTGCGGCAGAAATCCGGCGTGAAAGGCGATGGATTTGATCCCCAGGCCTTTGGCGACCTCGGCATCGGCCTGCAGGTTGCGCCAGTTCTGTTCCCAATGAACGTCCGGCACCACGCCACCTGTGCGCTTGATGGCTTCGAGGGTCGAGTAATCTTCGCCGACGGCCGCAAACATGCCCGAAACGCAGGTCACACCCCGCTCGCCGCAAAGACGTCCGAAATCGGACCACGCGCCTCCGGCGTTTTCACGGATCGGGTCCAGGGCGATTTGAACCCGGTTCAGACCCGTCGCCGCGAGTTTATCGAACAGGTCGATTGCCGACACTGGCTGCAGTGACCAACTGCAGACCGCCAGGGATTGGGGAATAGTTGATGTCGTCATTGTAATTGCGAGGCATCATACCGGTTGTCGTCAGCCTGACAAGCGCCAAACCGCGGCCGCGATTTCCGGTTTCGATCGGCGGTTGACTTCATGGTGGCGTTGAATCAAAACCTTCGCCGCACATGGCCAAGAGCATCGCGTTGAAATTGAAGGTGGATGACCGCACCCCAGATTTCGAGGCGCGGTTTTGCAGGAGCCCGGATGATGGACTCCGCAAAGCCTTGGACCGCTCTCCGCACATTTCTTCTTTTCTTGAGAGAAAAGGTTTCGATTGCGGCTTTGCCGGGCTGCGAAACATCCGAGCCAAAGCATGAATTTCGCCGACAGCCGATTCTGGATTCTGCTGCTCTCGGGTCTGGCGGTCATTGCGTTGCTCCGCATTCCGGCGGGCGCCTGGCTTGGATCGAGGGCGGCCGTGTTCGACAGGCTCGCCCTGATCGCCCTCGGATTGTGTCTCCTTATGGCCGTCAGTTGGGTGACGTGCGTGATCTTCCTGGTCGTCGCTGTGTTTTCGTACTGTGCGATGTGCTACCTGGTTCGCCGGGGCAGGCGGCATTCGCGCCGGCTTTTGATTCTGTTCGTTCCGTTGCAGTTGCTTCCTCTCCTGTACTTCAAATACGCGGACTTCATCCTGAACGAAACGCTCGGCGGGTCTTTCGACACCCTGCGCGGCCTGATCATCCCGGCCGGCATCTCGTTCTATACGTTCCAGATGATGTCGTTTGTGATCGACACACTCGCCTTTGGCCGCCCGCTGCCGCGCGTTCTCGATTTCTTCAACTTCGCCGGGTTCTTCCCGCAGGTGGTGGCCGGCCCGATCGAGCGGAGGGAGGATTTGCTGCCGCAGATGGAGCAGTTCAAGTTCCGGTGGTCGACGGAGAATCTGAACGCGGGCGCTGCCTGGGTGGCTGTCGGCATGTTCTTCAAGTGCTGTCTGGCGGACAACGCGGCGATCTATGTCGATCGGACCTCGGTTAGCAACCCGTTCTCGATCTGGCTGGCCAACCTGATGTTCGGCCTTCGAATCTATTACGATTTTGCCGGGTACAGCCTGGTGGCGGTGGGCTTAGGACGCTGCCTTGGCATCCGGTTGACTCTGAATTTCCTCAGCCCCTATTGCTCGACGAGCATCCGGGAGTTCTGGCACCGCTGGCATGTGACGCTCAGCGGTTGGTTTCGGACTTATGTGTATCTGCCGTTGGGCGGAGGACGCACCCGATGGTGGATGTTCAACGTCGCCGTGGTTTTCGTCGTCTCGGGCCTGTGGCATGGGGCCGGGTGGGGATTCCTGCTGTGGGGTACGTTCCACGGCATCGCCCTCATCGTGAACCGGGCATTGGGCGGCGCGATCCGGCTGCCGCGCTTCGTGGCCTGGGTGGTGACATTGGTGGCGGTGTTGTTCGGGTGGGTCTTTTTTTACGAGACGCGCACTCCGGATTTGCTGACGAAGGTGGCGACGCTCTGGAATCCGATGGCGTATACGGCGGCCGCCTTCCGCGAGACGTTGACCTCGATGAGCGGCGGTCACCTGTTCGCCCTCACCTGTCTGCTCCTTCTGGTGGCGGTTGTGTGGGCGGTCGAATGGCTCTCAGTCGCCCGCCGGGACGATCCGTACTGCTATCTGCGGCATCCGGTGGCGGCGGTCGTGCTGGTGGTGCTGACCGTTCTTCTGGCGCCGGGAAACGACAATGCCTTCATCTACTTCGCGTTTTAGTGTGAAACACCACACCCGTCAGCGCGTCCCGTGGTTTGTTGTGCAGCTTCTTGCGGCGACGCTGCTCACCGGGATGGCGACGGCCTTCTACACCCTGCGGCTGAACCCCGAAATCGCGTATCTGCGCGGCAGCGACCGGATCAAGCGGGCCTGGGCGCGGAAGATGACGCTCGAACACGGGGCGAAGACGATCCTGTTTGGCGGATCGAGCTGCGAATTCTCGATCGATCCGGAGCAGTTGCTCGAACGCCACGGCCTGCCGGCGGTCAATCTCGGGCGCAATGCCGGCCTGGGCGCGAGCGTGTTGATCGAGGCGACGCTGATCGAGACACGGCCCAAAGACACCCTGGTGATGGCGATCGAGCCGACCCTGCTGACCGGGCCCGCGGACATCCCGATGCTCGGCGTGCAATTCAGCTTTGCCTTAGGGCACCCGGAGTGGGTGCTGGCCCCGCGTTTCGGCCGGCTTCGCAAGTCCTGGCCCGCGGCGCTTCTGGCACTGCGTCCGGGCGGCTATCACGTCTTCACCCTGTTGGGCAAACTGGTTCAGGGGCGCCCGCTCTACCGCTACAACACCGCCGAGGTCCGCCCCACCGGCTTCCACCAGACGCCTGTTCGGATGCCCTTGACCACGCTGACATCGCACGCCGGGCACCTGCATCCGGAGGCCCGCGTTCTGCTCGAAGCGCTGGCCCAGTGGTGCCGTAGCAATCAGGTGACGCTCTGCTATTCGCTCCCCTGGCGCTACACGCCCATCGATGCCGTCCCGGCCTACCAACGGCTCAACGCAGGCCTGCTCCGCGAAATCGCCGAGTACTGCCCCGTCCTGCGTGACGAACAGTTGGGCGCCCATGTCGTGCTCGAGCATTTTGCCGACACCGAGTTCCATCTCAACGAGCCCGGCGCAAGCCTCCGCACGAGTCAACTGGGCGATCAATTGAAGTCCGGCCGGTTTTGGACCCGAGCCGAGCTCGAGCAACGCGCAGCATCCGCCAAGAAAGAGCCGGGCTGAGCCTGAGGCTTCAATCTCAACCGTGGCGGTATGGCGGTTCGAGTGAGAAGGTGTGCGGCAGGTGGCGGATTTCGCGCACCGCGCCTGCATCGAGCAACACCTCGACAATGTCGAATCGAATTTTGATCTGCGGATCCTCGAGCCGCCGCAGATAATCGAGCGCCGCTCGAGACAGCAGACGCCGCTTGCGCGCGTTGACCGCCGCCGCGGGTCGTGTCCAGTCCTCGGACGATCGTGTCTTGACCTCGACAAACACCAGGCAATCCCGATCTCGGAAGACCAGGTCAATCTCGCCGTGCTTGGTCCGGAAATTCGCTGTGAGAAACTTCATTCCGAGGCGTTGCAGATGCCGGCGCGCCGCGCGTTCGCCAAGGCGCCCGCGGTGCAAGTGGGTCGGTTCGCTCGTGAGTCCGGCCCATTTTCTGCATCGCTCCCACAGGCTCATGGCTTGGATCAGAGCAAATGCGGCTGCGAGAGCCGGGATGGGGCGAAGCTGCGGCGATGGATCGGACAGGGTCCGTGGCGGGCGAGTGCGGCCAGATGCTCGGGCGTGCCGTATCCCTTGTGCCTCGCAAACCCGTACTCGGGATAGCGCCGGTCGAATTCGAGCATGACGCGGTCTCGGGTGACTTTGGCAACGATGCTGGCAGCGGCAATCGAATAGCTTCGGGCGTCGCCTTTGACAAGGGCGGTTTGGGGGTAGGCGAGCGATTTCACCGGCAACCCGTCCACCAGGACATGCTCGGGTCTGGGCTCGAGTTGAGCAAGCGCTTCGGCCATCGCCTGGTGCGTTGCCCGCAGGATATTGATCGCGTCGATGACCTCGATCCCGACCGCACTAACGGCGCTGGCCACGCCTGGGGTGTGTGTCAGCGCCTCAAAGCAACGGTCTCGCTGCCGCGCCGTGAGCTGTTTCGAGTCGTTTAAACCCTCCAAGTCCGCCGAAAGCCCGCCGCGGATAAAGCTCTCCGGCAACACAACCGCCGCTGCCACCACCGGACCCGCGAGCGGACCGCGCCCCGCTTCGTCCACACCGGCAATCCGGGTGACGCGGCAGAGAAGGCGGCGCTCGAACTCGAAGCGATCGACCGGGGCATTCAACTGCTCGAGGGCAGTCAGGATTCCGCGGCTGGGCGGCTTCGGCCAGGCGTGGCCGAGGCCGCGCGTCCGGGCCCAGGCATCACGTCTTGGTATCCGCGGCAGCGCCCGCTTGCGGCGACTCGGCGGCGGCATTGACGGCTTCGGATTGCTTCGTCGGCGCAGCCGCGGTGGCGTCGGCCGTGTGGTGTTCCTTCTCCTTGACCGCGACGGCGCTCTTGCCGATGCGCTTGCGCAGGTAAGTCAGTTTGGCGCGGCGGACGGAGCCTTTACGTTCGATCTCGATGCGCTCGATTCGAGGAGAATGCGAGGGGAACACCCGCTCGACGCCTTCGCCGTAGCTGATGCGTCGGACGGTGAAGGTCTCGTTGATCCCGTGTCCGCGGCGTCCGATCACGACACCGGCAAACACCTGGATGCGTTCTCTGTCGCCCTCGACGACCTTGGTGTGAACGCGCACGGTGTCGCCGACTTCAAATCTCAGAGGGCGTTTGCGCAAATGAGCCGCCTCGATTCTGTCCAGTAGTGCCTGATTCATAAATGGTCGTGCTATCGTTTTCTCTCTAATCTCCCGGCTCGCTTCCCGGCGGGCCCATCAGATCGGGCCGCCGCTGCCGCGTCCTCTGCTGCGCCTGTTCAGCCCGCCAGAGGCTGATCGCGGCGTGGTGTCCGGACAGCAACACGTCCGGCACCTTCCATCCCCTGAATTGCGCGGGCCGCGTGTACTGCGGATACTCGAGCCAGCCCGCGCTGAAGGATTCATCCCGGGCACTCGAGTCGTCTCCGAGTGCGCCCGGCAAGAGCCGCGCCACAACGTCCACGATGACCATAGCCGGGAGCGCGCCATTGGTCAGCACGTAATCGCCGATCGACAACTCGTCGTCCACCAGATGCTCGCGCACCCGCTCGTCCACGCCCTCGTAACTGCCGCAGATCAGCAGCAGATGGGGGAGAACGGCCAGTTCGCGGGCGATGCACTGCTGAAAGAGCCGTCCGGCCGGGCAGAGCAGGATGACCCGAGTGTCCGGCTGTCGCAAGCACTCAACCGCTTCAAAGATCGGCTCGGGCTTCATCAGCATGCCCGGCCCGCCCCCAAACGGCTTGTCATCCACCGTTTTGTGGCGGTTGTGGGTAAAGTCACGCAGGTTGTGTATCCGCAAATCCAACACGCCCTGCTCCCGAGCCCGACCCACGATGCTCTGATCGAGGGGACCCGCAAACATTCCTGGAAACAGGGTAAGCACATCGATCTTCATACCGCCCCCGATCGTTGGCCTCGAGCCCCATCTCGCAACACCCGCCTGGTCAGGCCGGGATGGGATCAGTCTTTGGGCGGGACTTCCTCGACCAGTTCGAGGCTGCAGCGCTGGCCCTGGCGGGCGCTTCCCACCTGGAGCAGAGCGCGCAGCGCATGAATGGTCGCACCCTGGCGTCCGATGATCTTCCCAACATCGGTCGGATGCAGACGAAGTTCGTACACCGTGAAGCCATCCCGCTCCTGCGGCATCACAGTGACGGCATCGGGGCGATCCGTCAAACCCTTGACCACGAATTCAAGCCAGGCCTGCATGAGACCTTCCCCGCTCAACCTTGGGGCGCCGGCGCGCTCTTCCGGGCCCGCTTGATGAAGCTGGCAACCGTCTCGGTCGGACGCGCCCCTTTGCTCAGCCAGTACTCGGCCCGCTCCAAAGCGAGCGTCACGTTATCCTCCCGCTTCTGAGGCAGGTACGATCCGATTTCCTCGATGAAACGCCCGTCGCGCGGACTGCGCCCGTCGGCGACCACAATGCGGTAAGCCGGGGCGTTGGTCGTCCCGATCCGCTTCAAGCGAATTCTGACTGCCATAATATTGTGTATGATTTTTCGCCCGGTCCCGCCTCGCATTTCGCTGGCGGCCCCGGCGTCATCCGCATTGGCGGACTCAAAAGAGCGGGGAGCCTAGACCGCAATCGGCGCGATTGGCAAGACCTGAATTCGCCTCCCCGTGCTGCCTTCAATGGGACAGGCTCGACGTGAATCGGTAATCCCCAGATTCCACCGCCACAACGATTCGATCGCCTTGCTTGCGCAACAGCCGCACTCCCTGGGCGCCGGCCAACGGCTGCCCGCTCTCGCGGATCGAGTCCGCGTTCAACGCCGGCACATACACGGTCGCAGTCGTGTTCCCGGGGATGCTCACTCTCAGTTCGAAGGCGTCGGCGTGGCGACGCCATTCCGACCGGATGAGCCCGCGAATACTCTGGTACTCGGCTTTGACCCAATGAATCGGTGTTTGTTCAGGGTTGCTGTCGGGCATCGGCGGGCACGGGCGAATCACAATCCGGCTGTAACCCGGCCCATCGGTGTCGATGCCGGCAAGGTTGCGGAAGGCCCATTCCATGACGGCGCCGAAGGCATAATGGCTGAAGCTGTTCATCGCGGCATTCTGATTGCCGCTGGCGCCGTTGAAGCCGTGTTCTTTTGTGTAGCTGTCCCAGCGCTCCCAGACGGTCGTGGCCCCGTTGACCACCTCGTAGCCCCACGAGGGGAACCGCCGGCTCTGGAAAAGGCGCGCCGCCAGGTCGTCGTAGCCGCCGTCAGTCAGGGCCGGGAGCAGGTGCTTGGTCCCCAGAAAGCCTGTGGCCATGCGGTATTCGTTTTTCGCGATCTTGTCGGCCAAGTGCCTCACAATCCCCTTGTCGCGAGTGACCGGAATCCCCGCCAGGCGCGCCGACAACACATAGGCGGTTTGCGTGTCGACTTCGAGGGTGCCGTCCGGACGAAGATAGTCGGCGGCGAATCGCTCGGCCAGCCGCCTGTGCAGATCGCCATAGGCCTGTGACTCGGCGCTCCGGGCGATCGCGCCGGCCATCTCGGCCATCAGTTTGGCGTCGTGGACGAAATAGGCGGCATCGATCATCTCGATCGGCGTTGCCTCGTTGACGTTGAGCCAGTCGCCCCACGTGTTGCCGTCTTTGCGCCCCCGCAAATCCGGCGCCCGTTGCTTGCGCCACTCGATAAACCGCGTCATCGAAGCCCAATGACGTTCGATGACGCGTGTGTCGCCGTAGGCCATCCACATGGTCCAGGGGCAGATGATCCCGGCATCGGTCCAGGCCGTTCCCCAGGTTTGTCCCGGGGCGCCATGAGCCATGGGATAGGGGCAATAATCGGGGTACGGACCGTCATCGCGCTGGGCCTCGTCGACGTCATCAAGCCATTTGGTGAAGAACGCGGCGACATCGGCGTTGAAACAAGCGGTGGCCGCATAGATTTGAGCATCGCCCATCCAGCCGAGCCGTTCGTCGCGTTGGGGGCAGTCGGTGGGCATCTCGATGAAATTGGCGCGTTGGGTCCATTGAGTGTTCTTCCAGAAACGCGTCATCACCTCGTCGGAACAGGCAAACTCGCTCGCCAGCGGCGTGTCGTTGTGGAGCACCAACCCCGTCACGGCGTCCAAACCGGGCGCCTCGCCCAGCCCTGTCACCTCGACATACCGAAATCCATGATAGGTGAATCGCGGCTGCCAGGTCTCGCCCCGCGGATCACCCCGCAGCGTGTAGAAATCCGTCGCGCGGGCGCGCCGCAAATTCTCCGTCATCAGTTGGCCATCCGCGTGCAGCATTTCACCGAATCGCAGCCGCACCGTCGCCCCGGATGGCCCTTTGACGCCGATCCGGACGATGCCGGCGAAGTTCTGCCCGAAATCGTAGATGAAGACACCGGGTTGCGGTTCGGTGCGGCGCCGGGCCGGCAACGCCTGCGTGACGCGGATGGGCGGTGCGGCGTAGAATTGGAGCCGCGGCGGACGCTGGAACCCCAACTCGACTTCCCGATCTCCCAATGTGTCTGAAAAGAGGGCCTTCGTGCTTCCGTTGTCCTCCGCCGGAATGGCCGATTCCCAGACCCAGGGCGGGGCGGCCGGGCCCCCGCCCGCCGAGACCGGGCCGGCGGAGCACCAAGCGGGGTCTTCACGACGCGCATCGTAGGCCTCGCCCATGATGAGGTCGGCTTCCCGAATCGGCCCATCGCCGCTCACCTGCCACGAGGTGTCTGTCCCGATCGTTTCGTGCGAGCCGTCGGCGTATTCGATTTCAAGCTGGACCAGGAGTGCGGGCGTTTTCCCGTAGAAACAGCGACCGGCCTTGTTGGGCCCGTACCCTACCAGCAAGCCATACCCCACGTACCCCGCATACCAGCCGTCGGCGACAATGGCGCCGATGCGGTTGGGACCGCGGCGGATTTGAGACGTCACGTCATGCGTCCGGTAGTGAACGCGGCGTCGGTAGTCGGCCCATCCAGGCTCGAAATACGCGTCGCCCACGCGCCGGCCGTTCATATGATACTCCGCCAACCCGAGTGCCGAACCGTAAAGCGTCGCCCGCCGCACCTCGCGTTCGACGTTGAAGGCCTTTCGGTAATGGCGCGCCGGCGGCAGAAAAACCCGGTCGCGCGCCGAGTGCAGGGGAGACGTGTCCTTGAAGGAAATCCATTGGGCCTGCCAATCCGACGGTTCGAGCAACCCCATCGTCCAACTGGCCGGACGGCTCCAATCGCCGGCCTTGCCCTCGGCGTCCCACACCTTGACCTTCCAGAAACAGGTCTGTCGCGAGGCCAGGGCCCGACCGCCATACGCGATCTGGATCGTATCGTCGCCCGCCACACGCCCCGAATCCCAGAGGTCCCCCTCGTCGGCATCCAGTTTCTCGCTCGCGCTCGCAACCAGAACGCGATACGCGGTCTGCTTCTGCCCGCGCACCCCGGACGCGATCTGCCAACTCAGCCGCGGCTGCCGATCGTCCAGTCCCCGAGGATTGGATAGGAACTCCGTTCGCAATGCGACGGGCTCGATGGCAGCCGTTTCGGCCCCATTCGCTGCAATCGACGGCGCAAAGCACACTGCCGCAAGCACGGCCAGGCTGGCCCGCGGCGGTCCGCATTTGGGGGTTCTCGGCTTCGCCGTGGTCACAAATCCATGAACCATTCGGGCCAGTATGAGAAGAAAGTGGCGCATCGATTCGGATCATGACACGGCCCGCCTCGACAGCCAAGTGGCGAAAGAAGCCATGCTTCGCACGAACGGATTTGGCGGGATGCGCAGTCCGCGTAAAAGAGTTCACTCGAGCGCCCCTCTTTGCGCCATTGCATCATTGCGCCTCTGCGTTTCTTCCGGGATCGATACTTGGCCAATCTGCCCGGCGTATGCCGGGGCTGGACGGCGCTGGTGTCTGCGTTCGCCGGAGCGAGTTAGCGCGGACTGACGTCCACGGCTACGCGACGGCTGCGGGACGGCTACGCCTCCGTAGCCGCCGTCGTGAGACGGCGCTGTGTCTGCGTTCGCCGGAGCGAGTCAGCGCGGACTCCCGCCCGCGGCTACGCGACGGCCGCGGGCCGACTACGCCTCCGTAGCCGCCGTCGTGAGACGGCGCTGACGTCTGTATTCGCCGGAGCGAGTCAGCGCGGACTCCCGTCCGCGGCTACGCGACGGCCGCGGG
>MWFF01000110.1 GCA_002071485.1 Verrucomicrobia bacterium ADurb.Bin006 | reverse complement strand
AACCACCGAGAAATCAGCCCAGGAAATCACGCAAAAATCCTTAACGGCGTTTGGGGGAGGCACCGTCAAATCCTTCGGAAAACCAAGGGGTCTGGACTGATTTTCACCCCGCATGGGATGCCAGTGTTCTTCTTACGATTCTAAAGGAGTACCACCTTCCGTTTTCTTGGGAGCTAATGACGGGCGGAACGTAAGTCTGACTGTCTGATGTATTCATAACTTCCAAGACGTTAAACCAGTTCCCTTCCATTCGGAGGAAGAACCACGGAGCGTCAAAAACATGGCTGTCATTTACATTCGTCGAGGAAGAGACGATTGCATCGAACTGCCCGCACCATTGCATCTTTCGTGCACGGTACTCGATGATGTAGTCGGTCGGTAGCGGAAGTTGAAGTGTGGCGTACGAGCCAAGATAATCCCACCCGCAGCCCACATTCGCCTTTAGCGCCAGAACTCCACCACTGACTTTGCCATAGCTTGCTGCGATTGCCGAAGGATTGTCTCGCGTGTCAACTAACTTGAACGTCCAAGCCGTGTTGCTCACGCTGAAGTCGTCCTGATACACGAGCCTGCCATACGGTGTTTGTGCATTTGCGCGTGGCGAACAACACAAGGTCATCGCCACGATGGTCAGAACTGCTGTCGATAACCCTAACGAGTGACTTATGGTTCTCATAATGCGTGCTTAAGTAGGAGTGCTTGTACTTTAGCGGCGGCGGGGAATTGGGTCAAGTGGAAACTGGAACATCTGTTCCTGTCAATGCGGCTTCTGCGGTTGGCAAGATGCGAGGATGTTGTCAGGGGAATTTGCCCGGCTTTTCGGGGCAGTCGTGAGGCGACATCGAAAGGCCCAAGGGCTGACGCAGGAACACTTGGCAGAGAAAGCCGACTAAGCCCCGAAAATGATTTCCCTGATTGAGCGATTCCATCGGAATCCTTCTGTGAACGTGGCGGATAGCATTGCGCAAGGGCTGAAACTTCCCCTGTGGCGGTTGATAAAGGACGCTGAGGATTCAAGGAGACTCTTACCGACACTCCGTTGCCTTCGTCTCTCCCTCTATCTCGGCGCGGTTTTGCTTGGCTGGGAGTCTTCGTGTTCGAATATGCCGCGCAGGGCATTTATGTAGTTCCGCGTTCCCGGGCCCATCGAGAACGTGCGGCAGGAGCGCTCGAGGCGGCTTAGGATCGCCTCGAACTCCGCCTGGCTGAGGGGGCGAGTGCCGAGCATGATCGCGGCGGCTTGCCACATGTAGTTGTGGACGAATCCGATGCTCTTGCCGTCGGGGCGGCGGCGCAGGAGCGAGTATATCTCGCGCATTTCGTCATCGCGCCGGTCGCCGAAGATATCGCTGATTTGGAGGACGTGTATTTCGAGAATCAGGAACTCTTCATTATACGCATCGGGGTAGTCGCCGAGTGTCGGGGGCTTTCGATCTCCGCGGAACAGCGACCGCAGCGAATCGACGTCCCACTCGCAGAGGTTGTCGCCGACCACCAGGTGGATCAGTCGGCGATCCAGTTCGACAGGCTGGGGCGGGTCGTCCGGGTTGCCATCCGCGGTCGGCACGGCGGCCAGGAGCATGGAATCGTCGAGGTCAAGCGATTGGTCCGCGAGCGCCTCGCGCAGGCTTGGGACGAAGTCCTCGAGATTGTAGATGCTGTTGCTGGAGTCTTGCATGGGGGTTTAGCTGGGTTTGGCGGATCGGGAAGTCCGTTTGACGGTCCGGCGTTTCGCTTTGGCCGGCCTCCTGGCCTTGGCCGTAGCCGCCTTGCGGCTTCTGCGCGGCTCCTTGGCGCGCGGGGCGTCTGGGGCGGGTGTAGCGGGGACCGCGGCGGTTTGGGAATCCAACTCGATCCCGAATACTGCGCCGAGGTCGCTCTCGGCCAGTTCGGGGCCGGCGGACGGGGTCTTGCCGGTGAGATCGGCGGCGGTTGCGGCCTGGGTGACGAGGTCCTCCTGGTTGACGGAGCGCAGGGTGAACAGCAGATCGGGCTGCTGGTCGAGCCGGGCGCCCACGCCGTAAAGCACGGCCGCGACGTGTTTGCACATGGTTGCCCAATCCGGACAGGAGCAGTTGAGCTTGATTTCCGCCGGGGTCGGAAAGAGGCCGGTGTCTTTGCGGGTGAAGATGCCCATGACATGGTCGGAGAAGCGCCCCTGGAGGAGTTCGACCAGGGAACCGATGCTGCCGGCGCATTCCTGGCACAGCTTCTTCCACTTGGGCTTGGCGGCGGGTGCAATGGCGATGCGGACCTTGTAAAGCGAGGACCCGCTGACCATGGCTTGAATCTCGCCCGGCCCGATCTCGAGGTGGACGACGGAACCGTTGCGGACATAGGCGCGGCCCCGGGGCAGGCGGTTTGCGTAGTCCATGTAGGATTCGAGGTTGTCGCACCAGGCCTTGCCCCAGAAGGTGCGCGCGATGGTGCGGCCTTCGAGCCGGATGGGGTGGATGACCTTGCCCTGCTTGGCGAGCCTGTCCATTTCCCGTTGCGCCTTGCGTTGCCGCTCGGCGACTGAGACGTAGGGGCGGAATCCGTAGCTATACCAACTCATAATGCGCGCACGGTTTATGCCTCAGTGGCGCGGTTCAGATCAAGCGCCACGAAACGGAGTAGTTCTTCGTTGCTCATTTCAGTCAAGAGCGTTTCGCCTCCCCCTTCGAGGAGTTCCCTGGACAGGGATTGTTTCGACTCGATCAACCGATCGATGCGCTCCTCGATTGTGCCGCGACAGACGAACTTGTGCACGAGCACGTTGCGCTTCTGGCCGATGCGGAACGCGCGATCGGTGGCCTGGTTCTCGACGGCAGGATTCCACCAGCGATCGAAGTGGATGACGTGGGCCGCCTGCGTCAGGTTCAGGCCGGCCCCGCCCGCCTTCACGGTCAGAAGAAAGAAGGGCGGCCCATCATCCCGATGGAACGACTCGACCAGCTTGCGGCGCTGGGCGACGGGCGTGCCGCCGTGGAGCACCAGGCCCGGCCGCCCGAAGAGTTCGGCCAGGAAGGCGGCGAGCGGATCGGTGATCTCGCGGAATTGAGTGAACACCAGCGCCTTCTCCTGCCGCTCGGCAATTTCCTCAACCAACTCGCGCAGGCGTTGGAACTTGCCGCTCGCCTCCGGCGCGTAGCCGCCGTCGCCCGACCACTGCGACGGGTGATTGCAGATCTGTTTGAAGCGCATGATGAATGCCAGCACAAGGCCGCGGCGCTGGATGCCGTCCGCCGCCTCCAGACCTTCGGCCAGCTCGGTCACTGCCTTCTGGTAAAGCGCGGCCTGGGCCGGGGTCAACGCGCACCAGGCCCGGACCTCCGTCTTGTCCGGCAGGTCCGCAATGATGCGCTTATCGGTCTTGAGCCGCCGCAGAATGTACGGACGCGTCAGGGCCCGCAGCGGTCCGTAATCGGGCTGGGGCGAATCGCCCCGGGCGCGGACGAACCGGGAGAAGGCCTGGGCCGAGCCGAGGAGGCCGGGGTTGAGGAAATCGAAGATCGACCACAAATCGGCCGCGCGGTTTTCGACCGGCGTGCCGGTGAGGGCGAAGCGGGCGGCGGCCTGGAGTTCCTTGACCGCGCGGGCCTGGCGTGTGCCGGCGTTCTTGACAGCCTGAGCCTCGTCGAGAATGGCCAGATTCCACGCGCGTCGTCGCAGCGACTCGAGGCGTGCGAGCATCCCGTAGGTCGTGATGACCAGGTCGGTGCCTCCGTCGGAGGCGGATTCGAGCGCGGCCGCGGGGTCGTGTGCCTCGGAAGGATGGATGATGGCGAACGAGAGCGTCGGTGTGAACCGTTCGATTTCCGCGCGCCAGTTGGCCAGGAGCGATGCGGGGACGACCAGGAGGTTGGGGCGGTGCGGCGGTCTGGCTTCCGTTTTGCGTTTGAGCACCAGAGCCAGCACCTGAATGGTCTTGCCCAAGCCCATGTCGTCCGCCAGACAGCCGCCCAGGCCGAGCTGGGCAAGGAACTCGAGCCAGTGCACGCCCAGTGCCTGGTAGGGGCGGAGCTGCGCGCGCAGCCCGGGAATGTTGGACGCAGCCCCCAAGCGCGAAGGATCGCGCAACTCGGCCAGCACCGTGTCGAGCCACTGGCCGGGTTGAATCCCAGACCACTCCCGCTCCGCTTCGTAGGCCGGCGTTTGAGCGGCATCGTCCGCGCCCGGTCGAAACCCGGCGATCATGCGCATGCCCTCGAAGAAGCTCAGGCCATCGCGCCGGGCGAGGGCCTCGACTTTTTTCCAATGGTCGAGGGCCGCGCGCAGTTTTGCGGGATCGACCTCGACCCATTTGCCGCGGACCAGCGCGAGCCCCTCGGCCGCTTCGAGCAGCGACTGCCACTCCGCATCGGTCAACGGCTCGCCGTCCAGGGTGGTTTGGACCGAGAAATCCAGCAGCGTGTCGACCCCCAGCCCGGCGCCGCGGTTCTGCCCCACGCGCACGCTCACGCGCGGACGCGGCGGGCGGCCGCCCTTCCACCAGTCGGGCAACCGGACCAGGACGCCGGCCTGCTCGCACACGGGCGTGTCTTGAAGGAACCGGTATGCCTCGGCGGGAGTCCAGGGGAGCGCCTTGAAGATGCGGCCGGTCTCGACCAGTTCGCGGACGAAGCGGCTCTTTTCCGCGGCTCTCTGGACGGGCGAGAGCAAGTTGACCAGCGCGGGTTTGTTGCCGGCGCCGGCGTATTCCTGCAGCGCGCGCCCCAGGGGCAGATGCTGCACGCGCGATTGCGCGGAAATGCGCGAGGCATAGCTGGCCATGAAGGCAAACGGATGGGTCGGGTGACGCTTGTTCTCAGCCAGGTGAAAGGTGACCCGCCCGACCATGCGCCAGAGGGGGTGACTCTCCTTCAGCCATGCGCCCGCCCCGCGCGGATGCCGACTCGCTTCGGCCCGCACCAGCGCGTCCAAACCGTTCCAGAGACTAGCCAGCATCTCCGCGTTCAAGTATTCGCCGCCACGCATCGGCGGGGCGGTGTCGGCCAACGCGTCGAGTTCGTCCGGGGCGGGCGGCGGAATCGGGGTGATCTGCTGCATCTGATCGAGGTCTGGGATGTGGCAGACCCGGGTGAGATGGCGTCGGGCCAGTTCGCGCCACCAGGCGGCGGACGGGGGCAAAGCGGCGTTGAGTTCGCGCGTGGCGAGGTGCAGGAGGCCGCGCGCCGGGGCTTCGGCGAATGCCTGAGCCACGCGGCATCCAGTCTCGGCGTCCGCCCAGGGTGAAGGCGGCGGCCCGTCCATGACAAGCAGCAGTCCGTGCGGCGTCAGGCAGAGGTCCGATGGCGTCTGGATCGCATCCGGCATTGGGAGGGGAGTGTGCCGGTCAAGGGCGTCGTGTGGCAAGCCTGGGCTGTGAGCGGAATTGGTTGCCGCTCGTGCTGCGGCTGACTATGGTGGGCCCAACGATAGCACATCATGAAGACAACTCTATTGGCTCTCGGTTTCGCACTCGCACTCGATGCCCTGGCGGCAGTCGACCTCGAATTGGCGCGCGATGAGAAGGCGGCGTGTGTGATTGTGCGCCAGGCCGGCGCGACCCTTCCCGAACAAAACGCAATCCGGGAATTGAGCGAGACGCTCGAGGCCGTGACGGGCGCGCAGTTCAGCGTCCAGGAGGCGGGGGATCAGGCGCCGGAACGGGCCATCGTTGTCGGGTGCGGCAGCCTGGCCGCGAAGCTTTTTCCGGAGGTGCCTTTCGATCAGTTGGGTGAGGAGGAGATTGTGATCAAGCGGAAGGGCAACTGTCTGTTGCTGGCTGGGGGCCGCCCTCGAGGGACGCTTTACGCCGTGTCGCAGTTCCTCCAGGACCAGTGCGGGGTGCGCTGGTGGACGCCGTGGGCCAGCCAGATGCCGAAGCACGCCGTCCTGGCGGTCGGCGCACTCGATGTCCGGTATCGCCCGACGTTCGAGTCGCGGGATCCGTTCTGGTATCCGGCGTTCAACGCGCGCTGGGCGGTGCGCAATTTCTCGAACAGCCAGTCGGCCAACATCGGCGCGGATTGGGGCGGGTGCATCCGGTACAAGGGGTTCGTGCACACGTTCTATCCGCTGGTGCCTCCCGAGACACATTTCGCGGCCCATCCAGAGTGGTACAGTTTTCGCGATGGGAAACGGAGCGTCGATCACGGCCAACTCTGCCTGACCAATCCGGATTTGCGGGATCACGTCGTCGCGCGGGTCAAGGAGTGGCTGCGCGAGTCGCCCGACGCGCGGATCGTGTCGGTGTCGCAGAACGACTGGCACGGCGCCTGCCAGTGTGAGGCGTGCAAGGCTCTGGACGAAGCGGAGGGGAGCCATGCCGGGACGCTGCTGGACTTTGTGAACCATGTGGCGGCCGGGATCGAGGCCGAGTTTCCGCAGGTTGCCGTGGACACGCTCGCCTACCAGTACACGCGCAAACCGCCCAAGACGATCAAGCCGCGCGCGAATGTCATCGTGCGGCTCTGCTCGATCGAGTGCAATTTCCGCGAGCCGCTCGAAGCGCCGGCCAACGCGACGTTCGCCGACGACATTCGCGGCTGGGAGAAGATTTGCGACCGGCTTTACATCTGGGATTACACCACCGACTTCGCCCACTACGTTCAGCCGCATCCGAACTGGTTCGTGCTCGGACCGAATGTGCGCTTTTTCGCGGCGCACAACGTGCGCGGCCTCTTCGAACAGGGGGCCTACCAGAGTTACGGATCCGAGTTCAGCGAGCTGCGAAGCTGGGTGTTGGCGCAGTTGCTCTGGAATCCGCAGAAGGACGACCGCGGTCTGATCGACGCCTTTCTCGACGGGTACTATGGGAAGGACGCCGCGCCGTTCATCCGCACCTACATCGATCTGATGCACGGGGCGTCGACGGGTTGGAATCTCACCTGTTTTTCGAGAACCGACACGCCGTTCCACAACTTCAAGACCTTGAGCGAGGCCGACCGTCTCTGGCGCCAGGCCGAGACCGCCTCGGCCGGCGCGCCCGACCTGCTCCGACGCGTGCAGCGCGGCCGGATGTGGCTCGGTTATGTCTGGCTCAACCTCTGGGACAAGCTGCGCAAGGAATGCGCCGACGCCGGGGCGGACTGGCCCATGCCGGCGTCGCGCAAAGTCTATGCCGCCGAGTGGCTCAAGCTGGCCCAGGGCGATCCCGACCATCCCTGGACCAAAGTGACCCACATCAATGAGTCCGGCGTGACGCCCCAGAAGTTCGTCGAACGTTTCGCGAACGATTGAGCGTTGACTCATTCAGTCCAGATTCGCTGAGCGTGGTTGCGATTCTGCCTTGTATGGGCGCGGCTTTGCCGGAGCCTCGACGTCAGACTCCGCGATGCTTTGTGAAACATCCGGGCGAGCATCGCGCTTGCGACGGTGGCCCCGGATCGCACACGATGTCCCATTCATGCTTTCGCTCAGCGAAGTCAGCAAAGCCTACGCCGGCCGCACTCTGTTTGCGGACGTCTCCCTGCAAGTTAACCGCGAGGACCGCATCGGTCTGGTCGGCCCCAACGGCGCCGGCAAGTCGACCCTTCTGGGGTTGATTCTGGGCACGACGGCACCCGACACGGGCACGATCGCGCTCCAGCGGGGGATCACCGTCGGTTATCTGCCCCAGGAGAACGCCCCCGTCGGTGACGAGACAGTCCTCGAACTGGCGTCGGCCATCACCCCGGAGATCGGACGGTTGCGGCGCCAACTGCGCGCCTTCGAGGCGGAGCACGCGGCGGACACACCCGAGTATCACGACGCGCAGGCGCGTTTCGATCAGTTGGGCGGCTCCACGCTCGAAGCAAAGGCCAAGAAAGTCCTGGCCGGCCTGAGCTTTCGTCCCGCCGATTTCGAGCGTCCCGCCAGCGCGCTGAGCGGCGGCTGGGTGATGCGGGCCTACCTGGCGCGCCTGCTCACGCTCGGTCCCGATCTGCTCCTGCTCGATGAGCCGACCAATCATCTCGATCTCGAGGCACTGCTCTGGTTCCAGGAGTATTTGCGCGACTACCCGGGCGCCATGGTCCTGATCTCGCATGACCGGGAGTTCCTCAACCAACTCACGACCTCGATTCTCGAAATTCGCCAGGGACGCCTCTTCCGGTATCGGGGCAATTACGATGCCTACCTCGAGCAGCGGGCGGCCAACGAGGCCCAACTGCTTGCCGCCTGGAAACACCAGCAGCGCGAGATCGCACGCTTGCAGGCGTTTGTCGACCGTTTCCGCGCCAAAAACACCAAGGCCGCCCAAGCCCAGAGCAAACTCAAGCAGATCGAGCGCATGGTGAAGCTCGAAGCCCCGTCCGGCGCGGAGGCGACGGTCGCTTTCGCCTTCCCCCAGCCGCAGCGCGCCGGCCGGCGCGTGGTGGCGCTCGAAGGCGTGCGGTTCGCCTACGGGGAGCAACTCATATATGACAAACTCGACTTCGAGGCCGAACGCGGACGGCGCATCGTGCTGGTGGGACCCAACGGCGCGGGCAAGTCGACCCTGCTCAAGCTGCTGGCCGGCGTGCTCGTCCCCCAGGCGGGCGAACGCCGCCTCGGGCACAACGTCAGCGCCGGCTATTACTCGCAGTACCGCGTGGATACGTTGCATCTGGATCGCACCGTGCTCGAAGAGGCGTTTGACACGCCCCAGGCGCTGACCGAGACGTTCGTACGGACGGTGCTGGGGAGCTTTCTGTTCCGTGGCGACGACGTGTTCAAGCGGGTGGGCGTGCTCAGCGGGGGGGAGAAAAGTCGGCTGGCGCTGGTCAAGCTCCTGCTCGACCCGCCCAATCTGCTCCTCATGGACGAGCCGACAACTCACCTGGACCTGGCCAGCGTCGAAGCCCTGCTCTCCGCCCTCCAGCAGTTCGACGGCACGATCGTCTTTATCAGCCACGACGTCTACTTCATCCGCCAGCTCGCCAACCACGTCGTTCACATCCACAACGGACGCCTGACCGCCTACCCCGGCGACTACCAGTACTACGTCGATAAGACCGCCGCGTTGCGCGCACTTGAATCGGGCGGCGCCGATTCCGCGGAGGGCCGGAACCCGTCAACCAAACAGACGGCAACGAGTGTCGCCGGCCGGCGGCGCGAGCAGAAACGGCTGGCAGCCCAGGAGCGCCAGGCCCGCTACCGTGAACTGCAGTCCGTGCGCCAGCGCGTCCGCCAACTGGAACACGACATCGCCGCCGGCGAAGCCCGGCAGGCCGAACTGACCGCCGCTCTCGAAGACCCCGAGACCTACGCCGATTCGAGTCGCGCCGTGGCTCTGAACCGCGAAATCACCGAAGTCATCGGCGATCTCGAACGGCTGACCGCGGAATGGGAGACGGCAGCGACACGGCTCCACGAGCTGGAAGGGGAGTGACCGGTATGCACAAGCAGAGAATCGTCATTATGAGTCGCCTGTTTCTTATCTTCGTCACCGCCTGGGTCGCGCTCGTGGCCGCCGCGCAGCACCGGAGCGTTTCCGGCATCTACCCGCATCTCGCCATGTTCAATCGCGAGGACGAGTGCGGCACAGGTGCCGTCGTGCCCTGGGCGGACCGGCTTTGGGTCGTGACCTACGCGCCGCACAAGCCGCTGGGGTCATCCGACAAGCTGTACGAGATCACGCCCAGCCTCGAACAGATCATCCGCCCCGAGAGCATCGGCGGCACGCCCGCCAACCGCATGATCCACCGGGAGTCGCAGCAACTGTTCATCGGGCCGTATGCCATCGGCGCCGATCGCTCGGTGCGGGTGATTGCCTACACGAACATGTTCGGGCGACCCACGGGCAACGCGCGACATCTGACCGACCCGGCGAGCAAGATTTACTATGCGTCGATGGAGGAAGGCATCTACGAAGTGGATGTACGGACGTTGGCCGTAACGGAGTTGTGGGCCGATGAACACCTCAACCCGAACTCCGGCTGGGAGAACATGCCGAAAAAGCAGGCCCGTTTCGCCAACTTCCCCGGCTACCACGGCAAGGGGTTCTATTCCGGACAGGGCCTGCTGGTGTATGCGAACAACGGCGAACACGGTGCGGAAGCGCAGAGCCGTCCGGATGTGCCCTCCGGCGTCCTCGCCCAGTGGGACGGCACCTCGAGCGCGTGGACGATTGTCCGGCGCAACCAATTCACCGATGTCACGGGGCCCGGCGGCATTGACGGCAATCCCAATCCCCCGACCGATCCTCTCTGGAGCATCGGCTGGGACCATCGCTCATTGATCCTGATGGTGCTCGATCGCGGCCGATGGCACGCCTACCGGCTGCCCAAGGCGTCGCACTGCTACGACGGCGCGCACGGATGGAACACCGAATGGCCGCGCATCCGGGACATCGGCGAGGGCGCGCTGCTGATGACCATGCACGGGGGCTTCTGGCGGTTTCCCAGGACCCTCTCGGCCTCCGACTCCGCCGGCATCGCTCCCCGATCGACCTATCTGAAGGTCATCGGCGATTTCTGCCGCTGGGAGGATCGCCTCGTGTTCGGTTGCGACGACACCGCGCGGAGTGAGTTCCTCAACAAGGACCGGCTCAAGGGCGATCTGGCCGGTCCGGGCACATCGCAGTCCAACCTCTGGTTCGTCGAACCTGCGCAATTGGATGGCTTCGGCCCGGCACTCGGGCGTGGCGCGGTCTGGCTGAACGACGATGTGCAGGCCGGCGTGGCCAGCGAGCCGTTCCTGTTCTCCGGCTTTGCCAGGCGCTCGTTGCACCTCGCCCATGCGGGACCAAGCCGGGTTGGCTTCAGTTTGGACGTGGACGCCAAAGGCGACGGACGGTGGAAGACGCAGCGCGAGGTGTCCGTGCCGGCACACGGCAATGTGTGGATCGAGTTTCCCAGGCATGAGACGGGTGCTTGGATTCGCCTCACCCCGAAGGACGATGCGCCGGGCGTGACTGCGTTCTTTCACCACCGGGCCGACGACCCGCGGACGACGGAACCCTCCCCACTTCTCGACGGTCTTGCCGCCCCGGGCGAGCCGTCTGCCAGTGGCGGCGTCATGCACGCGCGCGGGGCCGACCACAAGACGCTTCGCTTCGTCGCGCGCAACCGCGACGGCGAATTGGGCGGCTACGACTTGGACGGTGACCTAAAACTCCGGCGCGCCAACGATCCGGAGGGTGTGGCGTGGACCGCCAAAGCGGTCGCCATCGCTCCCCCGCTCATCACGGCGGACGGCGCTTCGTTGCTGTATGTGGATGAGAGCGGACGGCGCTGGCGGCTGCCCAAGGGCGATCCGGCCCTCGACCAACCCGGCCCGCTCGGACACGCGCGGCTCTGCCGGGAGGTTGTCACCGAACGCAACCTGCTCAATGTCGGCGGCACGTTCTACGAATTGCCCGCCCGAAACGCCGGCGGTTTCATCAAGGTCCGCCCCATTGCCACGCACAACCGCCGCATCCACGATTTCGCCGGCTACCGGGGTCTGTTGGTCTTGAGCGGCCTCGCCGCCGACGCCCAGGGCGCGCGCATCATTCGCAGTGACGATGGCCGGTGCGCGCTGTGGGTCGGGACGGTGGACGACCTCTGGCAGT
The DNA here is from genome assembly GCA_002071485.1 of Verrucomicrobia bacterium ADurb.Bin006. Classification (GTDB taxonomy): domain Bacteria; phylum Verrucomicrobiota; class Verrucomicrobiia; order Limisphaerales; family J093; genus MWFF01. Next base: position 1,032 of record MWFF01000110.1, on the reverse strand, counting down.
TCGGCAAACCCCGTGGCCGGGGCGGGCCGTGGTTCGACACCGAGGTCAAGGCCGGCCAGCCCAGCGATGCCTATCTCGCCACTGGTTATGACCGGAAGCGCCTGACACTTTCCCACCGCGGTCAACGCGCGGTGGCCTTCACCGTCGAGGCCGACTTCACCGGCGCCGGGACATGGAGCCACGTGGTCACGGTCAACGTGATGCCGCATGCCACGGCGCAGCACACGTTCCCCGATGCCTTCGGCGCGTACTGGCTGCGCGTCACCGCCTCCGCCGACACCCAAGCCACCGCGCTGTTTGAATATGACTGAGTGACGATGGGAGCTTCACCCAGCCTTCAGTTGCGACAGCATCAAAACCAAAAGCACCATCCTCCTGTTACGTGTTGCTTCGGCAGTAGTGCGTGAGCGGCAAATCGCTCAGGCTACGGTTCGTGGCAGACAAGAGACAAACTCAAGCGCCAGGTGGCTGCTCCCGCTGGGGCACTGCCCCTGGCGCCAGTGTCGTTTGTGGAAGTGCAGCCACGCGATCCAGACGCAAGGGCTGACAAGATCACTGGTCGTGCCGAGCAAAGCCCGGGACGACGGAACAGGGGTGACACCCCTTGAAACTCGTCAATGTTACCCAGTGGGTGCGTCGGCGGAAGCCGGCCAATCCCACCCGGCCCAAGGCTAGCCACCGGGCCGGTAGCTGAACCGAAGTGCGATCGCCGAGAGGCGGTGTGCGAAGCAGAGGTAAGGCGAGGGCGCAGGCCGCGGAATTGAACCCCGAAAAATGTATAGTGGTGGTCAAAGGATAAGTCCGGGCAACCGGACCGAAAGCCGACGGGATCCAGTGTCCGGAAGGCATCAGTCCTGGCCGCGACAAGGCGAGCGGACGGGACACCACCGGGGTCTAAGAGCGGGGCATGCGTTCAGAGGGGTAATCCGGGAACTCGGGAGAACCTCCCGTCTCCTTGGGAGAGCACGCCGGAGTACGGGTGACCGGCACAAACAACATCCGGGCGTCTGCCGCTGGATGCGGGCGGTGAAC
>MWFF01000109.1 GCA_002071485.1 Verrucomicrobia bacterium ADurb.Bin006 | reverse complement strand
CCGGTGGTGCGGGTACGCGGAGGCCGTTGGGGGGAATGGATTGGCGCGCAAGGGGTTGGGGAGCATCTATGGGTGTGGGGATTGGGAGAGGGTGGGGAGGGAATATCGGCAGGTGCTTTTGGTGAGCAGCGGGAGTGCTGGGAGTGCGGGCAAGGTGGTGCTGGATGCGGAGGGAATCCGGCGTGAGTTGAAGAGGAAGGGGCAGTTGAAGCTGGGACAGGTGTTGCGGCTGCGGGTGAGGTATTTCAGCGACGGAGTGGTGCTGGGGTCGCGGAACTACGTGAACGAGGTATTCCGGGAGTTCCGGGATCGGTTTGGGGCGAGGCGGCGTGACGGGGCGCGACCGATGCGGGGCTTGGGAGCGTTGGGGGAGTTGGCGACGATGCGGGATTTGAAGGTGAATGTCGTGGGGTGAGAGTGCGTCAGCAAGGCCGGTTTAGAGAGCGGCAGGGCCGCGATCGATGTCAGGCACGACGGCGGCGGGGCGGACAGTCACTGGCCTCTGCCATGCAACCGAGCCGGGATCGCCATCGTTAAGGTTTATCCCACGCGACTAAGCGGACGCTTCGAGGGGCGAAAGGTTCGAGTCGAACCGAATTGGCACCATACTTGAGGAACATCGAGACTTCGAGCCTGAGGGGGTTGCCTATGACACCGCCAGCTTCTTTGCCGTTGATCGTCACGCGCGCGGCCGCTTCGGGCTCGAGACCGTCCAAGACAAGATACACGCCGCGATCGAGGTCAACGTCCGTGGGTACCTCACACGATCCTACGAACGGGTCCGCCTTAGCCGGGCTCAGAGTGAGCGGGCCGAGGCCGACAGTGGACCAGGGGGCGTTGCCGTACAGCACCACTTCGTCCGCCCATTTCCAGTCTGCATCGTCGTAACCGGCATGCGTCCAGCCCTCGGGCGCTTCGCGGGACACCCGCCACGTGCTGTCCACAGGCACTACAAGCGGATCGCCGCTCTGGAACTCGACACGCAAACAGCCCAGCAGTCCGGCCGGGTTGGGGCGATCGCTTGCGTTGACCGCCTGGATGGCGAGCAGGTTCAGGCCGGTCTTCATGTGCTCGGTGACGTCCAACTCGACCGGATGCCGCCATCCTTCGTCGCTGGCATCACTGCGTCCCGCTTCGCTCCCATTGACATAGAGAACGAAGCTGTTGTCCGCCGTGCCGGCGAAGAGGGCCTTTGAAAGCTTGCGCTCCCCGGGCAACGCGATTGGTTTTCGGAAGTGGCAGGGGCCCGGAGGTGCAGCCTGGGCCGGGTTGCCTTCCGGGTACCAGACCCAGAACCGTCCCGCGAAGAACTGGTGGAAGCGGGACTCGGCATCGAGTTTGGGCTCGGGCGGGACGGGGGCTGGTTGTCGAATCAGAGGGATGCTTCTGGCGCCGAGCCGAGCCTCGATTGGTTCGCGGCGCGGCAGCGCCCGACCGTTCTGTTGAAACACAAGCAGGACGCTTTCGTTCGGTTCGAGCGTCAGCGTCAGCTCCGTCCGCGCGCCCGACCGCTGGTGGGATACAGCGGTGATTTCGTTTCGCATGGCGTCCCAGCACTCCGGCTCCCCTGCGGCGGTGATTCGGAATCTGAACGTGCGCGGCGGACCGGCATGGTTTTGGTTGACGATGAAGAACACGTCGCGTCCGGATCGCACCCGGTGCAGGACATGCAGCCAATGGTCGGTTTCACCTTCGACAACCTCGAGGGTCGGGTGCACTCCCGCCTCGCGCCCCAGGACCTGCTGAAGCTGTTCGGGGGTCGGTTCGAGGGGCAGGAAAAAGGAGCGTCCGCCCCGGGGATTTGTGCGGCAAACGCTCAAGCCCGGTTTGGGGGTTCCCCAAATCGCCTGGCGCAACGCGGTCATGTCGGCTTCGTTCTTGCCGATTGTGGCAGACTTCGAGGGGAGGATGCCGTAGCCGGCCACGACTCCTCCGGCCTCGAAATACTCTCTGGCCTTTGCCAGCACGGCATAAGGCACCGCCTCGACTGCCGGCACAATCAACACCCGATAGGACTCGGCGCGCAGCTTGAGCTCCGGGCCGGCCACAGCGGTGTCATTCACAAAGACCTCGTAGGGGAGCCAGTCACAATCGTAGAGGGCGTCCTGCAAGCGCTCGCTGATCGTGTCGACCGGGACGCCCTGGCCGACGTGCAGGCTTTGGCCGGGCGAAAGCAGCGCCACGGGACAGACATGTCGTCCGCCAGTGAGCAGGAGAGTCAGCCGGCTGGTGTAATCGGCGAAGACGCGGTAGAGCGGCCAGCGTGATTCGAAGCCGCCGTTGTAGAAATAGGGCGGACAATCCGAGTCACGCGGGGCTCGCGGATTGAAGGAGTGGGGGATGAGGAAGTTGACGCCCGACACGTGCATGTGATCGGCCCACCACTTCATCTCCGGATAGGTCAGGTCCTGACCGCGCGCCCCGAAGATCTCGACCATGCTGACATCATCGGGTTTGCCGTAGGCATGGGTGATCGAGCTGCCGAGCTTGGGCGTCTGCCAGCACGGTGCGTCATACGCGGCACGCTGGCCGATCTTGAACTGGGAAAACACGGCGTCGATGCCGCCCATGCTGCTGTATTTCTGGACACGCATGAGGTCGCCTGCGCAGAAATCCTGAAGCCGATACATGCCGGCGTGTTCCATGAAATGGCCGATGGACTCGACGCCCCGCTCCTGGCACCAGCGTGTGATGCCGCCGTACATCGTGCGACCCCAGGCCTCCGCGCGGGCTTCGAGGAACTGATAGCGAGCGGCCGTTTGGGCCTCGCCCGCCAGTCTGAATTTGTAGGCCACGTAGGCCTTCTTCCAATCGACGCCCAACTCGGCCAGGACGGGATTCAAGGCTGTGCCCCAGTCGCCGCGGGTTTCCGGTTCGTCGTAGAAGAACCCGGCGATCGTCTTGCCGAAGTCATCTTTGAACCGGTCGTAATGGGGCGCGTAGACGGTGTCGAGATACCACTCGACACACTCGGTGCTCAGGCCGTCCACGCTCAGTTCACGGCCGCCGCCCTGGCCCAAGCCGGGCGCGAGTCCGAAGGTGAACCTCATGACATGCCATCGGCCTTCGGGGACGGCCCAGACCAGGCGGCCCTGGTTGATGAACGGCGCCAGGTCGACCAGGCTCTCGCTGTCGATCGCGCCATCGTCGGCTGCGCGTCCGGCGATTGCGCCGATGTAGCTCTCGCCGCCGTAGCCATCGGCCTCGAACGGGCGCGGTCCGGTCAAGTCGACTGCCGACGCCTCGAGCTTCTTGGCGGCATACCGGGCGGGAACCTGTCCGCCGACGCCCTGACTGGGCCACCATTTCTCGTCGAAGATCCAGAGCTTGAGGTTGTGGCGTTTTGCGGCTTCTAGACAGATGCCGACGTCGCGAAACCATCCTTCTCCGAGCCAGTCGATGTGTGGGCGCGACTCGGTGGTGAGAGAGCCGTTGCCGCCCTCGGCGACCTTGGCGACGTAGGACTCGAGCCGCTGCTGCGATTCGTCGCCGTGCAGCCAGAACAACGGTCCGGTCAGCCGCCGCGCCTCCATTGGCAGCTCGCGGAATTGCCGTTCGAGCTCAGCCCACGAAGGTTCCTCCCCGTGGGATGGCGCGAACGACGCGAGTCCCAATGCCAGGAGAGGGGCCAAGGCGAAGGTCTTTGTCATAGTCACAGATGCGTTTCGCGACAGTGAATCGCATGGAGCCGACGAATGCAAGGCACAGCCTCGCGCAGACACGCACACGACGGGCGCACGCACCTCGGCCCGAACGGCTGACCGCGTCTGGCATGGAATCAGGAATGGCCTGCGCTAGGCGGCGCGAGGATGTGGAGGCATCGGGGCCGGATGCTCAGGTGAGCCGGGGTGCGGCCTGCCATGTCGCCGTCGATGTGGATTGGCTCGGGCGCCTCAGTTTCCAGCACGAGTTCCGTGCCTTGAAAGTAGCGGGCGCGGGGGTGTTTGACGAACGAACCGCCCAGCAGCTTTGGAAAATGCCAGGCGATGGCCGGGGGCGGCATTGCCTCGATCAGGCAGACATCGAACAGGCCGTCGGCGCACTGGGCTCCGGGGGACAAGCGCATGATGCCGCCGCCGGCCCACTCGAGGTTTCCGGCGCAGATGTGGAGCCAACGGCCGTGGAATGCGGTTTGATCGGCCTGCACTCGGACGTTGGGGTGGCGATAGGTGGCGAGGGCGCGCAGGAACCCGATCCAATAGCACCAGCGGGGTCCGAACCAGCGCTTGATGGCGGGCGTCGTTTGCCTGAGGACTTCGCCGGCGAAGCCGAGGCAGACAAAGGAGAGGGCGTGGCGGACTGGGTTGGACGGGCCCTGCGCGCACCTCACTTCGATGGCGTCGATTCTTCGGGTTTGGCCGTTGGGAAGGAGATCGATCGCCCCGTTCAAGGAGCGAATTCCCAGTTGGCTGGCCAAGTCGTTGGCTGTGCCCAGCGGCAGGATGGCCAGGCGGGCAGGGGCCCCGGCTCGCAAGAGGCCGCTGGCCACCTCGGACACCGTCCCGTCGCCGCCGACGGCGACCAGGATGTCAGCGTCCGCAGCCGCTCGGCGCGCCAATTCGACTCCGTCATGGGCTGCCCGTGGGACGAACTCCGCGCCGGCGAGACCGCGCCGCCACAGATCGGTCCGGGCGGTTTGCCATCGTGCCACGGCTCGGCCCGAGGCGGCGGCGGGATTGATGACATAGGCGAGGCGCGTGTTCAATAGACCTTCCTCAGGTGGGATGGAAGGATATTGAGTTCGGACCGATACTTGGCGACTGTGCGGCGGGCGATGATGATGCCGGAGGCGTCGAGGCGTTTGACGATTTCCTCGTCAGACAGCGGTTTGGCGCGGTCTTCCTGTCCGATCATGTTGGCGATGATGCCTTTGACGCTGGCGTTGGACATGCCCTCGCCGTTGGCTGTCGGGATGCCTGCCGTGAAGAAGTACTTCATCTCGAAAACGCCCTGGGGTGTATCCATGTACTTGCCAGAGACGGCGCGGCTGACGGTGGTTTCGTGCACGCCGACGGCTTCGGCCACCTGGGCCATGGTCATTGGGCGCAGGTGCGCGACTCCCTGGTCCATGAACTCGCGCTGCCGTCCGACGATTTCGCGGGCGATATTCGAGATGGTGTGCTGTCTCTGGTGCAGGCTCTTGATCAGGAATTTCCCGGCGCGGATCTTTTCGCGGATGTAGTCGCGGACCTCCGGCGTGCTGTCGGGGTTGGCCATGAGGTCCTTGTAGGTGTTGCTGATGCGCAGGTGGGGGACGGCTTCGTTGTTGAGCGAGACGGTGTAGCCGTCGGCCGATTCTCGCACGAATACCTCGGGCACGACGTAGAGATGATCGTCGGGCATGAAATCGCGGCCCGGACGCGGTTCGAGGTGGCTGATGCGTTCGCTGGCCTGCTGGACTTCGTCGGTCGTCTTGCCCAGGGCGCGTGCGATTTCGGGGAAGCGGCGGCGGCCCAGAGCTTCCATGTGCTTGTCGACGATGGCGTATTCGAGCGAGGCGACGCGGCCTGCGCGTTCGAGTTGCAGCAGGAGGCACTCCCGCAAGTCCCGGGCGCCGACGCCAGGCGGATGGAACGACTGGACCACCTTGAGGATCTGGGCGATTCGATCGATGGGCGTACTGGTGGAGAAAGCGAGTTCATCGAGGCTGGCCCGCAGGTAGCCGGCGTCGTCGATGTTGCCGATGATCATCTCGGCCACCGCGCGTTCGTCGTCGGTCAAATCCGAGAGGCGCACTTGTTCGAGCAACTGCTCCTGGAGCGAGGTGCCGGCGACCAGCGAGTCGAACATGTACTGGCGCCGTTCCTCCTCTTCTTCGCGGGCGCGCAAGGGCGAGTTGGCCTGGACGATGGAATCGCGCCACTCCTGATCGACCTGGGCAAGGCGCTCGAACTCAGCCTGAAAGTCGTCCACGACACTCGGAACCCGGTCGGTCGCCGGATCGTAGGTGATGTCGGACGGGGGTTCGGCGGGATCGGCGGGATCGGAAAGGGGGGCGCCATCGATCTCGCGTTTTTCCTGCTGGGTGATTTCGCTGGTGGAGAGTTCTTCGAGAACCGGGTTCTGCTGCAATTCGTGCTCGACGAGCGCCTTGAGTTCGAGCATCGGGGCCTGGAGGAGCGCCAGCGATTGCTGGAGCTGTGGCGCCAACACCTGTTGGAGCGCCATCTTCTGGGTCAGATGCAAGCCCTGCGCCATGCTGCTCATCTTAGGGGGCAGCCCCAAATTCACAAGCGCGATCTCAATGCCGCAACAGCGCCAATTCATGAAGTCGAAAAGGTCGGAGTGGGGACGGCTCGTTCCCCGCCATGTCAAGTGAAGACGGTGTGTGTCGGCGACGGGAGCTTCGCCGCTCCACTTCATGAATTGGCCCTGATGCTGCAATGGCCGCGGGCAAATGCTTTGCCACGCCGGCCCGTCCGCCGTATTGTCCGGGGCGTGGCGGCGCATTTCACGATTTTGGGCAGCGGGTCGGCCGGCAACTGCGCCTACCTCGAAACCGAGGAGACGCGCCTGCTGATCGACGCGGGCTTGAGCGCCCGGCAAATCCGCCAGCGACTGGCCGGGATTGAACGTTCGCCGGAGACGCTGCAAGGGATTCTGATCACGCACGAGCACATGGATCACATCCAGGGGCTGGCGGTGTTGTGCTCGAAACTGCACCTGCCGGTCTATTGCAACCGGCTGACGAAGGAGGCGATCGAGCACGCCTTGGAGCGGCCTGTGAATTGCCGTCTATTTGGCACAGGCGACACTTTCGAGATCGGCGACGTAGGCGTCGAGACCTTCTCGATCCCTCATGACGCGCAGGACCCGGTGGGTTTTCTGCTGCGTCTAGATGGCGGAAACATCGGTTTCCTCACCGATCTGGGACACGCCACCCGGCTGGTCGTCGAGCGGGTGCGTCCGGCCAACGTGCTGGTCCTCGAGACAAACCACGATCTGAAGCTGCTGCAGGAGGACACGCGCCGCCCCTGGAGTGTCAAACAACGGATTCTGAGCCGGCACGGCCATCTCTCGAATGAGGCTGCCGCGGGTGTGGTCGAGCAAACAGTTACGGACGGTCTGCGCCACATCTGTCTGGGGCATTTGAGCCGGGATTGCAACCGTCCGGACCTGGCGATCGAGGTTGTGGCCGGGCGGCTTCAGGCTCTTGGGGCCACGCATGTGCGGGTGGACTGCGCGGCGCAGGACCATCCGAGCCCAACCTTGACGGTGTGAGCACCGCGGTGAGGCGATGGACAATCCAAGCGGGCACACGAGCGGGCGGGGCGGTCTGCGGCGCCGGGTTCCCGCGCTCTTTCGAGCCACGATGCGATCGCGATGCGGGCTAGCAGCCTGTCGGACTTTTCCCCAACAATTTTGCCAGGCGTTTGAACAAGAGGGCGAGGTTCAGAGTTCAGCAGATAACTATGGGCCCACGCTTCGTGAACGTCGACCGTGACACCCCCCTGCTGCTGCCTGTGGACCTGCGCGACTGG
>MWFF01000108.1 GCA_002071485.1 Verrucomicrobia bacterium ADurb.Bin006 | reverse complement strand
ATATACAATACTGTACCAAAAAGTCCAGCAAAATATGCTTTCCCTGAAATCACCCAACCAATTTGTCATCCACCCGCCCGCGGTGATTTGACAGTGGCCGGAGGCGCCACTATACATTGGCCCTGTCGCGTTGTGGCGCTGCAACAAAACCAAAACGAACAGAAAACCGCAATCATATGGCAATCGCAGTCGGCTCCAAAGCACCGGACTTTCGTCTCAAATCCAAAACCGCTGAAGAGATCGTGGATGTGAAGCTGAGCGACAACTTCGGGCGGAAGAACACCGTCCTTCTCTTCTTCCCCCTGGCCTTCACCGGCGTCTGCACGCAGGAGATGTGCGATATCAGCTCCGGCCTCAACACGTATGCGCAGCTCGGTGCCGATGTCATCGCGGTGAGTGTGGACAGCCCCTTCGCCCAATCCGCCTGGGCCGAGAAGGAGAAGATCAGGGTCACCCTCGCCAGCGATCTCAACAAGAAAGTGGCTGCGGACTACGGCGTCCTGCTGGCCGATCTGGGTGGACTCGGCTCGACCGCCGCCCGCGCCGCGTTCGTGATCGACAAGGCCGGTGTGGTTCGTTACAGCGAGCAAACGCCGACTCCCAAGGACCTGCCGAACTTCGATGCCATCAAGGCTTGCCTCGCCACTCTGCAATAGGCGCCGCCGACGCGGCCGGCTCCGGGCGGGTTGATGCATTTGTGTTTCGCGGATTGCACCGCGCGGGTTGTCTGTTAAGGTTCGGTCCGTGAGGCATCTCGATGCGATTCGTCTTTGTTGCTTGCTGCTGGGCGCGTGTTGGCTCAGCGGCTGCCTCCCGTTGCCGGATCAGGAGTCGGAAGAGAAAAACCCTTTGATTCTCGATGCCCGCGCCAAGAAAGCGGCGTACAACTTCCAGGGCGCGGTGGCCTCGCTCGAAAAGGCCCTCGAAGCCAATCCACGCCTGGCCCTGGCCCACTGGGAGCTGGGGCTGATCCTCTGTAAGGATTTGTCCGACCCGGCCGGGGCGATCTACCACTTCAACAGACTCCTGAAGCTGCGGCCGGAATGGCGCCACGCTGAGACCGCCCGGCAGAGGATCAGGGACTGTCAGGTGGAGATCGCCAAGAGCGTGCCGCTGGGTCCCCAGTTGCCCGCTTTTCAACAACAGTTCGACCGCATGGTCTCGAGGGTCCATGACATGGACAAGGAGATCAACCTGCTCAGGGTGACCAACCAGACTCTGCACATGCACGTGCAGCAGCTCTGGGCCGAAAACACCCAACTCAGAGAGGCGTTGCGCACCGCCTCCGCCGCGGCCGCCGCCCCCGCCCTGCCTCCGACAACCACGGCCTCCGGAGCGCCAATCGCCGCCGCCCAGCCGCGTCCGCCGTCGGAGACACAGCAGTCCAACCGCGCCGTGCCCGGCCCGGACCCGACTCTGTCTGCCTCGGCCTCGACCCGTCCCAATGCCGCGGTCAATCCGTTGTCTGATGCGCGCAGGCCTTCGGTGTCGGTCTCATCCGCGTCAGCGGTGCCGGCCCCACGCGGCTACCTCCAGTACACCGTCAGAAAAGGGGAGACGATGAGCACAATCGCTCGCCGCTATGGCCTTCCGCTCCGCGCGCTTCTCTCCGCCAATCCGAACATCAATCCGAATCGGCTGAACGTGGGGCAGGTCATCCGCATCCCAGCAATGTAATCCGCGCCGCCATGGTCAAACGGATGTACTTTCCGCTGGTCATCCTGTTTTGGGTGATCATGAATGTCCTGCTCTGGCGCTCGGAAATGAGCAGCCACCAGAACAGCGGCGGCCGCGTCCCCATCGCCACTGTCTGGGAGCGCATCCTGACGGCGCCCGACGACTCGGCACTCCAGATTCTCCATCGCGGACAGAAGATTGGGTTCTGCCGTTGGGTGGCGACCATCGATGAAACCGCGATGGCGCGCACGGAAGCCGAGCAAGAGACCGTCGAGGGCCGTGTTCGGGCATTCGCGGGCTACACGATCGACCTGGACGGCAATCTGCTCCTCGATGAATCGCCCAAACGACTGCGATTTGCCATGCATGCGGTCTTTGGCGTCGACCAGGCCTGGCAGAAGTTCCGGGTTCGTTTGAATCTCAAGCCCAATGCGTGGGAGATCGAGGCGGACGCGGAGGCCGAGCGGCTCGTGCTGCGCACTGGCGAGCCCGGGAGCGAGTGGGAGCAGGCCGTCGCCTTCGCCGATCTTGCCCGCCCCGAGAAACTCATGGCGCAATTCGGCCTGCCGCCCGCCATCGCCGGGCTGGCCGCCCTGACACGGGATCTGCGGGTGCCGGATGCGGCTGTTCTCGCGCGCGGGCTGGCATGGGGGGCGCGGAGCGACTGGTTCGCGCTGGGCCACTCGCGCGTGCGCGTCTACCGCATCGAGGCCCGGCTGCTCGACACGCACCGCGCATCGGTCGTGGTGAGCCGCGTGGGCGAGATTCTCCGGGTCGAGTTGCCGGACGACATCGTGCTGGTCAACGAAGCGATCGCCGCCTTGTAGAATCCTTGACCGATGATCGAACTGATCCATCTGGTCAAACGGTTCGGCGACCTGGTCGCGGTGAACGCGGTGGACCTGGTGGTGCCCCGGGGCCAGTTCTTCGCGTTGCTCGGCCCGAACGCCGCCGGCAAGACGACGACAGTGAAGATTCTCGCCGGCCTCATGAAACCGACCTCCGGAGCGGCGCGCATCGCCGGCTACGACGTTCAGGAACAGTCGCTCGAGGCGCGTCGCAGGATCGCGTATGTGCCGGACTTTCCGTTTCTCTACGACAAGCTGACGCCCTGGGAGTTCATCCGTTTCACGGGCCAGCTTTTTCAGATGCCCGAGGAGCGGATCGCCGCGGGAGCGCGCGAACTCGTCGCGCGTTTCAACCTCGAACCCTACCTCGCCAAGCCGATCGAGGCCCTCTCGCATGGAACCCGGCAGCGGATTGTGATCGTCTCGGCCCTGCTGCACGCTCCGGAAGTGGTCGTGCTCGATGAGCCGATGGTGGGCCTGGATCCGCACCACGCCCGGGTGCTCAAAGACATTCTGAAGGAGCGCGCGCTCGCCGGCATGACGGTGTTCGTCTCGACCCATCAATTGAGCGTGGCCGAGGAAATGGCGGATCGGATCGGCATCATGCATGAGGGCCAGCTGATCGCCGTCGGCACGCGCGACGAACTGCGGCGTCAGAGCGGCACGTCCGGGGCGCTCGAGCAGACCTTCCTCACGCTCACGCGCCAGGAAGCCAATCTGCGCGAGGAGCACCCAGACTCCGCGGGCGCGCCTGCTTCTCACAGCCAATGAACAGGCCGCTGTCCACGAACCGCGCCCCGGCGCCTCGCGCCGCCTCGCCGAGCCCGTTGACGTTGCTGGTTCTGACCAACATGCGCCAGGCCTGGCGGCGCCTGCTCACGATCCGACAGCAATCGCGTCTGCTGACCGCTCTGATCGTGTTGTTTCTCGGCGGCTACGCGACGCTGGCATTCGCGATCTTCTACAAAGGGTTGCGGTTCGCCGGTTCCTTTCCGGGGCTGGGCGCGGTGCTGATCGAGCGGATGCTCTTCCTGTTGTTCGCGTTCTTGTTCGGCCTGCTGTTGTTGAGCAACCTGATCATCAGCTACACCAACCTGTTCCGCAATCGGGAGACGTCGTTCCTGTTGCCTCTCCCGATTCCCTGGGCGTCGATCTTCCGTTGGAAGTTCATCGAGTCCGCGCTCCTGGCGTCGTGGGCGTTTTTGTTTCTGATTGCTCCCATGCTGGCCGCCTACGGGCTGACTCAGGGCGTGCCGTGGCATTTCTACGCGGCGACGCTCGGGTTCCTCGGGCTCTTCATCATGCTGCCTGCCGTGGCTGGGTCCTGGCTGGCGGTGAATCTCGCCCGTTTTCTTGATCGCCGAGCGTTCCAGATCGCCGCCTTGTTCGTGGCTTCAAGCCTCCTGGCCGCGACGGCAATCTGGCTCAAAACGGATCCCATCACGGATGAGCAACTCGAGACGCGGGTGCTGGTGGTTCTCGACCGCCTGCTGTCGCGAACCCATTTCGCACTCTTTCCCTTGCTCCCCAGCTACTGGCTCTCGGCCGGCGTCCAGCAATGGGCTGAAGGCGCACTGGGCGCCGCGTTGTTCTTCGCGCTGGTCCTCCTCAGTCACGTGCTGTTCTTCGGCACACTCGCGCTCACGCGCATGGGCAACGCGTTTTACGCCGCCGTCTCGATGGTCCAAAGCCGCGGCAGCGCGATGAACCGCTGGCCGTGGTTTCGGGCATGGCAGCAGCGACTCGACCGCCACGCCCGCTCGACCGGCTGGCTCGAACGCGCCCTAGATCGAGCGCGTCCGATCCCCGTCGACATCCGCGCGGTGCTGTTGAAGGACATGCGGTTGTTCTGGCGGGACACGACTCAATGGGGCCAGACCCTGGTGCTCTTCGGGCTGCTGGGCGTCTACTTCCTCAACCTCCGGCATTTCAGCCAGCAATTGACCAGTCCTTTCTGGGTCTTCCTGGTCTCGTATCTCAACCTCGGCGCCTGCGCGTTGAATCTGGCGACGCTCACAACCCGCTTCGTCTATCCGCAGTTCTCGCTCGAAGGCAAGCGCCTCTGGATTGTCGGGATGGCGCCGCTGGGGTTGCGGCGTCTGTTGCTCGCCAAGTTCGCCCTGACAAGCACTCTGTCGCTGGCGCTCACCGCCGGCCTGATCATCCTTTCCTGTCGCATGCTCATGCTGGCGTGGGACCGCACGTTCTACCTCACGGTGGCGATCACGGTCATGACCTTCACGTTGAACGGGCTCGCCGTGGGCCTCGGCGCGCTCCACCCCAACTTCAAGGAAGACAACCCAAGCAAGATCGTCAGCGGCTTCGGCGGCACGTTCTGCCTTGTCCTCAGTTTCCTCTACATTGTCGCCTCCGTCGTTCTCCTGGCCCTGGGCTCGCCCTGGACCCGCTCCGGGGAGCCAGGCGGCTTCGGCCTCCTGCCGAGCTGGGCCGCGTTCGTCGTTCTGTCGGCCGCCGTCGGTTGGCTCCCGCTGCGCCTGAGCCTGCGACGCATCAACCAGTTCGAGATGTGAGCGCGCCTATGATCCGGACGCCTCGCCTCGCGCGCGTCTTGGTGCGCTGGTTCGCGACCGCCGCTCGCGATTTGCCCTGGCGCCGCACCCGGAATCCGTACGCCGTCTGGATTGCGGAGGTCATGCTACAACAGACAACTGTCGCGGCTGTGGTTCCCCATTACACCCGCTGGATGCGCGAGTTGCCGACACTTGGCGCCCTGGCCACCGCCTCGCCGGAACGGGTCTACCGGCTCTGGGAAGGCCTGGGTTATTACCGTCGCGCAGATAACCTGCTGCGTGCGGCCTGGATCATTGCGGCGCGTCCAGACGAGCTCTTTCCCCGTCGTTTTGCCGAGAGGCTCGCGCTGCCCGGGCTCGAGAGCGACGCGGCGCCGTGGCGACAGATGTTGCGTCGCGCGATCCGGCGCGGCTTCCTCAAAAGCTCGATTGCGCTCGTGTTCCTTGCAGGCGGGTTCTTCGTCGTGGAAGCGCTGTTGCGCGCGCCGCGCTATTGTTGGCGTTAGAACTCGAAAATCTCGTTCATCTGACCGCACTGGGGACAGCGGGAAAGGTCGACATCCGGGTCGTCGGTATAGACATAGCCGCAACGGCCGCAACGGAAGATGTGATCTTCGGTGCCTGTGGGGCCGAAGCTGCGTCGCCGCAGTTCGTAGTAAACGGCGATGGCAGACACTCCGGTCAGGAGGACAACGACGTAGGTCAGGAGAAGGTGATCGACTGTCATGGGGCGTTAGTGGCGGGCGGAACCGCCTGCCATTGGAACATCATCTGTCCCCAGGTCAGGGACGATGCGCCCGATGCCGGGTTGGCCTGTTCGAATTGGGCGGCGCGCGCCAATTCCAGCGCGCGTTGGTCGGCGGCCGGCAGCCCGCTGCGGGTCAGCAGATTGGCGGCGAGGACGCTGCCGTTGCGGTCAACCACCAGTTGCACGGTCGTTGCGGCCAGAACGTCGTTGTAGGGCCAGCTCGGCAACTCGGGGCTGTCGAGCCTCCGGCGCCGGGCCAGGTCGCCCTCGACGCGGACGGTCGATTGGGGCGGAGCGGATGACGACGAGGCCGAGGTGGCGCCGAGAAACGGCGTTGCCGCGGGGGCGGCCGGCAGGGGGAATCGGACCGGCTCAGTCTCCGGGAGAATTGGGAGGGTGGCCAGGCGGCTCACATCTTGAGTCAACCAGCGGGGAGGCTCGGTCCAGTGTCGCAGGCCGCTCTCCATGCGCGGGAGTTGAAGCCAGACAGGCCCCGAGAAGCCTCGGGCGCTCACAAGGGCGATCTCCGCCGGATCGCTCAGCCACATCCTGGATTCGAGCTGCGCCTGCGAGATGGGTTGGGTGATGAGACGAAGTCGTGCGAGCCGTTGTGCGGGCGTCGCGGACAGTGGGGGTCGTGGAGAGAGCACCAGGATGATGATCACTTGCAGCAGGAAAACGCCGGCGACCGAACCCCACCATCGGGCTCGATCCCACCGCTTGAATCCATGCGGCGCGTGGGGATTCATGGATTGCCTGGAGGATGGTCGATCTCGAGTGGAAACAGAGGGGGGCGAGTGCCGATTACGATGTCGCGAATCCCCGCCTGTCGGGCCAGGGCTGCCAGGCGCACGATGGCCTCGTGCTTGACCGAGGCGTCAGCCTGAACGAGCAGGGAGAGGGGGTGCCGGCTCTGCTCGGATTTCGCCGCGAGGCGCGCCTTCAACTCCTCATCCCCAATCACCTGGTGCTCGAAATAAACCAACTCGTGCTGATCCACGGTCACGACGAGCACCGGCCCCCGCGGGGCCGGTTCATCCTCGAGCGCCACCGACGGGAGCTGGATGCGCAATCCCGGTCCCGGCGCGATCGAGGTCTGCAGCACCAGGAAGAGCACCAGAATGAAGAGAACACCCGCGATCGGCGCGACGTCCAGGCGTCCGGTAAAGGGCTTGAGGTTGCGTTGGTATCTCATGGGCCAGAGGCGGCAGCCACGGCTCGAGGCGCGGCGTGCCGCAGGCGAGCGTTCAGAGCTTCTGAAGATCGGTCAGGAGGCTGACAATCTCGGACGACGCTTTCTCCATGTCGACGACGATTTCGTTGACCCGGCTGACGAGGTAGTTGTAGCCGGCGTAACAGGGGATGGCCACCGCCAAACCCGCCCCGGTGCAGACGAGCGCCTGCCAGACGCCTTCGGCCAGCAGTGTGGCCGGCGCGGACAAACCCTGGGTTTGGAGGACGCGGAAAACCTCGATGAACCCTAGAACCGTGCCGAGCAACCCCATGATCGGGGCGATCTGGCCGATTGTCGCCAGGAGCGCCAGCTTCTCCTCGAGCCGGGGCACTTCGACTAGTCCCGCGTCCTCGAGCGCCTCGCGCACGCCCTCCCGGCCGCGTTCCCGATTGAGAATAGCCGTCTTGACCAGGCGCGCCACCGGGCCCGGGGTGGCGTCGCAGATCGAGATGGCCTCGACGACATTGTCGCGCTTGAGAACGTTGCGCACGCCGTTGATGAAGTCGAGGGTGTTGATCTGCTCGCGATGGTAGTGCAGCAAACGCTCGATGAACACGGCGACGGCAACGGCCCCGGCAACCAGGAGGAGCCACATCATCGAACCGCCATGACTGAGCAGGTCGGGTAACATCGCCTTCTTCTACCGAGACGGAGGCCGGATCGGCAATCTTCAAAACACGCGATCCCCGACGCGGGGGATGGGCCCAGAACTCAATTGCGCCAACGGGCGGCTCTCCCTAATCTCCCGCGTCCAGAGGGCCCGGCGCAGGCGCCGCGCCCCGATGCGCCATGAATGTGACTCTCAATTGGCTGAAGACATACGTCGATTTCGATTGGTCCGCGGACGAACTCGCGGAGCGATTGACCATGCTGGGGCTCGAAGTGGAAGGGGTCAATCGTCTGGCCGGCGAGTTCGAGGGCATTGTCGTAGCCCAGGTGCTCACCCGGGACAAACACCCCAACGCCGACAAGCTCTCGCTCTGCCGCGTGTTCGACGGACAGGGGGAACGCCAAATCGTCTGCGGAGCTCAGAATTTCCAGGCTGGTGACAAGGTGCCTCTGATCTTGCCGGGCCACTCCCTGCCTTCGAAGCCCGACGAGCCCCCGTTCACGATCAAGGTCGGCAAAATCCGGGGCGTCGAGTCACACGGCATGCTCTGCTCCCCCAAAGAACTCGGGTTGGCCGAGGATGCGCTAGGATTGATGATCCTGCGGGCGGATGCCCCCGTCGGGCAGCCGTTTGCCGCCTACCTGGGCCGCACGCCGGGCGATGTGGTCTACGACCTCGAGGTCACACCCAACCGTCCGGATCTAAACAGCGTCGTCGGCATCGCGCGCGAAATCGCCGCTCTCACCGGCCATCCATTGCGCCTGCCGGCGCTGACACTGCCCTCGGCGCCGTCCGGCGCCGTTGGGGCCGCCGATCTGGTTGCCGTGCGCATTGAAGAGCCCGACCTCTGCCCGCGCTACACCGCCCGCGTGCTGCGCGGGGTGAAGGTCGGGCCCAGTCCAGACTGGATGCGGGCTCTTCTCGAGCGTGTGGGTCAGCGGAGCATCAACAACGTGGTCGATGCCACGAACTTCGTGATGCTCGAAATCGGGCAGCCGCTCCATGCCTTCGACTACCACCTCATCGCCCGCGGTCCCGCGACCTCCGGCGAGTCCGTATCGGGCTCCGACGCAGGGGGCGCGACTCCGACGATCGTCGTCCGCCGGGCCCGGGCCGGCGAGGCCTTTGTCACCCTGGACGGTCAGAACCATTGTCTGACCGAGGAGATGCTCCTCATTGCCGATGAAGAGAAAGGCATCGCACTGGCGGGTGTCATGGGAGGACAAAACTCGGAGATCAACGAGCAGACGATCGACGTGCTGCTCGAGAGCGCCTGCTTCAAGCCAACCAACATCCGGCGAACCTCGAAGGCCCTGGGATTGCGGACCGACGCTTCGTACCGCTTCGAGCGCGGGGTGGACGCGGCCATGACGGATTGGGCCAGCCAGCGCTGTGCGCAGTTGATTCTCGAGGCTGCCGGGGGCTGCCTGGCCGCCGGAGTTGTCGACGCCTACCCGCGTCCGGTCGAGCCGCGGCAGATCACATTGCGGCACCACAAGGTGAACGAACTGCTCGGCATCGAGATCCTCGCGGCGGACATCGAGTATTATCTTGGCCAACTCGGGCTCAAGGTTGTCGGACGCAAACCCCGGCCGGTGGGTGACTCGGATGCTGCCGAGCCGGTCACCTTTGCCATTCCAACGTTCCGCCCCGACCTCAAACGTGAAGCGGATCTCATCGAGGAGGTGTGTCGGCTCCATGGCGTCGACAAGATTCCCGCCGCGCTGCCTCGAGGCGCTCGAGGCGCCAGCGAATACGATCCGATCCACGACCAGCTTGCCCTGGCGCGGCAGCTCCTCAGCGGCCTGGGTCTCTACGAGGCACAAGGGCAGACGCTCATTGCGGACTCCGCCGCTGCGTTGGTCGAGGCGGCCTCGCCAGGCGCCGATGCCCGACGGCCCGCGGGCATCGTGGCGCTGGCCAATCCGCTCAGCAGCGACATGAATGTCCTGCGCCCAAGCCTGTTGCCGGGGCTCTTGGAGTCGCTCAAGCACAATCTCAGCCGCCAGAACCAGGATGTCGCCCTCTTCGAAGTGGGCCGCGTCTTTCTCCACTCCGACGACGGCGTCGGCGAGCACAGGCGGATCGGTTTGGCCCTGACCGGACGTCGTCAGCCCACGTTTTGGAGCGGCACGGATCGCGATGCCAAGTTCGATGTCTCCGACCTGAAGGGACTGGTCGAGGAATTCCTCGAACAGTACGGGCTGCGCGGTGTCAGCTACGCCCGGACGCTCGACCCCCCCCCGCTCTTCGTCGAGTCCGCCGCCATCCTGCTCGGGGGCAAGCTGCCCCTGGGCGTCTTGGGGCAACTCGCTCCGGCCCTGGCCAAGCGCTATGACCTGCGCGACCCTGTGTTTCTCGCCGAACTAGACCTCGCGCAATTGCTAGTGCGCCGCAACACGGCCAAGGGCTTCAAAGCGTTGCCGGCTTATCCGGCCATCCGGCGCGACCTGGCGATCGTGGTGCCTCAGAGCGTCACGCACGAGGCGGTGCTTGCGGCCGTCAAGCAGGCCAAAGCCCAGAACCTCGAGTCGGTCGAACTGTTCGACGTCTATCAAGGCAAGAAGATCGCGTCCGGGCAGAAGAGTCTCGCGTATGCGTTCACCTACCGCAGCGCGGCGCGCACCTTGACCGATGCCGAGGTCAATGCCGCGCAAGAGAAGATCGTGGAGCGATTGTGCCGGGACCTGGAGGCGACCGTCCGCGATTCCTGAACGGCAATGGGGTCGCATCTAAAGCGGCTCTCCGACCTCTGGTTACGGTTTGCGAGCGCTGTGTCTCCGTGGTTCAATCCAGGACGCTGCCCGTGGTCGAATAGGGTTCGCCACAAAGACACAGAGAGGGAAGAGTGCCGGACACACGAAGCCATCGCGGTCCCGCTCCGGAGGACGAGCGTCTGTTCGACGCGAAATCCTGGCCGGTGTTGCGCGCGGCCATCGACGAGCTGTGCTGGCTGCTGGATCGGGGGTACGCCCCGCATTCCGCGGCGGAGTTGGTCGGCAACCGGCACGCCC
Source organism: Verrucomicrobia bacterium ADurb.Bin006 (assembly GCA_002071485.1). Lineage (GTDB taxonomy): Bacteria > Verrucomicrobiota > Verrucomicrobiia > Limisphaerales > J093 > MWFF01. The sequence goes on along the minus strand of MWFF01000108.1, from coordinate 3,994 downwards.
TGACAGCCCGGCAGCGGATGGCGGTGTCGCGCTCGGCGTGCACGGATGAGGCGCGTGAGCGCCGTCGGCAGCATGAAGTCGAGTCGAGCCGACTCGGAGCGCAAGAACTGTGGATCGACGGATTGAATGTGCTCACGGGAGTGGAGGCGGCGCTGGCGGGCGGAGTTCTGCTGCTGGGCTGCGACGGTTGTCTTCGGGATTTGGCGAGCATCCATGCGCGCCACCACCACGTCGAGGAAACGCTCCCCGCGCTGCACTGGATCGGGGTGACGACAAACGCCTGGGGGGTTGCCGGCTGCCGTTGGTGGCTGGACCGGCCCGTGGCTAACACCGGGCGTCTCAAGGGGACAATGCTCGAGATGGCGGCGGCCAATGGCTGGGCTTGGGAGGTCGAGTTGGTCTACAACCCGGACAAGGTGCTGATCGAGTCCCCGGCGATCGTTGCATCGTCGGACAGTGCGATTCTCGATCGTTGCGGACGCTGGGTGAATCTGGCCCGGCACACCATCGAGCGGCACGTGCCGACAGCGCGGATCATCGATCTGAGGCGGACAATCGGTCTCTGATCCGGCGAGCGGGTCAGATCTAAACCAGAGATTTGACCCCAGCGGCTTGTGGGTTATCCGCGGCGGTTGACCCGCCAGAGGAGGGCGGCGCCCACGGCCTCGAAGAACAGGTTCGGTATCCACAGGACCAGATGCGGCAGGCGCTCAGGCCGCGTTTCCCAAGCCTGGCCAAGGATGATGAAGCTGTAGTAGAGGAGGACCAGGACCAGGGCGATGGCGACGCCGGCGCTCGTCTCGCGCCGATGCGCCCGCACGCCCAGGGGGATGCCGATTAGGGCAAATCCGATGCAGGCGAACGAGAATGCGACCTGGCGATGCATTTGGACGGCGACGGGCGTTGTATCGACGCCGCGCCGGCGATAGTCGTAGTACTCCTGCATGAGCCTGTGGAATGTCATCTCGGAGAGTCTGAGCGTCTCGCGGCGAGGGGCATTCAGGCGGACGGGCAGGAGGAGGGTGCGATCTCGGGCTCCGCCCAACTGCCAGGAATCGCGGTAAACGCCCTCGACCTCTGGAAGGAACAGGCGCACTTGTCCGTCGGTGGAGTCGATGCTCACGGTTGCCTCCGGCGCGCTCAGCACCAGTTCAACTCGCGGTATGGATGGGGAGAGGTTGCTGCGGGGCGGTGAGTCGGGCGTCGAGGGGGGGTGGGCGTCCAGATCGGGCGCGGCGTTCGTGGCGTCCGCAGTGTCGGGGGAGGCATTCGTGGCGATTGGGGTGGTCGGCGGCTCATTCGTCGCGATGGCGGTAACCGGCGCCTCATTCGTTAGGGCGGGGGTTTCAGGGAGGATCGCCGGGTTTTCTGTGCCGTCGGGCGATGGGGGTGGGCGGTTGGTCTCCATCTGGTAGATGACGACGTTTTTGAGCGTGTTCCCGCGGGCGCTGCCGACATAGATGACATAGCCGGGAAAGTCTTTGATGAACTGGTTCTCGGCGAGCAGGGTGGTCGGTTTCTCGATGCCCAGGCGATAGAACAATTCCTTGTAGGCCATGCGGCACTGGGGAGCGAGGTGGAGGTTGAACCAACCGCTCAACCCGGAAAGCACCAGGCTCAAGAGCAAAACCGGCGCGGCCAGGGCGATGAGGCTGATGCCGCTGGCGCGGGCGGCTGTCAACTCCTGATCGGCGCTGAAGCGTCCGAAGGCCAGAAGCGTGGCGGTAAGCAGGCCCATCGGGAGCGCATAGACCAGGACACAAGGCACGAGGAGGGCGATGGCCTCGAGGATGATGCCCAGAGTGGCCTGCCGGTTGACGAGCAGTCCGAGAATCTCCTTGAGGACGTTGCCCAATAAGAGCACGAAGGTGAAGACGAGGACCGTCATCACGACACTCGCCATCACCTGGCGCAAGAGATACCAATGCAGCGTTCTCATCCGGCTTGCGGAGCGCGGTTATCTTGGCGCGGTTTCCGGCAAAAGAAAAGGGCCGCCTTCCCGAATGAAGGCGGCCCCGAGAGAGGCGGGTCCGGCCGCCGCCTCGATCGGGGGCGGGCCGGACAGCCACGACGGTTAGTAAACCGTCGTGCTTTCGAGTTCGATGATCGGGTTCTCCCGGTTGCGCGTGGTCACCTGGACTTCGAGTCGGTGGTCACCGGCGGCGACGCCCTTGGCTCGGAGAGTGTAGGTGACTGAGGCCTTGGGCGCCAGAGTGGGCAGGACCGGCCACGAGACATTCTTGCCGCTGACGGTTCCGCCGCTCGATGCGGTGACCGGATCGGCCTCGGCCTGGAACATCGCTTTGACATTGATGTCCTCAATGTTGCGGGTCGAGCCCTGGTTGGTCACGCGGATGGTGAACGTGGTGAATTCATTCACCTGGATCGGGTCGGGATCGTCCACCACCTCGACGAGGACGCCCGTCACACCGATCCACTCGGTGCAGGCCTGGGCGGATTCACGCAGGCCCTGAGCGGTCGCCACGGAGACTCCGTTGCAGTAGTTGCCCGGCTCGGGGGATGTAAGCGAGACGGTGAAGGTCTTCTCGGCGCCCTTGGGCAGGGTGCCGATATTCCACGTCGCGGTGTTTCCACTCACTGTGGCGTCCTGGGCGGCGACGATCGCGGTTGGCGACGGCGCCGTGTCGGTCACGACCACGCCGCTGAGGTCGGTATCGCCCACATTGCTGACCTTGATCTGGTAGTTGGCCGTCTTGTTGATCAATTGCCGCTCGTCGCCCGTCTTCACGATCTTCAGACCGGGCTGAACAACGGTCGTGCAGGCGTCGTCGCTGACCTTCGGGACATTGTCGGCCACTGCGGAGGCCGCGTTGCAGAACTTGCCGCGCTGGGTGGCCTTGAGCGTGACCGGGATTGTCTTGGACTGGTTGGGGGCCAGGTCGCCGACATTGAAGGTCAACTGTTTCTGGCCGCCGGCGTGCGTGAGGCCTTCAGGGATGTCATCGGTCACCACCACGTTGCGGGCTACGGCGTTGCCGCGATTGGCCACGACGATGTTGTAGGCGACATCGGAGTTGAGTTGGGCTATTTCAGGCCCCGTCTTTTCGATAGCCAGGAGCGGCCTTCCGACGAGCGTCTTGGCGCAAAGGCGCGGATCGGCTGAAACCGTCGCGCAGGAGCCCACTTCGCCTTCGCGATCGGCGCGCACCCAGACCTTCAACGGGACGATCTGTCCCGGGTCCATATCGCCCAACTTCCACACCAAACGATCGCCAACCACCTCGGCCTGGGGCTCGCTTCGGACGTAGGTCGTGCCGGGGGGAATCTGGTCCGTGACCACGACGTTGCCCACGCAGGCCACCGCGCGCGGATCGAGTTGGTACATGAACTCCTGACCCAACACGACTTCACGCGGCATGGTCTTGGTCATGTGCACCCAGCCGGTGTCGATCACCTGGCAACCGCCGATCGGCTCGACCGGAGCGGCTGGGGCCGCGGGGCGTTCGACGACGCGGGCGGGTCTGGGCGCCGCCGGGGCCATCTCTCCCCCGGTGAATGGGGAGCGGCCTGTGTAGAAATCGCCGGGAGGCACATTGAAATGGCGACGACCGTGCAGCGGATCTTCGACAGTCGTCGATTGCGCCTGAGCCTGTTGTGTGAAGGTTAGAATGAGCGCAGTCAGGGCGGTTGACAGCGCCAACGAGATGGTCAGTGTTGGAGGTTTCATTTCTCGGGCGGAGTTTAAGCCCATTCTGCTCAGCGTGTCAAATTCCACATCGGCGTCACAAACACAAGGGGCACGGTCATTTCATTTAAACTCCTGAAAGGGTTGCTGTTGTGGAGGTTGGAAAGAGCGCTTATCAATTGCCGTGGTTTGGGGCGTAGTAGGCGGGCGATGATCTCGACAAACCACGAACTGTTCAGTGCCGATCCGCCCGTTTCTTTTCTGAAGAGTCTAAATGGCAGTCTAACCTTCAGCAAAGGCGATACGCGCACGGCGTGGACGCTCAAAGACAACGCGTTCGACAACGCC
>MWFF01000107.1 GCA_002071485.1 Verrucomicrobia bacterium ADurb.Bin006 | reverse complement strand
CGCGCCTCAATCTGCGCCCGCGCCTTCGCCAACGCCGCTTTGCGCTCCTGTCGCCGCACGATCTCATCGGGAATCCTCAACCCCTCCTCCAACGGCGTGGCGTCCGCACTCTCGGCTTTGGCCAGCAGTTGCTCCACCTCCAAGTCCAGTTGGGCCATCATCTCCCCGGCCCGCTGGTAACTCACCGCCGCATGCTTGCTGGCGTTGGCCGCCACCTTGCTCCCGTCCACGCTGATGGTCATTTGCCCGAACTGCACCACCTTCAGTTCCTGCGCCATCTCCAGCACCTTCACGAAGCACTCGCTCAACAAGGCGCGGTTCTCCCGCCGGAACCTACAGATCGTGTCATGGTCCGGATGCGTGTCGCCGGTGATCAACCGCACCGCCACGTTGTCGTAGGTCGACTGCTCGATGCGCCGCGAGCCGAAAGTGCCCGTCGCGTAGCTGTAGATCGCCAAAGCCAGCATCATCGCCGGCGGATACTGCGCGTCCCCGCTTCCCCGCACGTTGACCTTGATTCGGCGCAAATCCAAAGCCTCCACCGCGTCCAGGATGAAGTGCGCCAGGTGGTTAGCGGGCACCCAGTCGCGCAGGTCCACAGGCAGCAGTAGGGGGGTGTCACGGTCGACGTTCACGAAGCGTGGGCCCATAGTTATCTGCTGGACTCTAAACCTCGCCCTCTTGTTCAAACGCCGGGCAAAATTGTTGGGGAAAAGTCCGACAGGCTGCTAGCCCGCATGGCAGTCCTCTTGCGAAGTCCGAGTGCCCTGTGCACAGACACCAATCCGTCCGATCGCTCCGATCCGCGATCGATCGGATCTTCCCAAGCCGCGGGCCTGCACGCACAAAAACCCAGCGCGGCAAAGCCGCAACCAAACCACGGCGCGCCGCGTTTTACCGGGGCGGTCCCTGGACGTCGCGGCGCGGGAACAGAGGCGTCGGCTCGCCGATCCTGTGACCTCGAGGAAGCCCGCCCCATGCGGCGTCGGCGATTCGGTCGGGGGCCTGGGACAATCCAAGCTGGCTGTACAGGCGCGCCGCGGCATCGGGCAGGAACGGCCAAAGCAGCACAGCCAGGACGCGGCACACTTCAGCCAGGTTGTAGAGGACAGTGTCGAGCCGCTGCGATTGGGCAGGGTCTTTGGCGAGCTTGAAGGGCGCGGTCTGATCCACGAACTGGTTGGCCCGTGTGACCAAATCCCACGTTCGGATGAGCGCGCGCTGGAGGTTGTGGCGCCGCCACGCGTCCGCCGCGTCGGCGGCGACACTCTGGGCATCCGGGGCGAGTTCGTCCGACCGGGCCGGGACCGCGCCGCCGCGATAGCGGCGGAGCATCGACAGGGAACGATTGACGAGGTTGCCCAGGCCGTTGGCCAGCTCGGCGTGATAACGGGCCTGGAAGCCGGCATCGGTCCAGTTCGCGTCCGGGCCGATATCCAGTTCGCGCACCACGTAGTAGCGGAACGCGTCGACACCCCAATCGCCGGTGACGGCGATCGGGTCGACGACATTGCCGGTGCTTTTGCTCATCTTGGCGCCGTCTTTCTGCCACCAGCCGTGGACGAGCACCTGGCGCGGCAGGGCGATGCCGCAGGCCTTGAGCATGATGGGCCAATAGACCGCGTGGAACTTGAGGATGTCCTTGCCGATGAGGTGCACGTCGGCCGGCCAAAGCAAAGGCGGAGCCGAAGCCGCCGCGGGCAGCTCGTAATCACCCGCAAGCGGTTCCGTGCCCGCCGGGTCGCCCAGGGCCGTCGGCACGCTGAAATAGTTGGAGAGGGCGTCGAACCAGACGTACGTGACGTAGTCGGGATCGAACGGCAAAGGGATGCCCCAACTCAACCGCGCCTTGGGCCGGGTGATGCAGAGGTCGTCGAGCGTTTCGGCGCGCAAAAACCCGAGCACTTCGTTGCGACGATTGTCCGGCTGAACGAACGACGGATGGGTCTCGATGTGTTCGATCAGCCAGCTCTGGTATCGGCTCATCCGGAAATACCAGTTGTCCTCGATCAGCTCGAAGACCTCGCCGTAGATCGGGTCGAAGGTCCCGTCCGGGCGCCTGTCCTTCTCCGTGAGAAACGTCTCCTGGCGGGGGGAGTAGAGGCCGCGATAGGGCGCCTTGTAGAGTTCGCCGATGCGGTGAAGTTTGGCGAGCATCGCCTGAACCACCTGCTTGTGACGCGGCTGCGTCGTGCGGATGAAATCGTCGTTCGATACGTTCAGACGCGCGACGAACTCCTGCCAGACGGCGGCCAGTTCGTCGCAATAGGCCTGGGGGTCCTTGCCCTCGGCCTGCGCGGCCTGCTGGACCTTCTGACCGTGTTCATCCAACCCGGTCAGGAAGAAGACTTCCTCCCCGAGGCTGCGATGCGCTCGAGCGATGACATCGGCGACCACCTTCTCGTACGCATGGCCCAAATGCGGCTGGCCGTTGACGTAATCGATGGCGGTGGTGATGTAAAACCGTTTGCTCATGCGGACGGCAGTCTGTCCGATCGACGCGACGAACGCAAACCCGGAACAATCGGCCCGAATCCGGTCTTCGAGCCCCCGCGCGCTCGAACGCGTCTGTCAGACAAACGTGAGCGCCCCGGCGATCGCCCCGGCCAGCCACAGAACCAGGACGGCCGTTGTCGGGCTGAGCCCCCGCCGGACAAGCCGATGCGACAAATGGTTGGTGTCGCCCACGTAGACCGGACGCCGCAGGCGCCACCGGATGACGACGACCGACACCAGGTCGCCGAGCGGCACGGCAAGAATCAGCAACGGATTCAACACCGCCAAACGGACGGGATGCGCGTCGGAGTAGAAGTGGGGCAGGACTGCCAGCACGCCCAGAAGATAGCCGACCAGGTGGCTGCCGGCGTCTCCCAGAAAGACCGTGGCGCGCGGGAAATTGTACGGCAGGAATCCGAGCAATGCTCCGCAGGCGAGGAAAGCGATCGAGGCCACAAGGAACTGCCCGGCCGCGGCGGCCTTGAGGGCGAACCAGAAGGCGCTGATGGCGCCGATGCCGGCGCAGAGGCCATTCATGTTGTCCATGAAATTGCAGGCATTCATCAGCGTGACCAGCCACAGGATGGTGATTGCATACCCAAACAGCGGATTTGGGACAAACAACGTGATCCGGATGCCGCTGGCTGCCACCATTGCAGCGATCGCGGTCTGCCCGAGGAACTTCAACGCCGGGCGAAGCTCCCGCCGATCGTCCCACCAACCCAGAACGACCGTGCCAATCGCCCCCAGCAGCAACACCAGGAGCTGCCCGCCGCGCCGTCCCCAGCCGTATTCGAGCGGGCGCAGAGAAGCGGGAGCCAGCCACTCGGAGGCGAGGAGGAGCGCAGCGCCCCCGAGCGGAACCAGCAGGCCGGTCAGCACCGCCAGACCGCCGGCCAGAGGGACAGGCTCCCGATGGATTTTGCGGTGCCCGGGATCGTCCACCAACCCGGAGCGCCGACACCAGGCGCGCCAAAGCGGAAGCGTTGCGGCGGTGGCCGCGAATCCGCCGCAGGCCGCCAGCACATAGGCATCGGCAGGGAACTTCATAGTCGGGCTGGGTGGCGGCTTGCCGCCTGGTGTTCACCGGCTCGATCGAATCCCGGGGTCCCGGCCAAGCGGGTGTAGAGGTCGTGGAGTTGATCGACCATGCGATCGACGGAAAAGGCGTCTCGCACCAATGCCTGGCCCCGACCTCCCAGACGGCCGCGCAAGGCGGCATCGCGGGCCAGGAGAAGCAACCGATCCCGCAGACCGACGCGATCGCCGGGGGCGAGCAGGAAGCCCGTTTCACGGTCGAGGCAGACTTCGCGGGCCCCGTCGCAGTCGAACGCGATCACAGGTTTGCCGGCGGCGAGGGCCTGGGGCAACGCGCGCGGCAGACCTTCGCGTCTCGACAGGTGCACGAGCACATCCATGATCCCGATGTAACGCGGGACCTCGGCTGGAGGAACCAGGCCCGCAAACACAAAGTGATCGGCCACACCCAGCCGGCGCACACGGTCTTCGAATGTCGGACGCCAGAGGCCGTCCCCGACCAGTAGAAACTTGAAGCGCCGGCATGTCTGAACCAGGTCCGGGGCGGCGGCAATCAGATCGTCGTGTCCTTTGAGTTTGAACAGTCGCGCCACTTTCCCAACCACGATGTCGTCCGGGGCCAATCCCAGGCGGGCGCGCCAGGCCGGATCGGGCTTGGCGGCGAGGTAGGGTTCCAGGTCGAACCCGCTCAAGATGCGGGTGTACTGGGAAGGCCGGCCAATGCCGGCGGCCAGGTACTGGTCGGCCATCGCGTTGGCAACGACGACGAAGTGGGTGGTGAATCTCCCCGCATAGCGCTCTGCAGAGCAGAATGCCCAGTTGGCCAGAGGCCCCTGGAACGGGCCGAAGGAGGGGCCGTGAATGGTATGGATGATTGTGGGCACACCAGCCCGCCGCGCGGCCAGACGCCCAAGGATGCCGGCCTTGCCGCTGTGGGTGTGGACGATGTCCGGACGGCGCTTGCGGAACAGGGCCGTGAGTTCGCGAACGGCGCGCCAGTCGAGCCAGGGATGGACCGGGCGCACAAGCGCGGGAAGCCGTGTCAGCAGGCCGGATTCGGAAGCGACCAGCGATTCGAGCGAGCCTTCCGGGCCGGTCGTCAGGCCGGCGACCAGAGTGACCTCGAGGCCCGGTTTGCGCCGGAGTCCAAGCACTGAAGCCACCGTGTTCTCCTGCGCTCCGCCGACGATCAACCGTGTGATCAGGTGAATGACGCGCATGCGCGATGCAATCGCCGGCACGCGGGCGCGCCCGGAGCGAGCGTGGAGTGGGTTTGCCGGCCTCGCCCTGGGAGTGGGGCGCTTCGGACCAGCCCGGGCGCTTCGCATGCAGACCGAGAACCCGAACGCGGACTAGCGCCCTCGAATGCTTTGCCGGAGTTCCTGGACACGCTGTTGGACGGCCTTGTACTCGTCGGTTCCCACAGGGGCGAATTTCAGGTACTTGTCGTAATGGGCGAGCGCTGCCGTGTAGTTGGTCTGCCGGTAGTCGATTTCAGCCAAGCCGTAGTGGACCACGGGGGCTTCGGGAGCTGTCTTGAGGAGCAGGAGGTAATCCTGTTGCGCCTTGTCGAGGCGGTTGTCCTGGAGTTGGGCGATGGCGCGGTTGAGCAAGGCGGCCTGATTCTGCGGCTGGAGGGCGAGGAGCGCATCGAGCGTCGTAATCGCCTGCGGGAACTCCTGCAGTTGCATATGGAACGCGGCCTTGTTCAGCATCGCATTCGCGTTCGTTGAATTGAGTGCGAGCTGCCGCTCGACGTTCGCCAGGGCATTGGTCACTCGCCCGGTGGCCAGGTAGACCTGTGTCAGAGCCTCGAAGGCGATCTCCTCGCGCGGGAACGCCTCCTGCAATGCGAGCGCCTGTTTCTCCGCGGCCGCAGTGTCTCCCAGTCGGAGCCGGGTCATGACCGCCATGTTGTCCCGCCAGAGTGGGACGACTGTATTCGTCGGCGACAGCGCACTGACTCGTTCGAACTCGATCAATGCCTGGCGATAGAATCCGGCCCGCGCGAACGAGGCGCCCGTTTCCAGGCTCCAGCGGGGGTGATCGAACGGACCGAACGCGCGCAGGAAGCGGTCCCACTGACCCACCGAGACCTCGATGCTGTCGCTGGGCTTCTCCCCGGGCTCGAGCGCATGACGCAACTCCGCGTTGTAGGCCCGGTTGACCCGGGCAGGGGTGTTGTCTGGACTCAGGCGCGCGGCGAGATCGAACCAACGGGCCGCGCCAGCAACATCTCCGTGGCGTTGCAGAGTCACACCCCAGTGGTTGAGGGCACGTCCGTAGAAGCCTTTGAGAAAGGCGTTGGCCAGACTCGAATCCGTGCAGGCAACCAACGGTTCGATCGAGGGGGCAGTTGCTTCCCAGAACTGTTGTGCCGCGGCCAGATCGTCCTGAGTCAGCGGCGCAGGCATGATCCGATCGAGAGGAATCGTCAGCGCCCGGTAGATCGGCCCGTTCGGGACCAGGCGTAAGACCTCGAAATACGTGCCGAAACTCGGATTGATGAAATAGACCGCGTTGGTTAACGCGAGATTCCCGAGCATCGCGGTCAGCAGGCCGGGATTGAGCGGTTCGGGCATCTGGGCCAGGTCGGGGATGGCCGGCCATCGCCCCGGGTATTGCCTGGCGAGCCGTTCGTGGTATTTGACGAACTCGAGCCAGTTCGCATAGACGAACACATGGGGCGGAACACCCCGCGTGTGGCGCCACCGCGCTTCGAGCAACAGCAAGTCCTCGACTTCGTCGCTCAGCACGCACGCCCCTTGCGCCGGCAACACCTCGACCATCCGATCGGCAATCTTGGCCAGGGCGGGCGTGTTCGCCGCCGCCACAGGCTGCCAGTTCCGCCCGCCCAGGAGAACCAGAGTCGCCACCAGGACCAACGCAGCGAACGCGGGGCCTGTCTTGCCCAGCCTCTCCAAAAGGCTCGGAGCCTGGGGCCAGCCCCGGCCCTTGGCCGGCACGGTCATGAGCAGGAAATAGCCGGCGAAGTAGCCCATGCTCAACGCGGACAGGTAATAGAGGGGTAGAAACACCGCGCCAAACACCGCGCCGAGCTGGCGGGGGCTCCAGCGCGTGTCGAAGAACACGGACAAGCAGGCGGCCACCAGGATGATCTGCAGGGCGCGCACCAGGAACCGGATGATCGAGGCCCCGGCCGCGCTGGTGCTTGGGTTGTCGGACGACCACGGAATGCTGAGCAGGAGCACGGGGAGAATCGAGGTGAATGAGAGCACCAGGATGACGTATGGCGGCACCGAACGCAGTGCGGCAAGCTGGCTGCCCAGAACCGCTCGCACGTGCTGTCCAAACGTGCCCATCTGATCGCCGCCCAGGACGTTGACCAATGGCAGATAGAGATAAAGCAGCAAACCCGCGACACCCGCGGCCAGGGTCCGCAACAAGAAGGTCGGATTCAGGAATTCCCAGGACTTGATCCATGCCAGGGCGACAAGGAAACCCGGGAAGAAAGCGATCATCGCGTAGTTGTTGGCCACTGCGAGTCCATAAACGAACGCCATCTTGGTCAGCCAAACCTGTCGACGATCGATGCGAAACTCGAGCAGGCAGCGCAAGACATAGGCGAAGAGCAGCAGATCGAGCATCTCGCCCGTGAACACGGTGGCGTGCTCCCAGAAGCTGAGCTGCAAACCCGCGAGCACACAGGCCAGCACAACCGGCAGCCAGGCCATCGGAATGCTCAGCAGCGAGTACTCGCTCCGCTCGCGAAGACGCGTCTCGCGGGTCCGGTCAAAGGGCAGCAAGGCAACCGATCGCGCCAGCAAGGCGAGTGCCAGGGCGGCCATGACGGCGGTGAGCAGGTTCAAGGCCGGGGCCTGCAAGCCGGAGGGGAGAATCCGGAACGGGACCGCGATCAAGTGGAGCAACGGGGCGCGCACGGTCACGTAGAGGCTCCATCCGCCCGCTGCGCTCAAGGAGAGCAGGCTGTCGAGCCGCGCCCAGCCATTGAGGGTGACGATGTAGAGCAGCAGGGCCGCGCCCGCCACAATCCAGGGCACTCGATTCTGCACGAATCCGAAAGCCGGTTTTTGATGGTTCTCCATACGTGTAGCGGGCAGAGGTTGAACCAACTCAGTCTGGATTTGCAAGGTTATCCGCTTGTCGTGATCCGCTTGTCGCGCCCTCCCCCCTTGCCGCGGGGTGGCGGCGGCGCAGGTCGGTGACGCACTCCACGTGCTGCGTCTGTGGAAACATGTCAAGCGGCGTAACCTGCACGAGTTCATAGACCCCGCCACCGCACAGAGCGTTCAAGTCGCGGGCAAGCGTCGCCGGGTGGCACGACACATACAAAATCTGCGCCGGCCCCGAGACGAGCAGACTGCGGATGGCTTCCGGTCGGCATCCCACCCGGGGCGGATCCACGATCACCGCCGTCTCCTCCGGAGGGAACCGGGCCGAAATGGCGCCGAGGCACACGGTGGCGTCGCCGACCACGAACTCGCCGTTGGCCGCGCCGCGGCGTGCTGCGTTGCGGCGCGCGGCCTCGACGGCCATGGCGTCATACTCGACGCCCACAAAGCGCTCGACGACTCCGGCCAACTCGATTGCAAAGAACCCGACACCGCAGTAGGCGTCCACCAGCCAACGGGCGCCGCTGCCGGCCAGGCGCTCGCGCACGACGTCCAGGAGCGCGGGCAGCAGGTGAAAGTTGTTTTGAAAAAAGGAGTCCGGCGGCACCTCCCAGTCGGCAGGCATCCTACGCAGGACCACCTTGAGCCCGCCACGGGGCGGCGGGTGGGCGCGGACATGGCGGAGTTGGTCCTGCAGCGCGGGATCGGCGATGGCGCACAATTCGACATCCACGACCAGCCGACTGTCGGCGCGCAGGAACCCGATGACCAACCGCTGCTCAGCCTTGTTCCATTGGCTGCGCACCATCAGGCGATTGCGATAGCCGTAGGCCTGGGGACAGGGAATCACCGGGTCTACCAGGCCCGCCGGTCTCTTTCCGATTCGTTCGAGCAGGTCTGCCACGTGATGGTGTTTGATGCGCAGTTGTTCCGCATAATCGATGTGCTGGTACTGGCACCCGCCGCACGCGCCAAAGTAAGGGCATCGAGGCGCGACCCTTTGAGGTGCGGGGCGCACAACGCGCAGCAAGCGGGCACGGGCGTACTGCTTCTTCACCTCGATCAGCTCGGCTTCGACCTCCTCGCCCGGCAGGACGAACGGAACGAAGACCACGAGTCCGCCGATGCGCCCCACGCCTGCGCCGCCAAAGGCGATGTCGTCGATCGACAGGACATGGCGCGATCCGACAGTCAAGTCGGTGCTGGGCCGTTCACTGTGGGTCATAGTTCGAGGCACGGGTGCTGCGGACCCGGTGTTGAGGCGCGTGCATGGCCCAAGGCTCGCCCGCCGGCAGAGCCCCAGGCAATCCGAAAATCCGCGCGGTCCGCGGCTCGATTGTCCTTCGCGTTGACAAGGCGATGTTCGTTGGCAACACTCCGCGGTCATGGCCAAGCCGGCTCTAGGTCGCGGCTTGGACGCGCTGCTGGGCGGGGTTCCTGCCACCCGGGAGTCGTCCGCCCCCGCTGCCCAAACGCCCATCAGTCCGGACGCTTCCGCCGCCGCTCCGGGGACGGAGCGCGTTCAGCGCGTGGCGTTGAACCGCATTCGCCCGTGCCCTTTTCAGCCGCGCAAGGATTTTCCGGAAGAGGCGCTGCGCGAGCTGGCCGATTCGATTCGCGCGCAAGGCATCGTCCAGCCGTTGATTGTCCGGGCGCGCGGTGATGGCTTCGAGTTGATTGCGGGCGAACGGAGGTGGCGTGCGGCACAACTCGCTGGGCTGGCGCATGTCCCGGTGCTGGTCCGCGAGGCGGACGACACCGCGGCGCTCGAACTGGCATTGATCGAGAACCTTCAGCGCGAGAACCTGAATCCGCTCGAAGAGGCGCAAGGATACAAGCAATTGCTCGATCTGTTTAATCTCCGCCAGGAGGACATCGCATCCAAGGTCGGCAAGAGCCGCGTGGCGGTGGCCAACGCGCTGCGTCTCCTGAACCTTCCGGGCGAGGTGCAGGCGCATTTGCGGAGCGGACGCCTTTCGGTCGGCCACGCCAAGGTGATCCTGGGTCTGCGCCTGCCGGCGGAGCAAACGCTGGCGTCCGAACAGGTCATTCGAAATGGTCTGAGCGTGCGCCAGACGGAGGACCTGGTGGCGCGCCTCGGGCAAGCCGGGATGCGACAGCCTGGAGCGGCATCGGCGCCGCGGGACGCCGTCGGGCCGCGGGATGTTCACGTCGTGGCTCTGGAGAGCCGACTGCAGGAACGCATGGGAACAAAGGTGAACCTCCGCTACAGGCAGGGCCGGGGCACCATCGAAATCCGCTTCCACAGCGAAGACGAACTGAGCCGGTTACTGGAGTTGCTCGGCGTGACAGCCGAGTGAGCGCATGCCGCCGGCCGACCGCAGCCTGAAATCCGACTTTCGATCTGGAGAAAGGACGCATGAACCCGGGATACACACCAACGCACTCGCAGCGCGAAGACTGCGCCCGACAACTGACTGCGGCCGCGGCGCGCGTCCGCGCCCTGACCGCGTTTGTCGGTCTGGATGGTTTCGTGGATGAAATCCTGCACGTGGTGGACAAGCGGCAGAGCGCGGAGAAATACGTGCGCCTGGCCAAGATGGGGCAATGGGGAGAGCGCATCAGCGCGGCATCCGGCCGGAGCACGAACATCGAGTTGGTTAGCCTGATGACCAAACTGGGAGGGAACGGCCCGATCATGGCCAACGCCCTCGCCGGCCTGGGGTTGCGCGTGACGTACCTGGGCCTGCTCGGTTACCCGCATCTGCACCCCGTGTTCGAGGAATTCTCGAGGCGCGCCAAAGTTCACTCGATCGCCGAGCCGGGCTATACGGATGCGGTCGAGTTCGAGGATGGCAAAGTGATGGTCGGCAAGCACCAATCGCTGAAGCAGATGACCTGGGAGAACATCAAGGCCCGCTTCGGAAAACGCGAGTTCGCCAGCCATTTCGGGGGCGCCGACCTGGTGGGGTTCGTCAACTGGACCATGCTGCCTTACATGAGCGAGGTCTGGGAAGCTTTGCTCGAAGAACTTTGCCCGAAGCTCCGCGGACCGCGCCGCATTCTGTTCTTCGATCTGGCCGACCCGGAGAAACGGCTCAAGAAGGACCTGGCGCGGGCGCTCAGGCTCGTTGTCCAGTTCGGCAGGTATTTCGAGGTCATTCTCGGGCTGAATGAGAAAGAGGCTCACGAGGTGGCCAAAGCGCTCGACATCGACGCGCCGGCGCCCACGCCCCAGGCCCTCTCGGACCTGGGCGCCACGATCCATCGCCGTGTCCCGGTCCAGACACTCATCATCCACCCGGTCTCCTATGCCCTTGCCATCGGAGCCGGCGGGCTGGCGATCACATCGGGGCCGACCACGAAAAAACCCTTGATCACAACCGGGGCGGGGGACCATTTTAATTCCGGATTCTGCTTGGGCAGGCTCCTTGGACTCGACACCCGCGAGAGCCTGCTGTGCGGGGTGACATGCAGCGGTTTCTATGTCCGCACCGCGCGGAGCCCCGGAGTGAACGATCTGGTCCGAATGCTGAAGGACAAGACAGTCAAGTACTAGCACGTGTCGCAATGCGTTTGAACGTGGTCAACTATGGGCATCCGGCGCTGCGCCAGCGCGGCGCACGAATCGAAGCCGTGACGCCCGAAATCCAGTCTCTGGCGGCGAACATGATCGAGACCATGCACGCCGCACATGGGATCGGGTTGGCCGGCCAGCAGGTGGCGAAGCCGCTCCAGATCTTCGTGCTCGATCTGCGCGAGGTCAGCGACCGGCCCTCGACGCTCGAGTGGGAGGGAGAGCCAGCCAATATCGCGGACCGCATGCCCATGGTTCTCATCAACCCGGAAGTGACCCCGCTGGACGGGATCACCGATACCGGTCCCGAGGGGTGCCTGAGCTTCCCTGAAATCTTCGCCGAGAAGATCACGCGCCCCGCTTCCGTGCGCGTCACTGCCTGGAACGAGCGCGGGGAGATCATCCGTTTCGCCTGTGGCGGCTTGTTGGCTCGCGCCGTGCAGCACGAGCACGACCATCTGCGCGGCATCCTGTTCATCGACCGCATGACATCCGCGGAAAGGCGCAGGTGGCAGCCGGAACTCGACGCTCTGCAAGACGCCACCAGGACCGAGCTCCAGAAGGGCCAAATCATGCAGCGGGAATCGCTGGGAGACTGGAAGCGCATTGTGTAATGCAGTCTCGGTCACTTCAACTCCTTGCCCGAGCGTATTACGCCGATACTGTGGAGTCGTTCTTTGCTGCAAGCCGCGAGACAGTGCTGGGCACACTGGTAACGAACTGCGAAAGGGCTGTTGAGCCTACCCAACGCGATGCTTGGCTCCATCGGATCGATTTTCTGCGAACGACCCTGTTTGGCCTCAGCGGCACTTTGTTCCTCGAATTCAACATTCCCCGAATGGGACGCCGCATCGACGTCGTGTTCATTCAAGGCGCAGTTGTTTTCGTCATCGAGTTCAAGGTTGGTGAGCGCCACTTCACGCGTGATGATATCGACCAGGTCTGGGACTACGCCCTCGATCTGAAGACGCCGACCATTATTGAAGCGGCACAGAGGCTCTATGCGCGGCATTCCGTCGATGCCATTGCACGACATGATGCCGGCGCACGCAACCTGGCCATCACCTCCAGGCGAATTGAGGAACTGATCGACGAGGCGCTGGCACAGGATTTCTTCGGGATGATACACCGCTGCCAAACACGGGAAGAACATGTGCACTGGGGCAGCCGGGTTAGCGCGGCACGGCAATCGCAGTACCTCAAGCGGACATTTCGTCTCCGCCCTCTCAAACTACAAACTCGTTCCGTCCGGGCAAATCGCTCCCGAGCACCTTCGAACCTACGACTCCTGAGAGGAGACACCGTGGCTCAACTCAGAAGAGATGGAATCGACAGTGCACGGGGCACGGACCATTCAGCCCAGTCGCGTGGGGAAGCGAATGCCATTCCGATACTCGGTGCCGACCTGTTCGAGTCCGGTCAAGTCTTGTCGACCAAGTGCAACCGTGGCGGAGCGCACGGCAATCTGAACCCGGTGAAACAAGCCGTTATTCTGGCGGGGGGCAAGGGAACGCGGCTGCGCTCGGTTCTGGGCGATCTGCCCAAGCCCTTGATTCCAATCGGCGGCAGACCGTTGCTCGAACACCAGTTCGAGTTGTGCCGCCGCCACGGATTCAACCGTGTCCTGGTGCTCGCCGGGCATCGGGCCGAGCGCATCGAGGCCCATTGCGGCGACGGGAGCCGCTGGGGGCTGCAGATCGAGTGCGAGATCGAGCGTGAACCGCTGGGCACGGCGGGGGCCGTCCTGGCCGCGTTTTCACGGCTGCCCGAGCGATTTCTCGTGCTCTACGGGGATGAGATGCTCAATGTCGACCTCGACAGGATATGGCGCGCCCATATCGCGGCCGGTGCGGCGGCCACCCTGTTGCTCCACCCCAACGATCACCCCTTTGATTCGGATCTGGTCGACGTCGACGATCAGGACTGGATTCGCGCGTTTCACCATCGCCCGCATCCGCCGGAAGCTCTGTTTCAGAACCTGGTGAACGCGGCGTTGTACGTCGTCGAGCGATCCGCCCTGAGCCCATGGGCTGGCTCGAACAAGGCTCTCGATTTCGGTCAGGACCTGTTTCCGGGTATGCTCGATCGGGGGAACAGGCTGCTCGGCTATCGAAGCCCCGAGTACATCAAGGACATCGGCACGCCGGACCGCTACGCGCGGGTCTGCCGGGAGTACGAGGCCGGCGTGGTGGCGGCCAGCAGCCTCGCCGTGCCGCAGAAGGCGGTCTTCCTCGATCGCGACGGCACTCTCAACCGGGAAGTGGGCGGCGTTTGCGCGCCGGATCGGCTCGAGTTATTGCCCGGCGTGCCCGCCGCCATACGCGAACTCAATCACCATGGGTGGCGTGTGGTGGTCGTCACCAACCAACCGGTGGTGGCGAAGGGCTTCTGCACCGAGGCCGATATCCAACGCGTCCATAACAAGCTCGAAACGCTCCTCGGCGCCGCGCACGCCTTCGTCGACCGCATCTACTGGTGTCCGCACCATCCCGAGCGCGGTTTTCCCGGCGAACGCCCGGATTTGAAGCTCGACTGCGCCTGTCGCAAGCCCAAGCCGGGCCTGGTGCTGCGGGCCGCGCACGATCTCAATATCGACCTGCGTGCCTCCTGGTTCGTTGGCGACAGCACCACGGACCTCGCCACGGCCTCGAATGCGGGCGTCCGCTCGATCTTGGTCCGGACCGGACACGCCGGACGGGACGGCAAGTTCGAATCCCGGCCGGATCATGTGTTCGAGACTCTGACCGAGGCCGTTCAGTGCATCGTGAGCGCAGGCAACGCGCGCCGGGTTTGCTCGGACACACGAGGGGCAGCGCGTGAATTCGAAGCGAACGGCATTCAGGATTCGACATCATAGCCTGAGCTTTCACCATGATCATCAGTCGCACACCCCTCCGGATGAGCTTCGTCGGAGGCGGCAGTGACCTGCCGGCCTACTACCGTCTCCACGGCGGCGCGGTTGTGTCCACCGCCATCGACAAGTACGTCTATGTGACCGTCAATCCCAAGTTCGACAACAACATCCGTGTCAGTTACGCGCGGACTGAGGAAGTGGACGAAGTGGCTAGGCTGCGGCATCCCCTGGTCCGTGAATCGCTCCGCCACTTGGACATCGCCGGGGGTGTCGAAATCACATCGATCGCCGACATCCCGTCCCGCGGGACGGGGCTCGGATCGTCGAGCGCGTTTACGGTAGGCCTGCTTCACGCGCTCCACGCTTGGCAGGGGCGCTATCGATCGGCCGAGCAGTTGGCCAGGGAAAGCTGCCTGATCGAGATCGAGCGGTGCGGGGAGCCGATCGGCAAGCAGGACCAGTACGCAGCCGCATTCGGCGGCTTCAACTTCATCGAGTTCTCCGCCGACGAACGCGTTGTGGTCCAGCCGATCGTCTGTCGGCACGAGACGCTCGAGCGGCTTCAGGACAACCTCGTCGCCTTCTACACGGGCATCACCCGACCGGCCGCCAAGGTCCTACGCGAGAAACAGCGCCGGATCGCGGCCGAATCGGACAAGCAGGCCATGCTCGGGCGCATGGTTGCCTTGGCGCGCACGCTGCGCGACGAACTCCAGAACAACAACCTCGACGCCTTCGGAGAGGTCATCCACCAGAACTGGGTGTTGAAAAGACAGCTCTCGGACGACGTCAGCACCGGCCAGATCGATGCCTGGTACGACGCAGCCCGGGGCGCAGGCGCGGTGGGCGGCAAAATCCTGGGGGCCGGTTCCGGCGGCTTCCTTCTGTTCTACGCGCCGCGGCGGCGGCACCGGGCGATTCGCGATGCCTTGAGCGAGTTGCGCCCCATCCCGATGCGTTTCGAGCCTCAGGGAAGCCGGATCATCTTCGTGCACTGAACCCGAAAACCGGAAACGCCGGCGGCTCAGCGCCAATTCATGAAGTGGAGCGGTGCTTGACGAGTATCTGGAAAGGGATTTGAGGATTGTTCTGGCAGCGCTCCTGCAGGGCCGGCCAAGAAGCCTCGGGGTGAAGGTCCGCCTTGAGCGCGATCAGGCAGATGCGCAGGGCCGAGAGGTTGCAGTTGAGCTGGGGGGTCCAGCCGATCCATTCTTCTCGGTCAGCGAGCTTCCAGGTCGCCGGCCCCCAATCGAGCAGAGCCACCCATTGACCTGCGTATTCGACGGCCTG
>MWFF01000106.1 GCA_002071485.1 Verrucomicrobia bacterium ADurb.Bin006 | reverse complement strand
TGGCCAAAATGAGTCGCCGCCCGGGACAGGTCATTCGCCTACTCACCCGCCCGGTTCGACTTTAGAGCAGCCCTGGCCCAGCCCCGTCCAGGCGGTCACAGATTTGACAGACGGCGCTATCCGGTCACAGTCTGGCGCATGACTCTGCCCCTGAACCCCGTCAGGTATTCCATCCTTCCGCTGGTGTTCGGTCTCATCCTGTCGGCTTTCCCAAGTCCGCGTGCGGGCGGCGCCATTCCCGATCCCGCCGCGGCCGTCCACGGGCTCATCCAACGCCTGCTGCCCGCGGAATCGGATTCGTTCGCTCTCGAGGTGATTCGAGCCGACGCTGAGCGCGACGTTTTCGAGATCG
The DNA here is from genome assembly GCA_002071485.1 of Verrucomicrobia bacterium ADurb.Bin006. Classification (GTDB taxonomy): domain Bacteria; phylum Verrucomicrobiota; class Verrucomicrobiia; order Limisphaerales; family J093; genus MWFF01. Next base: position 18,990 of record MWFF01000106.1, on the reverse strand, counting down.
AGACACGAGACGGCAAGGTGATCCTGCGCGGCAACGACGGCGTGTCGCTGGCCTCGGCCCTGAACTGGTATCTCAAGTACCATTGTCAGTGCCATCACTCGTTCACCGGCGGAAGCCAACTGAAACTGCCCAGACCGTTGCCGGAGGTCAAAGCCAAACACAGACAGGTGAGCGCGGCGCGTCATCGCTACTTTCTCAATTACTGCTGTTTCGGCTATTCCCTGCCATGGCTGGACTGGGCACAATGGGAACGACTGATCGATTGGATGGCGCTCAATGGCATCAACCTGCCATTGTCTGTCACCGGCCAGGAAGCAGTCTGGCAAGGCGTGGGCCGCCGCCTCGGCCTCGAGCCAAAGGACCTCGAAGAGTTCCTGGCCGGACCGCCTTATCTTCCCTTCGGCTGGATGGGTTGCCTGGACGGACACGGCGGCCCGCTGCCACAGTCGTGGATTGATGCCCACCTCGAGCTCGCGCGGCGAATCCTCGAACGTCAGCGCGCGCTGGGCATGCGCCCGGTGCTGCAAGGGTTCACGGGACACGCCCTCGCCGCCCTCGCCCGCAAACACCCCGGCGCCCGCTTCCAGAAGATCAGGTGGTGCGAGTGGGAAACGCTCGTGCTGGACCCATCCGACCCGCTCTTCCCAAAGGTCGCCGCCGCTTTCCTCGATGAACAGACCCGGCTCTTGGGCACGGACCATTACTATGCCGCCGACACATTCATCGAGATGATCCCGCCCAGCGGCGACGTCGAGTATCTGAAAGCCATCGGCCAATCGATCTACCAGGGGCTCGCCCAGACCGATCCGCAGGCGGTTTGGGTTCTGCAGGGATGGCCCTTTTTCTTCGCCCGCCAGTTCTGGACCCAGCCGCGCATCGAAGCCGTGCTCGATCCGGTGCCCAACGATCGCATTCTCCTGCTCGATCTCTATTGCGAAAAGACACCCGTCTGGAGCCTGACCGAGGCGTTCTGCGGCAAACCATGGGTCTGGTGCAACATCCAGAACTTCGGCAATCGCGTCTGGCTCGGCGGCGCCCTCGACCGCATTCATCACGACCTCTTTGCCGCGCGAAACGATCCGAAAGCCGGTCGGCTCTGCGGGCTGGGCTTCGTCAATGAAGGCCTCGATTTCAACCCCGTCGTCTACGATTTCCTGTTCGAACTTGCCTGGCGCGATCAACCGGTCGATCTCACCGCCTGGCTGCGGGAGTTCGCGCGCCGTTCTTACGGGCGCGCGAACGCCGACGCCGAGATGGCTTGGGAGATTCTCCACCAGACGGTCTACCAATCCGCCTTCGACAATCCGGTGGCCTACACCGCCGTCCCGTCCCTGGGTGGTCCGCCGGGCACGCCCTACAACAACGACCGTCTGGCCAACGCGGGCCGGCTTCTGCTCGACGCCGCCGACGCATTGGGCGGCTCGGATGCGTTCCGATTCGACCTTGTGAACGTCACTCGACAGGCCCTCGGCAACGACTCGGCCGAGTTCCATCAACGGATCATCGACGCCTATGAACGCAAGGATCGGGATGAACTCCGCTCCGCGATGGACGACTTTCGGGAGTTCCTTCAGGACATGGACGCGTTGCTCGGAACACGTCCGGAATTCCTGCTCGGCGGCTGGCTCGATGACGCCAGGCGCTGGGGCCGGACCGAGCCCGAACGCCGGCGGTTCGAATGGAATGCGCGCCGCGTGATCACCCTCTGGGGCGACACGACCGCTTTGCGCGATTACGCATCCCGCCAGTGGTCCGGCATGCTCACCGGCTTCTACCTCGAACGTTGGGAATTGTTCGCCAAACACCTCGATCAGGAGCTCGCGTCGAATCAGCCGTTCAATTCAGACGCCTTTCACAAAGAAATGTTCGCGTTCGAAAAACAGTGGGCCGAGTCTCCAGATCGCTCTCCGCCCAATGCCCGCGGCGATAGCATCAGCCTGGCGCGGCGACTCTGGGCCAAGTATGGCGCACTCTCGACACCGGAATCGCCCAGCCTCACGACCGGCAAACCGGTCGCCTGTTCGTCCTCGCTCGATCCGCATCCGGCGTTCCTGGCCAACGACGGACGCGCCCGCTCGACGGAGGCGTTCTGGGCAACGGACGTCGGGCGACACCCCGGCGATGCATGGTGGCAAGTGGACTTCGAGCAGCCGACCACGATCGCGCGCGTGATCGTCGTCGGCTACTACGGCGACGACCGATTCTACGGATTCAAGATCGAGACCTCGATGGATGGCGCCGAGTGGACCCTGGCCGCCGACTGCCGGGAAAACCGCGCCCGCTCGACCCGAAGCGGCTACACCTGCCGGTTCGAGCCGCGCCAGGCCCGCTATCTCCGCATCACCCAAACCAACAACTCTGCCAACACCGGACGCCACCTGGTCGAGGTCATGGCCTTCGCCGAGTGAAAGCCGCAACAACCGAGCAGGGTCAGCCCTTAAGAATTCAGTTTCTCCGTGCCATCTTTTACAACCACGGCGAAACTTGTTTCTTAAGGGCTGACCCTGCTGGGACTCAACCAACCGCACGTATCGCGTCCTTCGCAGCGATTCCCTGCGAACCGCCTTCACCGCCTTGGGCGCCAACCTCCCCGCCACGCCGCCGCTCAACACCTTCTACGACCTCAGCCCGAGCCTATGGCCGGAGGTGTTTTACCGAATCGAAGTCGAGTAGCAGCGCCCATCGAGAGGCGCGCGCATGCGAGGCGACGCTGGAAGTCCCGCTGTGTGCGGGCAGGCGGCCTGCAGGCTGGCAGGCCAAGTCATCCAGCCGCCAGTGTCGCAAAAACGCCGGTCAGAGTCAGAATGTCCTCGATCTCGACCCATTCGTCCGGCGCGTGAAGATTGTCCCCGCGTGGACCGAGCAGGATTGCCGGCATCCGACCGACCGCGCCGTAAATCCCCAGATCGCACGAAAAGGCCGCGCCGCCAATGGTTGGCGTGCGCTTCGAGTAGCGCTCGAACGCCTCGAGTACAGCCTGGACGGCGTCACTCGATACGGGCGTCTCCCAGGGCGCCACGAAATGGTAGGACCGTTCCAGTTTCACCTTGAACGGATGCAACGCAGGATCCCGAGCGGACTCGTCTTTCCAGAACGCGCGGAACTGCGGCCAAAACTCCTTCTCGGTCATGCCGGGGTGGCACCAGACGATCCACGCGATCCTGGCGAGCGACGGCGTGCCCATCTGGGTGAATTCGCCCGGCTTCTCAGTCGTGATGTGCCACGGCAGAACGTTGAGTCGCTTGTCGGGCGCCGTGAAGAGCGGATGCCGATTCTTGGCGCGCCACCGGGTCTGCCACTTCTGAAACAGCGTGATTGCCCGGGCAGCGCCGTTGAGCGGATTCGCGATAGCCTTGCCCATGTAGGCCATGCCGCCACGCCCCTCAAGCGTCAGGTCACCCAAAAACGCCCCCAGACACGCCGGGCAAATCTCCATCCGCGTCGGCTCGCTCACCAACGCAAGATCGGCACTGTATCCCCGCAAGCGCGCCGCCAGCGTCCCGTTGCCGCCGGCGAATTCCTCGTCGACCACGCTCTCGAACAGGATATCGCCTTGGGGCCGGCAACCGAGCTCTTGCAGAATGCGCATGGCCCAGAACATGGCCGCCAGACCGCCTTTCATGTCCGCCGCCCCGCGCCCGTAAAGCCGCCCGTTTTTCACCATGGGCTTGTACGGGCGACAGGCTCTCCATTGGGCAGGCTCGGACGGCGCCACGTCGGCGTGGCCACTGAGCAGAATGGATCGGCCCCGGGCTGACCCGCGCCAGCGGGCGACGACGTTGTCGCGGCCTCGTGGATAGTGGCGCCCATCGATCCACGACGGGTGCTTGCGAATTCCGCGCACCGCCAGGGGCGAGAACACATCCACATCCCATCCCCGCGCGCGACATTGGGCGGCGATCCATTTCTGTGCCGCGGCCTCGAGGCCCTGCGGCGGCCGGTTCTCACTCGGGAAACTGACGAACCTCTTCGTCCACGCGATGATCTCGTCCGCACGGCGGTTGACAGCGGCACGGATGGCCGAGAGACACGGGTCGTATTGGGGATGCGGATTCACGGCAAGACAATCACCTCGCGCCGATAGCTGTTGAGCTGGCGCAGGCCGCTCCTGGTTACCAGGACGCCGTCTTCGTAGCGCAGGCCGTATCTGCCGTCGGAGAGCCAGATATCCACGTTGAACAGCATATTCGGCTCGATGAGGAACTCGGCGCTCTTCGAGAGCCAGAGCCCCTCGACCTCCGAACTGCCGGTTCCGTGGGCGGGGCCGTACAAGGTGAATTTCTCACAGCCGTGCCGGGCAAGAATGCGGTGGTACCCGTCAAACATGTCGCATCCGCGCGCGCCTGGGCGGATGTTGTTCAGGGCGTAGTTCATGGCTTCGAGCGCCACCTCGGCCAGCCGTCGCGCTCCCTTGGGCATGCTCCCGATGGCAAACGGACGGCACATGTTGCCGCAATAGCCCATGTATTTCGCTCCAAATGTCAATTGCACCAGCTCCCCGGCCCGAATCGCACGATCGGTCGAACGGCACAGGCTCAACGGCGTGTTCGGTCCGGAACACACCCAGGCGGGATAGGACATCCCCTCGGCGCCGCTCAGCACCATCTTCGAGCGCGCGATGGCTTCGAGTTCCCACTCGCGCACGCCCGGTTTCGCGGCGCGAAGCGCGGCCTTCATCGCCGCTTCCGTGATGCGATACGCCTCGAGAATGTAGGGAATCTCCGCGTCGCTCTTGATCATTTGCACCCGCAGCAGAAGATCGTCCGCCGGCACAAACTCCGCCTTCGGGGCAGCCGACTTGAGGTCATCGAAAACGACTCGCGGGAAGATGTTCCAGTTGGCCAGGCCGATCCGCTTTGGCACGCCTCCGCATGCGGCCGGCAGAAGCGTCTTGAAGCTCTCGCCGTGCACCTTCGGCACCCACTCCGGGGCGGAGGTCTCGACCAGCAGCGGATTGATCCCGATCCGGGCCGACTTCGAGAATCGTCGGGCAAACTCAAACGACTCCGGCCCCCCCGTGACCAGCAAGGCCTGCCCCTGGGCGGGCACAACGATTGCCGCGAAATCGAAGAAGGGCCAGAAGCCCGCCAGATACCGCGTGGCCCCGGGTTCGCTCTCGCTGCTGTAGCCGACCAGACAATCGAGGCCGGCTCGTTTCAATTCGATCTGCAGCTTGCCTACACGTTTGGCGTATTCGGCGGACGCAAGTGGTTTCAGTCTCATAGTCATGGGAACAGTGTGTTCGAGTATCTCAGGGGATACCATCCCTCCATCGGGCCTCGCATCTGGCCCAGTGGCACTCCTGCCAAAACCGGAAGTAATTTTTGCACAAACTCTTACTTACCCCACTCCGCGGCGCCGGGTCCAGCGGCGAACTCCATGAACTCGAACACGGCGCCGTCCTTTTCCACAAAAACCACTCTCAATCCGGGCATGGCTTCAAACGGGCCAAGCGCCACCTTCTCGCCCGCGATGGCCGCTTCGAGGCTGTCGACGCGAAAGGCGATGTGCGGCAGATCGCGCACAACGCCTGTGACGGGCGAGTCCGACTCGTAGCGTAAGTACTCGATCCTGTACTTGTGCTTGAGCGGGTCGGTGACCCAGACCTTGCTTGCCGGCACGTAGGTTTCGCCTGCCTGGCATTCGTCCGTGGGCAGTCCGATGTGATGGAATTGACGCATGGTCGTGATGAGTAACGAGTGATGAGTAACGAGTGATGAGTGACGAGTGATGAGTGAGAAGTGGAAAGTGGCAAGCGGCGGGCGGCAGGTGGAAGGAGTGGACCATTCTGTTCCCTTTTGAAGTGCCCGGTGAAGATGAACCCATGTCCGAGGGTCTCTCCCGCGGCCGCGGGATCGGCCCTCCAATTCCAACCGGGAACGGCCCGCCCGATGGGCAAGTTCTCGGAGAGTGTCAACGCGCATTCCATGTTTGCGTCTACCAATCACTTCAACCTGACAACCCTGCCCGTGGCCGCGGAGGCCTCCGCCGCCAGACAGGCGCGCACCGCGGCCGCCGATTCCTCCGGGGTGATCACAGTCGGCTTGCGATCCTCGAGGACGCACTGAAGGAAGTAACTCAACTCATCGCGCAGCGCGCCGGCGCGCACCCCGTGCAGAGACGGCCAGTAGGTTGTGTCGGGCGAATGCCACCCGGTCGCATCGCAGATCGACAAGTTCGGATGCGTCTCATGAATGTGGATGGAGCCTTCGGTGCCGATGATCTCCATGCGCTCGTCGATCTGAAAGGCTGTCGTGTCCGGCAGAAACCAGGTGTCTTCGAGCACGCCAATCGCGCCCGTGTCGAAACGATACATCGTCCAGCCCAGATCGGGGTTCTTGAGCTTGCGGACATTGACGGTCTGCGCGTACGCCGACACCACTTTCGCCCCTGAGTACCACAGCATCAGGTCGGTGTCATGAACGCCGTCGCCGATGATCGGGCCGATCTTCGGCAGCACGGATTGCCCCACGCAGGCCGGGATGTTCCGCCGTGCGTACATCGACACGATTCTGCCAATCTTGCCCGCGGCGATGGCCTCCTTCGCAGCGGCGTACCGCGGGTTAAACCGGCAGATGTGGCCGACCATGAAATGCGTCGAGACGCCTTTGGCGGCCTTCACAATCCGCTCGCAATCGGCGTTGGTCGAGGCCATCGGCTTCTCGAGAAAGACGTGCTTGCCAGCCTTGAGCGCCGCCAGGGTCGGCGCCGCATGCTGATCCCACATCGTCACCACACTCACCGCGTCCACGTCGGAATCCGCGAGCAACGCCCGGTAGTCGGTGTAGGTCTTGCGCACGCCGAACGTCCTCGCCAGCGCTTTGAGCCGCGACTCGGTCCGGGTGCAGAGCGCATACAGTTCGGCGTGCGGAATGCCGGACAGCGCCTCGCAATGCTTCTCCCCGAACCAGCCCAATCCGATCACCGCGATACGAATTTTATTCATGGTGTGCCTCTGGAATCGAGATTGACCGTGCCTGATCAAATGCTCCACGGGGAGCGCGGCTCGCGCCAGAGCATCCGATTGGCTTCCTCGTTGTCGAATCGTTCTCGGACCGGATCCCAGCGCAGGGTCCGTCCGAGGCGCAGGCCGATGTTGATGGCCTGGCAGATGGTCTGGGCGCGATGAGCCGCCTCGGGGTGACAGATCGTCGGACGCCGGCTACGAATGCACGCGAGCAGGTTGCGGACGTGATCGCCCGCATCGACCCAGTCGCTGCCGCCTGCGGCGCGCAGGTTGAGGATGGACTCGGGTTTGGCGGTGACGGCGTCGGTTTCATCGTCCACCTGGATCCAGCCCTCGTCGCCGATGTACCGGATGTAACGCTCAGTGAACGATCCCCGCGAATACATCGAGCCAACAACGCCGTCGGCGTAGCGGCAGCGGACCTCGGCCGTCACCGGCGTCTCGCTCATGAACTGCGCCGGGTCGGGCCAGGTGCATTGCCCCTCGAATTCCACCGGACCCATGTGATCGCGCTCGAGCGCCCATTGCATCTGGTCGGTGTAATGACAGCCCATGCCGATCACCGGGCCCTCGCCCGTGTCCCAGAAGTAGTTCCAGTTTGCGCCTTCGACGCGTCCCGGCACGTACGGGCGCCACTGCACCGGGCCGAGCCAGCGGTCGTAATCCCATCCCTGCGGCACCGGGGCCGGCGTGTCGTGCGGCACGGTCGGGCCTGTCCAAACCTGCATTTCGACGGTGTGGACCCGCCCGATCCGGCCCTGGCGAACCATCTCGACGGCGAACCGGTACGAACCGGTCGAGCGCCGTTGCGTGCCGGCCTGATAGATCGTGCCGTAGCGGCGGCAGGCGTCGACCAGTGCGCGTCCCTCGCGCACAGTCATCGAGATTGGTTTTTCGCAGTAAATGTCTTTGCCGGCGCGCGCCGCGTATACGGAGGCGGGCGTGTGCCAGCGATCGCCCATCGCAATGAACACCGCGTCGATCTCCTTGCGCCCCAGCAATTCGAGGAAATCCGGGTACATGCGGCAGTCCCGATTCCCGTAGTGCGCGTCCATGATCGCCTTGGCCGACTTAAGCCGGTCTTCGCGGCAATCGCTGACCGCGGCGAACACGATGTCCTTTTGCGCCAGGAAACTCGGCATCACGTGCCGCGCCCGGGAGCCGACGCCGATGCAGCCAAAGACGATCCGATTGCTCGGGGCGACGGCGCCATTCAGACCGAGCACGGATGCCGGGAGGATCAGCGGCGCCGCCATCACTGTCGTGGCGCGCCGGCAGAACTGGCGGCGTGTGAGTTTGCTCCCGATTCCCAGAAGGGGCTTGGGCTCGAAGGCAGAGATGGGCATAGGCGTGTTCTCAGAGCGCAGAATACAGAATCGGGACCTGCTCGCAAGCAAAGGTTGCCCACAGCAAATCGAATCGACATCGGGCATTCGTCGATCTAGGTTCGTGCTTTCCGATGAAGGTCTTATTCTTAAACGGTCCGAACTTGAACCTGTTGGGGCAACGGGAGCCGGAGATTTACGGGAGTACAACCCTGGCGGACATTGAATCCATAGTGAAGCGCAGAGGGGCCGACCAGGGGATTGATGTCGAGTTCCGTCAGTCGAACTCGGAAGGTGAGTTGGTGGACATCATCCAGTCGGCGAAGGGGAGGGCCGATGTGATTGTATTCAATCCGGCGGGATACACTCACACAAGTGTGGCATTGCGGGATTGCATTGCGGCGACGGGGGTGCCGACCATTGAGATTCACATTTCTAACGTTCACGCGAGGGAGGGGTTTCGTCGGCATTCGCTCCTGGCGCCGGTTTGCCGGGGTCAGATTTCGGGATTCGGTGTGGGATCGTATTTATTGGGTTTGGAGGCTGCCAATATCGTTAACGCAACCAAGTAAGACCGTGTTTTCGCGTGGAATATGCGGTTTGTCGAGGCCGCGATCCGCCTGAACTCGACTGAGAGTTTGCTTGACGTCCCGCGTGAGGCTACTTAATCTTGCGGCCCACATAAGAAACCGGTGAGGCAGAGTCGAGTTTCGACTGCTGCTTTTTTACTTGATAGGTTTTCCAACCGCGAGGCTGCTGTGGATTTAAAAGACATCAAGGCCGTCATCGAGATAATGCGGAAGAACTCCATTTCAGAGTTTGAGATGGAGAATCAGGGGTTCAAGATCAGGTTGAAGCGAGGCGCCAACGTTATCGGCCTTCCGCCCTCCAGCGATGAGTCAGCTCATGCGCCCGTGTTCGCCGCGACTCCCAGTGCCGTGCCGACCGCTCTTCCCCCCGCTGCTTCCGTTCTCAACGCAGACGCGGAAATCAAGTCGCCCATGATCGGGACATTCTACCGGGCGCCATCGCCCGAGTCAGCGCCTTATGTCGAGGTGGGGACTGAGGTTGGGCCGGATACGGTGGTGTGCATCATCGAGGCGATGAAGGTGATGAACGAGATCAAGGCCGAGGTCAAGGGTGTGATCAGCAAGGTCCTGGTCGAGAACGCCAAGCCGGTTGAATACGGTCAACCCATGTTCAAGGTGCGACCGTCCTAGCCCGCATGTTCAATGCTAAATGAGCCATGTCTTCTGGCAGCGCTCTTCGAACTCCGGACTGCGCTGGCGAATTGGCTCGATGGCCAGCATCTTCCCGGGAGGCTGGCGTCCGGAGAACTCTGAATGTTCGAGAAAATCCTAGTCGCAAACCGCGGTGAGATAGCGGTTCGTATCATCCGAACCTGCAAGGAGTTGGGCATTCGCACCGTAGCGGTCTATTCGGAGGCGGATGTCAACTCGATGCACGTCCAGATGGCGGACGAGGCCATTTGCATCGGCCCGGCATGCAGCTCCGAGAGCTACATGCGCATCGATCGCTTGATCAGCGCCGCCGAGATCACGGATGTGGATGCCATTCATCCGGGCTACGGGTTTCTTTCCGAAGACGCCCATTTCGCGGATGTGTGCGAAAGCTGCAACATTCGGTTTATTGGCCCCAACTCGCGTGCGATGAATGCCTTGCAGGACAAGGCCACAAGCCGGGAGTTAGCGAAGAAGGCTGGGATTCCGGTTCCGCCCGGCTCGGATGGGGTGGTCGAAACGGAGACTGATGCTTTGGCGACCGCCAAGAAGATCGGGTATCCGGTCCTGCTGAAGGCTGTTGCTGGCGGAGGGGGGCGGGGCATGAGGATTGCCCACAACGATATCTCGCTCATGAAGGGATATCATACGGCTCGGAGTGAAGCTGAGAAGGCATTCGGCAACTCGGGTGTCTACATCGAGAAGTACTTCGAGAACCCGCATCACATCGAGTTTCAGATCTTGGGCGACGGGCGGGGCAACATCATCCATCTGGGCGAGCGCGACTGCTCGATTCAGCGGCGCCATCAGAAGCTCGTCGAGGAGACGCCTTCGCCTCTCATCGACCATAAGCACAAGGACTTGCGCAGGAAGATGGGGAAGGCTGCCTGCCGCATCGGCGAACTGTCGCAGTACAACAATGCCGGCACTGTCGAGTTCATCGTCGACGATCAGGGCGCATTCTACTTCCTCGAGGTCAACAAGCGCATCCAGGTCGAGCATCCGATCACTGAAGAAGTGACCGGCGTGGACCTGATCCGCATGCAGATTCTGATCGCCATGGGGGAACAGCTCAAGATGTCTCAGAGTGACGTCCATCCGCGAGGCCATGCGATCCAGTGCCGAATCAACGCCGAGAATCCCTACGACGATTTCCGACCGAGTCCTGGCCGCATCGAGATGTACTACGCGCCGGGTGGACACGGCGTTCGAGTCGACAGCCACGTTTACGCCGGCTACGTCATCCCGCCGACCTACGACTCGATGATCGGGAAGTTGATCGCGTACGGAAAAGACCGGCGTGAAGCGATTGACCGGATGAGTCGCGCCCTGAATGAGTATCTGATCACCGGCGTCAAGACGACCATCCCGCTCGATCAGAACATCATGCTCGACCCGGATTTTCGGAGGGGCGTTTACTCGACAGGTTTCATCGAGCAACTCCTTCGCCGCGGGAATCAGTGACTCGGCCGCCCCCCCCGCTCCGCGGATCGAGTTCTGGCCTGTAGGCTGGGCATCCGAGACGGGGTGTGGTCCGAATCCGCTGAGGCGAAGAAACCCCGGAACTTCCGGCGCTTGAGGAGGCGGCGGGCCCGGCGCCCGATCCACTTCAGCAAGGCCCGGGCGTCGCGACCGGCGTACATGCGCGCGAAGCGGAGCCGCTCCCGCGATGTCGCCAAACGCAGCGGCGCGGTGACGTGCAAGGCGGTGAGGTCGCGCGCCCTGTGTCGCATCGAGAGAGAACGGCGCGCATCGAGACGCGCCATGTCGATCAGACAGAATCGCGGTGGATGGGCGTCGTCCTCGACGAACAGATGCCGCGTGAAGAGGTCTGGCGAGGCCAGGCCGGCCGCGTGCATCTTCCGGATCTCGACCGCCAAAGCATCCAAGACCGTTCGGCGCCGCGCTGCGTCGTGACAGTCGCGCAAGAAGTCGCCGACGGTGTGTCGGCCATCGGCAGCCTCGGTGAGGATGAATGAGAACTTCTCCCAGGCCGGACCGCACTCCTCGCCATAGGCCACCAGCGGCGCCGTTCTGAGGCCTGCCCGCTGGAGCGCAAGCCCGTTGGCCCATTCCTGGCGGGACACTGACCAGACGCGTCCATATCGCAACAGCGAGATCAGACCGTCTTTTTTGTACGGCTTCCAGTTGCGTTTGAGAAACAGGGTCAATGGCCTTCCATCGTCATCGGTCGTGACAATGCGGAGGATGTCACGATGTCCCCGATGGTTCTTCACCAATGGGCCCGAGAACGCCTTGACCTCAGCGACCGTGCTCAGATGAAGGCGTTCGAGAACAGCGCGATGCCTGCCGATGATCACCATCCGCAACAGGGTGCCCGATGGCCGCGCAGTTGACAGCAAAGAAATGTTCCCTCCAAAATCGGGATGTGATCCGCGTCACGCTGCACGGCGTCCATTGGGAAGTGCGTCCCGACCTGGCCCAGCATCTCGAGGCCTTGCTCGCTTCCGCGGGATGCGGCATCAAGGAATCTCCCGTGAAGCTGGTGACGCGCCATGAGGTCGCAGGCAAAGTCTGGTTCATCAAGCGCTACCGTCATTGCCGCATGCCGCTGCGCCCGCTCAAGTTCTTCCTCAAGCCATCCCAGGCCCGGCGGGAATGGAAGCTGGCCCTGCGACTTGAACGTCTGGGCATCCCGATTGTCCGCCACGCCGCCTTGGGCGAGCGCTGGGGCTTCGGATTGCGCGAGAGCATCCTCGTGACCGAGGGGTTCGACGGACAACCTCTGGACGAGACGCCGGATGTCGACATGCGGGCCGTCATGGCGTTTGTCCGGACCCTGCACGATCGCGGCGTGCTCCAAACGGATTTGCATCCGGGCAATATCCTGCGCCACGCCGCAACGGGCGAACTGCGGCTCGTCGACTTGCACGGCACGGTCATCAAATCGACCCTGCGTTCCGAGGAGCGCGAGGCCAACTTGGCCACCCTCCGGATTTCCCTCCCCATCCCGGTCGCGCCGGCCATCCTCGAACTCAGCAGGCGGCTGCGCCAGAAATGCCTGGTCCGCCGCGCCCGGCGTTGCCTGCGGCACAATCGCGACTTCGAGCCGTGGCGCATCGGATCGCTGCGCTGGCAGGTTCGAAGGGCCTGGATGAACCCGGCCACCGAGGCCATCCTCGGCGATCCGGACGGCTTCCTGGCCAGCCGGGCGGAGATTCTCAAAGCAGGCCGCAGCAGCACCGTGGGCCGCGCCGACGGACGGGTGCTCAAGCGGTTCAACCTCCGCAAACCGGCAAATGTCCTCAAGGATCTGTTGCGCCGGTCGAAGGCGCGCCGGGCCTTCTTGAAGGCGTATCACCTCGAGATCGCAGGGGTGCCGACCGCCCGTCCGATCGCCGTTGCCGATCGCCGAGCAGCCGGATTCTTGTGGCGAAGCTACTTTCTCATGGAGGAAATCGCCGGCGCCACGCATCTTGGCCAATGGGCGGGCGGCGCGCGGCTGGCGGTGACAGCGGTGGCTGAGGTGGTAGCCAGGCTGCATGAGGAGGGTTTCACCCATCGGGATCTCAAGGAGACCAACCTGGTCTTCGATGGCACAGGCAAGCTCCACCTGATCGATCTCGAAGGTCTCGAATTCCCGGGTGTGGTTCCCCGCGAGCGCGCTCTTCGCGATCTTGCAAGGCTGGAAGACGGAGCGCGCGCGCTGCCTGGATTCACGCCGGCTCTGCGCCGCCAGTTCGTCCGGCGCTACGCCCACGCCAGGGGTCTGCGCCCGCGCGCGTTCTTCCGCCCGGTTGCGCGGGCCGCGCGTGCGATCGCCCACGCATCACCCGGCTCAGCCCTGTTGCGCGGAAGCCCGGGGCGTCAGAGCGCCCATCCCTCGCGGTAGCGGTGATGGATAAGGGCCTCCGCGGCAGGATCGTTGATCGAGACCAATCTCCGCGCATCCCACTCGATCTTGCGCCCGAGGCGATAGGCCACGTTGCCCAGGAGGGCTGTCTCGGTCAAGGCGCCGGAGTAATCGAAGTTGCAGGTTGTGGGGCCGCCGGAGCGAATCGCTTCGATCCATTCCTTGTGATGGCCGATCGAGTCCGGGATGGACGGTGCGGGCGGCTTGAAATCGGCGAAATCCTTCTCGGGCAGCAACTGCCGCCGCGTGTAGTCCGCCAGCAGGTTGCCGCGCTCGCCAACGAACATGACGCCGCTGCGGAAGTACTGCGCCTGCTCCTGAGTCAGGAAGGACGGCTGCTTGCTGCCGTGATACCACGTGAGCGCAACCGGGGGCAGAGTCTCGCCCGCGGAACTCCGCCGCGCCGGATGCTGGTAGCGAACGATCGCCCAAGGCGGGGTGGACTCGGGGTGCACAGGCGGGCCATCCACCGGTTCGGCGGACAGCGGATGCTGCAGATCGAGCGCCCAATGCGGGAGATCCATGAAGTGACAGCCAAAATCCGCAAGCGATCCGCCCCCAAAAGCCCACCAGTTCCGCCACTTGAACGGCGCATAGTCGGGATGGTACGGACGGAACTCGACCGGCCCGAGCCAGAGGTCCCAGTCGAAGCCCGCCGGGACCGGAGGGGTGTCGGTTGGACGTTCCATGCCGCCGTAGCTGGCGGCCACCCAGACGTGAACCTCGCGCACCAGACCGATCGCCTTGGACTGGATCAGTTCAACCACCCTTCGGTAATTCGCCGTGGCGTGGATTTGAGTCCCAAGCTGGGTCACGCGCCGATGCTGCCGCGCAAGATTCGCGACAACGCGCGCCTCGGAAATCGTGCGGGTCAGCGGTTTCTCGCAATACACATGCCGTCCGGTCCGCAGCGCGGCGGCGCACGCAACCGCATGCGTGTGATCGGGCGTGCTCACCACAACGGCATCGATCCCCTTCTGATCGATCAAACGCCGAAAGTCCGCATAGGTCTGCGCCCCCGGATGCTTCTCCTTCGCGGCCCCCAGGTACTTGGCGTCCACATCGCATAGCGCAACCACATTGACCGAATCCGCCAGGCGGGCGACCTCGTTCAGGTTGTCGCCGGCGCGATTGGCAACCCCGACAAAGCCGACATTGACCTTGGCGTTGGGGGAACCTTGGGCAAGCGTCAGCCGCGGAAGAGCGAGCGTGGCGCCCGCGGCCAGCGAACCTCGAGCGAGAAACGCGCGACGAGTCAGAGTCGTAGGCAATTGCATGGGAGAATCCTCTAGCAACAAATCGGCTGCGAATAAAGAGGAAATCACGACTGCAAATGCAAGAGCCACAGTCATTGTTCTGAGGGAGTGCGGTCGTCGAGCGCCTCGGGTTCGGATGCGCCGGGTTTGTCGGACGCCGCATGCGCCGCCAGCGCCCGACCCCGGATACTGAGCAGGCGGTAGCCAATCACTGTGTTGGATTGCCAAATCCAGTGTGTGCGGTCGATGGCTTGAGTCTCGACGGCCGGGTTCCACCAGCGATCGAACAGCACGACATAACTGGCCGCTGTGAGGTTGAGACCGAAGCCGCCGGCCTTCAGCGAGATCAGAAACACCGCGTTTCCGGCGCTTTCATGGAACGTGCTCACCAGTTGGCACCGATTCTCGGTGTCGCCGGTGAGACAGAACACGGGCCATTTGCGGGCCGACAACACCGGTTTGAGCAGATCGAGCAATTGCACGAACTGCGAAAAGACCGGCACCTTGTGCCCCCCTCCATGTTTGGAAATGGCGCTGGCCCCGACGCCCGTGGCACGATCGAAGGACCCGATAAAGGCAGAGGCCTCGTCCCGGTCGAATCCTGCGAACGCATCGTTCATTCTGTCGGAGAATCCAGTTGCATCGTCGGCCTCTTCAGCGGAGCAAAGAGACTCGATTTGTTTAGAGCACGTTTCATAGATCGAGGTTAGAACAGCCTTTTGTAGAGGCTGAAATAGAGTTCTTTCATGCGCTCGCACAGTCCGCGCCGCCGCCATGAGGCGAGATCCATGCAGTCCGAGTCGCGGAAATCCTCCTCGATGACCGCCTCGGCCTGCCGGGCGAAACCCCGGTCGTAGATGGCCAGGTTGGCCTCGGCCTGCGCCTTCATCGAACGTGAGGTGAAGTTGACCGATCCGATCGAGGTCCAGATGCTGTCGACGACCATCATCTTGGTGTGCAGCATGCTGGGCCTGTACTCGTACACCTTCACCCCCGCTTCTAGAAACCGTCGGTAATCCCGCCTCGATGCGTACCGCACGGTTTTCAGGTGATTGTGACGGCCCGGCAACAGGAGGCGTACGTCCGCCCCGCGTCGGGCCGCGGCGCACAAGGCCCGGCGGAAGTCGCGATCCGGCAGGAAGTATGCGTTCGCGATCCAGACGCGTTCGCGCGCCGCCTGGATCGGGAGGTAATGGTGGAGCTTGGCCATCGACAACTGGGATGTGCGCGTGCTTCCCACCACCTGCGCCTTCAGATCGCCCACAGGCACCGGATCGGGAAACTGCCCCGGCCCGTCGATGACCTCGCCGGTGGCGTAAAGCCAATTCTCGCAGAATGTCCTCTGGAACTGTTGCACCACCGGCCCCTCGATCTCCAGGACCACCTCCCGCCACTCGCGCGAATTGCGCACGTTTCCCTGCCATCGGTCGTCCACGGCAAAACCGCCCGTGAACCCGATCCGCCCGTCAATGGTCACAATCTTGCGGTGCGTCCGGTCTCCGGTCTTCGTGATGGTCGGTATGGTCACCGGCTTGTACTTGCGAAAATGCACCCCCGCGGCCATCATCCGCCGGTCAAGCCCTCCCGTGCGCGATCCCATGGCATCCACCAAAACCCTCACCTGAACGCCTTCGCGCGCCTTCGCGCACAAAGCCGCCGTCATCTGCTCGCCAATCCTCCCCCGGGCAAAGATGTAGAGCTCGATGTTCACGCTGTGTCGAGCGTTCCGAATCGCTTCCAACATCGCGGGAAAGAAGGCGTCCCCATTGTTCAGCAGCCGCGCCCGGTTGCCTGGAATCAGCCCGTTGGCCTGACCCATCAGCGTCTGCTGGAATTGGAGGGTGGCAACGCCGTAGTCGGGATTGTACCGGTACCCGACCCGCTTGCCGTGTGAAGTCGTACAGCCCGGGAGCGCGAGCACCATCAACCCCACCAACACGAGCATGACCCCCCATCTTCGTCGCGGGCTGGGTAGATTCTGGGGCGCATGACTGCACCGCTTCGCGCGGTCGGATCTCCGGCCGGGAACAGCGCGGGGACTGCGGAATCGATTCGTTATGCTCAGCTTCGTTTCGGGTCGCACCGTGGGGGGATAGTCAATCGTCTCGGGCTTTTGGTGGCAACGCCTTTCAGTCTGCCGCCTGCAGTCTTCATTTTGGGGTGCAGGCGGGCGAGCGCTCCGAGCGGGGCCGCACTGGAGCCCGGATGTGGCATCGGTCAGGGGGTCCGGTCCTCGATTCGGGCCCGCTGGCCCGGGCGATTCGCCAACACCGTCTCTTTTCGAGGATGCGCATTTCCTGTCGCCTCCGACGGGAACGCAGGCTATACACAGCCGCATGAAACGCCTTGCACTTCTGATGGTTCTAAGTTGTCTGAGCCAAAATAGCAACGCCGCCCATTGGGTCGTCTACGAACCGCCCGCCGGGAAGGCCAACGGCAAACACATCGTTCTCCTGGCGGGCGACGAGGAGTATCGATCGGAGGAATCGATGCCAATGTTCGGGAAGCTGCTGAGCCAGCGCCACGGTTTCAAATGCACCGTGCTGTTCTCTCAGGATGCGGCAGGCGTCATCAACCCGCACAACCAGACCAACGTCCCTGGGCTGCACCTGCTCGCCAACGCCGACCTCGCTGTGAACGCCTTCCGCTTTCGCGAACTGCCGGATGCCGACATGAAGCACATCATCGATTTCCTCGACGCCGGCAAACCGATGATTGTCATCCGCACCGCCACCCACGCCTTCGCCTACAGCCGCAACAAGCAGAGTCCCTATGCGAAGTACAGCTACGACGCCAAGGGAGGGGGATTCGGCGGCCTCACGGTCGGGGAAACCTGGACCTACCACCATGGCGACCACGGCAAGGAGGCCTCACGCGGATTGGTCGACGGCAAAAACCGTCAGCACCCCATCCTGCGCGGGGTCGCCGACGTGTTCGGCCCCACCGACGTCTACGGCGTCAACCCGGATTTTCCGGCGGACGCCACTGTGCTCCTGCACGGGTTGACACTCACCGGCATGAACCCGGACGACCCGCCCAACTTGAACAAAGCCATCATGCCGCTGGTCTGGCTGCGGCAGTGTGCGGCCCCCTCCGGCAAACAGGCGAGCATCCTCTGCTCGACCATCGGCGCCGCGGTGGATTTCAAGAGCGAGGATCTGCGCCGCCTGATCGTCAATGCCAGCTTCTTCCTGACCGGACTCGAAGTGCCGGCGCGCGCCGATGCCACGCCTGTCGGAGAGTTCAACCCGACTTACTTCGGCTACAACAACGCCAAGAAGGGCGTTCGGATCGAGGACCAGGCGCTCAAGTAGTTTGATCACCAGAATTGCCACGCGCCGCGGGACACCACCCAAAGCCCAAGAAGG
The DNA here is from genome assembly GCA_002071485.1 of Verrucomicrobia bacterium ADurb.Bin006. Classification (GTDB taxonomy): domain Bacteria; phylum Verrucomicrobiota; class Verrucomicrobiia; order Limisphaerales; family J093; genus MWFF01. The sequence goes on along the minus strand of MWFF01000106.1, from coordinate 959 downwards.
AAATTGGTGACCGCGTGAGCCGTCATCGCATCGCCCAGACGCTTCCTCCAACAGACCAATCCCTGATACGCCAGGCCGCAGAGAACGCCCGCCAGCCACTCGAAGTGCGCGAAGCCGAACACAGCGGACGTTGCCAGAAAGGGCATCCACGCGAACGCGCCCAGAGGAATGGACAGAAAGTCGTTTTTCACGAGGTAGCGATAAAGAAACGAGCGGTAGAACACCTCCTCGATCGGCGGCACGACGAACGTCGAGCCCAGAATCCGCACGGCAATGAACAGAAGCGCCAGGGCCGATGCGTCTCCGAACCGGTCGTTCGGATTCCAGGCAGGGCCTGCACCGCCGAGTTTCGGGTAGGAGTCGTTGAGGCCCACCCAGACGGCGAACACGGCCACGCCCGCCACCACCGCCTCCCAGCTCAACTTCCAGCGCATCTCCCGAACGTAACGACGCGTCAGCCACACCAGCCAAAGGCCAACCGCCGTCTTGGCCAGATACATCCAGTAACGGCCCGCTGACCCAAAAAGGCCCTGGCCAACCGTGAGCCCGAGAAACACCGCGAAAGGCAGAACGCGGGCCAACATCGGGGATTCCTCGAGCTTTTGGGCGAGTCGCTTCATCCGCTTCATTCCATCGAAAACCCAGCGGCTCGCAAGCCCGAACGCAGGCGACGGTCTTTTCATTTGGAGCGGTGCTTGACGAGTATCTGGAAAGGGATTTGGGGATTGTTCTGGCAGCGCTCCTGCAGGGCCGGCCAAGAAGGCTCGGGGTGAAGGTCCGCCTTGAGCGCGATCAGGCAGATGCGCAGGGCCGAGAGGTTGCAATTGTATAAAGTGACAGGTTCGTAATTATTGACACGCCTTCTGTTTTGGCGTACATGTGTCTGCGGCAAGGGCAGTGGTGGTGGAGTGAGTTGAACGAAAGGTCTCCTATGCGGATGGCGCGGATCAAGATCAGCG
>MWFF01000105.1 GCA_002071485.1 Verrucomicrobia bacterium ADurb.Bin006 | reverse complement strand
CAGCGCCGTCTGACGACGGCGGCTACGGGGGCCTCTCACCTCGGCGGTCGCCGGGACAACGCCAGAACGCCTCCACCCAACGGGGCCTGCCCATCAACCATCGACAATCGACAATCAACCGCTTCAGTCAGCGCCGTCTGACGGCGGCGGCTACGGGGAGCGGAGTAGCCGCGGACATGAGTCCGCGCTGATTTGCTCCGTGAAGAATACTGATCGGCGCCATCTCACGATGGCGGCACCTCTGTCGAGCGCCCTGGCGGCTGACGACAAAGGCAGCGACAAAGACTTTGAGCCGCCGCACCGGCTACCGGCGCACCGACCCGAACTCCCATCTCCGAACTCCGATCCAGGCTAGCGTCCGGGCGACAGATACGGGAGCTGCCAGGGTTTGCGGTAAGAGACGCTCACGAGGGCGTCGGCCTTGGGATCAGCGATCACTCGTTCCGCCTGGGTATCCCAGTTCACTTTGTGGCCGGTGCGCAAAGCGATGTTGCCGAGATGGGCCACGGTCGAGACGTGGTGGCCGACACCGAGATTCTCGATCGGCTGTTGGCGCGACTTGATGCAATCGAGGAAATTGCGCACGTGCGCGGGGCGCGGGTCGGCGCCGCCCGGGTATTTCTTCGGTTCGAGGGCGTCCTTGGTCGGTTCGCGCAGGATTTCCCATCCGCTGTCGTTGATGACCAGCGTGCCTTCGGTGCCGGTGAACGACATGCCCCAGGGGCGGTTGTAGAGGCCGAGGCCGACGCCGACCTTGTGTTCCCAGACCAGTGTGTAAGTGGGGAACTCGTAGACGGTGATCTGGGTATCGGGCGTTTCCGAATTGTCTTCGAGGACGTACTTGCCGCCGCTGGACATGACGGACTTGGGCGGCTCGGGGCCCATGGCCCAGAGGAGCACCTGGATCAGGTGCACGCCCCAGTCGGTCATCAGACCGCCCGCATAATCCCAGAACCAACGGAAGTTGAAGTGAAAGCGGTTCGAGTTGAACGGTCGGTCCGGCGCCGGGCCGAGCCACATGTCGTAATCCACACCGGGCGGCACCGGGCCGTCGGCGGGGCTGCCAATCGGACGAATCCAGTCCAAATAGGCCCAGGCGCGAACCAATCCGACCTTGCCGAGCTTGCCTGTTTTGACGAAATCGACGGCTTGGGCATAGGTTGGGCTGCTGAGGCGCTGGGCGCCCATCTGGCAGACCCGGTTGTGGCGTTGCGCGGCCTCGATCATCGCGCGTCCTTCAGCGATGGTGAGGGCCAGCGGCTTCTCGACATAGACGTCCTTGCCGGCCTGACAGGCCAGCACGGTGGGAAGAGCGTGCCAATGATCGGGTGTCGCCACCACGACGGCATCGACATCCTTACGTTCCAAAACGCGGCGGAAATCCTTGACGGTGTCGGGTGTGGCATCGCGCTTCTCTTTGACCAGTTTGACGGCCTCGGCCAGTTGCTTGTCGTCGACGTCGCACACGACCGGGCAATCGACCTCCGGGTTCAGAAAGAAGGTCGCCAGATCGCCCCGCCCCATGGCGCCCGAGCCGATCAGCGCGACCCGGACCTTTTCGCTGGCCGCAGCAGCTCGAGGGAAAGGGGAGAGCACCAGGCCGCCGGCCAGCGGCAGACCGGCGGCAAACACCGAGGATTGACGAAGGAAGTTTCGGCGAGAGACGTTGTTCATAAGATTTGCTGAGCGCATTATGCGACAGCGAATCCGATCGAGCCAGCGCAAATTGCTTCGGCGCGACAGGGCTGGTCCTGCATTCGTGCGGCCTGATCGATGCAATTGTTCAAAACAGAATCGCCACGAATACAACGCATTACACGAATCCAAGATTTCCCAAGATTCGTGTCATACCTGAGATTCGATAAAGTGGCAGGTTATTCATCCTGGGATACGTGGCTCTTTGCAGGCAGATAAAGTGACAGGTTCTTTATCTATGGAGAGCGCGCCGGTCGTTTACCACGGCCGCCCGCTGCTCGTTTACAACCGTCGCGACGACATCCAGAACAAGACGGGCGATGACACTCGGTGCATGCACTTGTTCGTGCGCGACCTGGTGACCGGACGGGACATTGCTCGATTTGGCGAGGGGCATTCGTTTGCCAACGCCTTTGTGCGCAGGAACGAGTTGAACGTGTTTGCCAGTGAAGGCACGAACCTCAGCGCTTTTCGGCCGCACCTTTATCCGCGGGAGGGTTGAGCCATTTCAAAGCACGGAACCGGGAAAAATCGGCGTCGGTCGAGCAGAGTGTGGCACCGCGCTCGATGGCCAATGAGGCCAGATGGGCGTCCTGGGTCAGGTTGCCGGTGCATTGATTTTGCCGCAGGAGGTCGGCAAAGCGCGGCCAATGCTCGGTGCCGGGATCGAGAATGCGGGCAGCGGGTTGCGCCAGCCAGGCGTCCATTTTGGCAGTCGCCGCGCTCGCCGAAAGCGGCCGAGGAAACAACCCCGGATGGGTGGCAATTCGCAAGAAGGCGAGAATCACGGGCCAGGCAAAGCCAAGTTCCTCGGTGCCGGAAAGTGCCGCGTCCAGCCACCGGCGCGCCCCCTCGTGCTGCGGAGCCGCCGAGTTGACGGCGTACAGCAGCAGATTGGCGTCGATCACCATCATGGTTTCGATGCGTTCTCCGCGAGCTCGAGCAAGTCGCCGATGTTGTCGTAGTTCAGATGGGGAAGAACTCCCATATCCTCGGGTACAGTGTGAAAAGGCTTTGCCTTCGGCTTGGCCAGCATCTGGTCCAAACCGCGTCGCAACGTCGTGTTGAGGGCCTCCTTGAAGCTCAGTTTTCGGGCGCGGCTCACCTCTTGCAGACGGCGGGCAACGTCGGGTTCCAAGGTAACGGTTGTTCTCACGGGGGGACGTTAGGCTCAGAGCCTTGTGCTGTCAAGAGACCTCCTGGATAGCATCATGATGCTAATTGGGAATCCCCGACAGGGCGCACGCGAAAGAACCAAAAAAAGGGCCGGGGGATGCTCCCCGGCCCTGGTGTTTATACGGACAGGCTTGCGGGCGCTGCCGCCGCAGCTCGCGACGCTACTTCTTCAAGCGGTAGAAGGTTGCGGCCTGAGACGGCGTGAGCGTCAGCTTCTTCTGGCCGCCTTCGACCACAGCGCCCGAGGTATCGACGGCGGACCAGGTTGCGGCGGGCCCGAGGGCGGCGGTCGATTCGAGGAGGTAGGTGCTGGTCGCCGGCCATGCGATGACGACGCTACCGGCGGTTGTCGAGACAGCTAGCGCCGGCTGGGTCTCCATGGACGGGAGGGTGTCTGGTCCGGCGGCGTAGCAGGCAGCCACCTGATCGGCGGAGAGAGCGCCCTCCCAGATGCGGAACTCGTTGTATGTTCCGGGGAACATGCTGTCGGGCCACTGCGATCGCCCGAGCCAATTATTGACGTCGTGGATCAGGTTCAGGGGCGTGGCTGAGCCGCCTGTGGCGACAGGCGCACCGTTGAGGTACATCACGGTCTGGTTGCCCGAGTAGTTGTAAGTGATGACCAGGTGGTGTTCCTTGCCCGCGGCTGGCGTCGCCGTGTTCAAGACCGTTGGTTCGTTGGCTGTGCGCGGGTCGCGCACGGCGAAGCGGATGGACCCACCGTCGGCCGCGGTGAAGGGCGTGAGGAACAGGTAGTCGCCGTTTCCATTCGCCACATTCTCGCCACCGGACGATGTGCCGAAGTCGAAGACGCGCGCCCAGTGGGCTGGGGCATCCCAGGCGACCCAGGCCTCGATCGACACGTTGACGAGGCTGCTGATGATGCCGTTGGGCAGGTCGACGTAACCCGCGATGACATCGTCGCCCGCATTCGAGGCTCCGCCACCCGGCAGGGTCAGTCTTCCGGCGCCGTCGAAATCAGCGCCCAGGCCCTTGAGGGTGCCGTCCGCGCCGCCGATCGAGTCTTTGACCGTTGTGCTGCCGGCAGCCTCGCTGAAGCTGTACCGGTGTTTGAGTTCGAGCGTCGGCGGGGCGAGAACCGTCACCTGTTGGCTGGCTTGCTTGCCCGAGTAGGTCGCCTTGATCGTGGCCGTGCCCGCCTTAATGGCGGTGTAGGCGCCATTGGCGTCGACGGTCAGGACCGACGGATCGCTCGATTCGAGCGTTGTGAACGGGAGCACATTGAGGTACTTGCGATTGGCATAATCCGCCGTGACGCTTGCCTGGCCGACCGCGCGCGGGCCGACGAGGGTGGTGGCGGTGAGCTTGAGAACGACCCCATGCAACTCTCCGGGAGGCGTCCCCTCGGCGCCGTAGAGGAAGTTGTTAGCCACATCGCCGGCGCTCAGCATGCCGCCGTGCACGCGAACGGAAGCGATGTAACCCGAGAGCGCCTGGCCGAAGTCGAAATCCGTGCCGGCGGTGTTGGCCTGTGCGGCCAAGCGGATGTAATCGTTGGCGTGGGTAGCCAGGGGCGCGGAGAGGGCTTTTTCCGTCTTCAAGACACCGTCGGCATAGACTCGAACGATCTTGTCGCCGTTGTAAGTGTAGACCAGGTAGTGCCAGGAACCGGCCACGGGCGTGCCGCTCCAGCCGACGTCGGGGCTGCCCCAGTGCCCGACGGCGCCATACGTGGCATTCGCGCCGTAGTTAAAGGAGAGGTTCGAGCCTTCGGGGCCGCCCCGATGCGACCAAGCCACCAAAGTCTCCTCGGGATTGATCGCAGGATTGAACGCCCAGACTTCGATGGAACGATCGCTTTGCAGGACCAGATCGAGGTCGGTCAACGGCCCCTGGTAGGCCGTATCGATGCCGTTAAAGCTCACGGCTGCCAGGCCCGTGTTCTCCACGTCAGCCACATAAACCGGGGTCCCGACCGCCACGAAATCGCCTTCACCGGTCCGATTCGGCCAGATGCTGGTGTCGGTCTTGACGTCGTCGGCACGAAGATCAACCCACAACTTGCCGGCGGTCGCGACTCCAGTCTGCCGCGGATTGACGATAATGGGGACGGCGGTTGACCGCCCGCCGTAGCTCAAGGTGACGTTGGCGGAGCCTGGCGCCAACGCCGCGATGACACCGGTCTGACTGACGCTGACGACCGCCGGCATGTCCGAGGCGTAGGTCACGCCCGGAACGCCTTGGAGGGCCACGCCCGCCAGTTGCGCAAAGTCAACGGTTGCGGAAGTCGGCTGCGTGTCGCCCTGGGTCATCGTGGTTTGAAGCACGACGAGGTGGACGGCCAGCACGCTACCCAGGACGGCGGAATCCGTGCTTGGATTCGCAGCCCCGGAGACGAAGCTGGCAGCGACCTCGACCGAGTTGAGCGGATTGTTGTAGATGCGGAATTCGTCGATGGTGCCGTCGTAGGCCCCGTCGCCGTTGTACAGCGAGCGGCCCAGCCAGGAGTAATTGTTCTGAATCTTGCTCAGGTCGAAGCCGACCGAGGCGGCCACGGTGACGGAGTTGACGAGCAGGCCGTCCTTGTAGAGGGACATGGCGCTGTTGGCTGGATCGTACACGCAGGTGATCACACAGGGACCGAGGTTGTCGAGGGTCCCCGCACCGGTCACAACATGTTCGTCGTTGTAGCCGGGGTCAGCCTGGGCGTAGCTCATCCGGAAATCGCCCGGACCCGAGTGGGGGCAAAACATGAGCATGTGGGCGCCCGCGCCGGCGGCATTCTGATTGCCGAACGCGTAGATTTCGGACCAATTCGCGTTCGCATAGACGTCGATCCACATCTCGAACGTGGCGGCGGTGAAGCCGTGGATGATGTTGGCCGGCAGTTCGATGTAGTCGCAGGTCGCCCCGGACGGCACAGTTCCGCCGGCACTCGAGAAATACGCCACGCCCCCGGCGACGTAGGTGTTGTTCATGATCGTGCCGTGAGCGGTGCCGATGGAATCGCTCGCGTCGTTGTCCGTGTCGAAGCTGTAGCGGTGTTTGAGGTCCGCTGAGGCGTTCTGCGCCAGTGCCCACGTGAGGGCGCCGGCCACAAGCACCCGCGCGGCCACACGCCCGAGGTGTCGAATTGAAGATGTGTTCATTTTCATGCAGTCCTTCTGGTCGGCCGGTTCGATTGTTTGTCTTCACGACCCAACGCCACAAGGACCGGCTCTTGCCTTGCGGAGCCTGGATGTTCTGTCCGGTATCCTCGTATCCCATTGCAGACCAGTTTGTCAATCGTCCAGTTGATTGCGTGCATCTGAGCATCTGATAGTTGTCGCTGTGATCCCGCCGGTGAGAGCACCGGGCCGACAACGGATGGAAAGTGGAGGATGGGCGACGCCTGCCAGCCGCCTGCCTGTCGGTAAGAAGATCGCAAAGGAACGCGAAGCACGGCAGAGTCGAAACCTGGCCCTTTGCGTGTCTTTGCCACCTTTTGTGGATCAAGGTCTTCTCTGTGTACTCTGCGTCTCTGTGGTGAATTCCCCTCGATGACAGTCACCGTCCCGAATTGAACCACAGAGACACAGAGGCCGCAAAGCATGGGCCATGAGGGTTAAACGGACGGGCAGGCAGGGCAGACAGGTCCTCGTCGCCCGCGAACACAGTGTGCGACTCGATTGGTCGGGGACGGGGACGTCCCCACTCCAACGCCTTCGTGTGCGTGAACAGCGCACACCAGCCCGGATTTCTCACCAACGGACGGGTGTATCGGGAATCCGGGCAGTGGGATACCGCTTTGCATCGGAGATTCCAGTGAATTTTTGGCCCTAAACCTTCATTGGGACTCGATCTGACGCGGGTTTCATGCACCTTCAACTTTGTCTCAAATGTAGGCAGGTGATTATTCACATAATTCTTGAACAATTATATTGACAACGATCAATAGAGGTATACTATGTAGGCATGTTTATCGCCAATGTCGTCTCCAAAGGCAAGCACGGCAAGTCCTACACCTCCATCCTCTTGCGAGAGTCTTTCCGCGTCGGCTCCTCCGTCAAATCCAAGACCCTCGCCGTCTTGACCCACCTGCCACCCCATGTCCTGGAGGCCGTCCGCCGCGCCCTGGCCCAACCCGCTGACTCACTGGCCAAACTGGCCGACACCTCCCAAGGCTCGCTGCGCCTGCGTCAAGGCCCCAGCATGGGTGCGCTCTGGACCATCG
>MWFF01000104.1 GCA_002071485.1 Verrucomicrobia bacterium ADurb.Bin006 | reverse complement strand
GGCCAAAATGAGTCGCCGCCCGGGACAGGTCATTCGCCTACTCACCCGCCCGGTTCGACTTTAGAGCAGCCCTGCCGCGCGCCGTGTGCAAAAAGATTTTGCTTTCCTGTGAATGGGTTTTCCCGTTGCTTGTGCGTTTTGCATGAGCGCGCCGTTTTGTTCAAGCGAGTTTGTAGCCGACCATGTCCGGGCAATCCCGCGCTCGGGCATCCGGGAGTTCTTTGACATCGTCCAGGGGCTCCCAGACGTGGTTTCCCTCGGTGTGGGAGAGCCGGATTTCGTCACGCCGTGGCACATCCGCGAAGCCGCCATCTACGCCCTCGAACGAGGCCGGACCACCTACACGTCCAATCTGGGCCTGCCGAGACTGCGCGACGCCATCGCGATCAGCCTCGATGCGCGATTCGGCGTCCGGTACGATCCGCGGCGGGAGATCCTGATCACGGTGGGAGTGAGCGAAGCGCTCGACATCGCCCTGCGAGCGCTCATCAATCCAGGCGACGAAATCGTCTACCACGAACCGTGCTACGTCAGCTACTCGCCAAGCATTGCGTTGGCATACGGAATCCCCGTCGCCGTATCGTGCCGCGCGGAGGACGGCTTCGCCGTGAAGGCGGCGGCGATCGAGCGCGCGCTCACCCCGCGAAGCAAGGTCCTGGTGCTGAATTTCCCGACGAATCCGACGGGCGGAACCATGACACGGGCCGAACTCGATGGGATTGCCGATCTGGCGCGCCGACACAACCTGCTCGTGATCACGGACGAAATCTACTCGGAACTCACCTTCGAGGGGGAGCACGTCAGCATCGCCGCCCTGCCCGGCATGGCGGAGCGTACCATTTTCCTCCACGGCTTTTCGAAGGCTTACGCGATGACCGGCTTTCGGATTGGATATGCGTGCGGGCCGGTCGAGTTGATCGAGGCCATGATGAAGATCCACCAGTACTCGATGTTGTGCGCCAGCATCGTCAGCCAGGAAGCGGCCCTCGAAGCGATCCGATACGGAGAGGCGGACGCGGTCGAGATGCGGGAGGAATACCGCGTGCGGCGCAATCTGATCGTAAACGCTTTGAACGCGATGGGGCTGACGTGCCATCTCCCGCGGGGTTCGTTCTACGCGTTTCCCTGTATCCGGTCGACCGGCTTGAGTTCAAAAGACTTCGCCGTGCGCCTGCTCGAGAACGAGAAGGTGGCCTGTGTGCCCGGCAGCGCTTTCGGTCCGAGCGGCGAAGGGTATCTTCGGTGCTGCTTCGCAACGGCACTGGACCGCATCGAGGTGGCTATGGAGAGAATGGCACGATTCGTCAAAGAACTGCACGGCTGAATGCCCCACACAACGGGAGCCTTCTCAGCATGCGGCCGGGCCAGGCCCGCAATCCTGCAACCTTCCCGACGCCTACTGGCGGAGCGTGTCAAACCACTCCTTGGCCAGGATCAGACTTGGAATCGAACAGTCGCCGTGCCCTGCCGAAGGATTCGGGTCAACCAACTGCACCTGTGTGGCACCCCGTGCCAGGAAACTCTCGTGGGCGACCTGCGAATTCGCATAGAGAACGTCTCCGTCACCACGGCAATGGTACATCCGCATCGGACTCCGGGGCGCCCAGCGATACAGATCGTTGTCGCGCAAAGCGAGCCGAAGGGGGTGGTCGGGCTGGGAACGCAAGGCAGCGACGTATTCGGGCTTCAGGACCTTCGTCACGTCACCCGGCATCGCGGCGTTGATCTCGCCGCCCGAGTGTTCCCCATCCAGCAGTGGCGGCAGGGTCGCGTTGTACGGCGGAGCAAGGAGATCCGCCAGCGAGTCCGCGAGCCGGTAGACCGCCTGGTAGGAGGATAGCAGCATCGCGAAATAATAAGGGTTGGGCATTGGACGCCCGGCCAGCACATCGTCGGTCGTGACACCGGAGAGGTCGTAGGCCCCTGCCATGGGAGCAGACGCCGTGAGGCTCAACTCGTCGGCATGATACTCTTCGAGTTCGCGATGGAGGGCCATGGTGGCATGAGCGCCGTGCGAGTAGCCGATGAGAAAAAGCTGGCCGCTCAGCGCCACGCTGCGGCTCGAACAAAAGGCTCGGGCCGCTCGCAGCATGTCGACCGATGCCGTCGCTTCCGAGGCTGCGTGATGGTACGGATGCGTCAGGAGCGAATCGCCGAGCCCGAGGTAGTCAGGGAGAGCCGTGGCGTAACCGCTGGCAGCCATCACCACGCCCAGGAGCTGCTCGTTCGAATTGGCGGCTGACGGCGCTTCGTTGCGCTTGGCGATCGTCCCATGCTGATAGCTGCAAAGCGGAAGCGCATGGCCAGGGTTCTGCGGCAAGACCAGCGCGCCCGAGGCGACTGTGCGCCCACCCAGGGGATCCACCGTCTCGTAAAGCACCTTGTAGACGCGCACGTCGTATTGAACCGTGAGCGGTACCTCCAACGCTGCAAGCATCAGGTTGATGGACCAGGCGGCAAGGGATCGAATCTCGGAGTGGGCAAGCAGTTTGCCGCGCTCGGCATGCGGCACAGCCACGACCCGATAGAAAAACGCCGGCGCACCCGTGTTGTACGCATCGAGCCACTCACGACTGCTGATGGGCCACGGCATCTGAGCCCGCGGCATGATCCAGATTCCACCTGGAACTGCCTGTCGCACCTGTACGCTGTAGTCCGCGGCAGAGCCCGCATCCGACCAGGTCAGGCTGGCGCCAGAGGCATCGAGGCGGATCGTCTCGATGCGGAACGGCCCGGGATCGGAACCCTGGGCGATCGAGGGTGAGGCCGCTCCGCAACAGAGCGCTGCTGTCAGAAGCGGCAAAAGACTGCGTCGCATGTGCATCGAATGAGACAATGCCGCGCCGACAACCGCGCTGCAAAGCCATTCTGGCACCCTAAGGACAAAGACGGGCCCGGGTAGGAAGGACGATCTGTTGTCATTCACGGAGTTCGAAGGCGCCGATCGTGCGTCGTCCCAGCAAGCACGGTTCCGCAATCCTTCAGAAATCCTAACGCTAACGGAGCACAACCAGACGAGATTCTTACGTTCGTTTTCTCTCAGCGTGCTTCGAGGATTCGGTCTGCTGAATTACCCCACGACATTCACCTTCAAATCCCGCATCGTCGCCAACTCCCCCAACGCTCCCAAGCCCCGCATCGGTCGCGCCCCGTCACGCCGCCTCGCCCCAAACCGATCCCGGTACTCCCGGAATACCTCGTTCACGTAGTTCCGCGACCCCAGCACCACTCCGTCGCTGAAATACCTCACCCGCAGCCGCAACACCTGTCCCAGCTTCAACTGCCCCTTCCTCTTCAACTCACGCCGGATTCCCTCCGCATCCAGCACCACCTTGCCCGCACTC
>MWFF01000103.1 GCA_002071485.1 Verrucomicrobia bacterium ADurb.Bin006 | reverse complement strand
TTCAGCGATACGCCCAGTTCCTCACCCAGGCCCAACGCGCTTGGCTTGGCTTTCCGCGCAAAAAAGGCACCTCTTTTCGCAAAGTCCCCAGCTACTCCGCCCTGCGCAACCTGCTCATCCGAATCGATCCTCACCAACTGGCCGACTGCCTCAATCGTTGGCTCCAGGCCAACCTCGGCACCCTTCCCCGCGCCCTGGCCCTGGACGGCAAATGGATTCGCGATCGCGCCCTGAGCCTGTGCCTGAGTGACCACCAGAGCGGCGCCCCCGTCGCCATGGGATTTGCCAAACAAAAGACCCAAGACGACCAGCAGCAAAGCAAAGACGACTACAAACGTGAAGGCGAACACACCGTCGCCCTCCGACTCTACGCGACCACCAACCTCCAAAATGCCATCGTTACCGGCGACGCCCTTAACAACAACAAACCGCAGGCTCAGGCGGTGCTCAAGGGCGGCGGCGACTACTTCTTCCAACTCAAAGATGAAAACCGTCACGCTTACAAGGCCGCTGTGCAAAAGGCCAAATCAACCCCCCTTTTGCCCATGTCCAAGAGCCGGACATCGGCCATGGACGCTGCGACCAGCGCCGGATAAGAGTCTATCCCTTCGAACCGCTGGAGGCCGGGCTGCCCGCAGCGCGCGCTCTGGTCGTGATTGAGCGCACCACCACCTTCGATCAAAGCGAAGAGCCCACCGTCGCCTTCTACACCACCAGCCTTCTGCCGGCCCCGGGCTGCGCCCGCCGCTTTGCAGAACTGGCCCGCGGCCACTGGGGCGGCAGCGAAAGCCGCAACCACTGGGTACGTGACACCTGCATGCGCGAAGACAAAACCCGCTCCAAAAACTACAATCTCAACTGCAACCTCTCGGCCCTGCGCATCTGCCTGATCGCGCTCAAGGCGGACCTTCACCCCGAGGCTTCTTGGCCCGCCCTGCAGGAGCGCTGCCAGAACAATCCCCAAATCCCTTTCCAGATACTCGTCAAGCACCGCTCCAAATGAAAAGACCGTGGCCTTGCTCATGCACTGGCCACCCTGGGCCTTCAGTTTGGCCTTGCCCAACAAAGGGAGCAGCAGTGACGCGGGGATCGCGATAATGGTGTCGCGATAAGCATCAGCAGCCCGTTGAGAGCAAAAGCAACGCCTGTTCGCTTGTTGGTTTTCATTCGAGACCGAATTTGCGCCCATGAATCGGTGTCGGAGGGGCGATTCACGGGAACCGCGTGCGGTCGGCGCACGGTTCGAGCCGGGCGATCGCATCCATGATTTCGTCCGCCACCTGCTGGTAGATGGCCTTGAGTCGTTCCTTGGAACAGGTCCGGGCCTCCGTCCGCAGCGCAACGAAATCGAGCGCTAATCCGAACTTCACAACGACCGGCTTAGGCAGGGGGAACCGCATGTGGCGTCCGTAGGCCTCGAAGCTGCCAAAGACACGGACCGGCACGACGGGACAAGCGGACTTGATCACGACCAGGCCGATCCCGGAGCGGGCCGGCTGAAGGCGTCCGTCGCGGGTGCGCGTCCCTTCCGGAAAGAGCAGAATCCCCGCCCCGGCGCGCAATCGCTCGAAGATGGCCTTGAGGCCGGCGCCGCCGCCACTGTCGCGTTCGACGGGGACCGTGTTGACGGAACGGAGCAGCCAATTGGCGAAGGGATGCCGGAACAAAGAGGCTCGGGCCAGGTAATGGATGTCGCGCGCTAGGGGCGCGCCGATGAGGAGGGGGTCGACATACGAGGCGTGGTTGGCGGCGAGAATGATCGGTCCCTGGGTTGGCACCCTTTCGGCATGATAGGCGCGTCCGCGGAAGTAGGTCTTTGAACCCAATCGGGCCAGGCGCCACCCCAGGTAGTAGGTCAGGTTCATCGCATACTCGAATGCGGGCTCGAGTCGGCTCGCCGCTGAACGGGGCCTGGTTTACGTCGCCTCGGCATTCAAGCGAGGACCGAGCCGGTCGCGCCGCGCTTGTTGGCGCCGGTGGATTTCGGCCAGGATAAAAGCGCTGGTTTCCTCGGGCGTTTGGCCCGAGTTGTTCACGATCACCGCGCCCAGCGGAATCATGAGCGGCGCGGCGGCGCGCTGGCTGTCACGCTCATCCCGGGCAGCCAGGTTCTCACGCACCCCGTCGGCCACCCGGCGGCGCGTCCGCTCCTCCAACGAGGCATCGAGGTAGAACTTGTAGTCGGTTTCGGGAAAGACGTTCGTGCCGATGTCGCGGCCTTCCATGACGAGGCTGCCAAACTGGAGACAGGCGCGCTGGGTGCGCTTCATCCAGGCGCGCACTTTGGGAACGGCGGCGACGTGAGGGACGGCGGCGCTGGTCTCGGTGGTTCGGATTTCGCTCTCGGGGCAATACCCGTCGACCAGGAGGCGCGCCTGGCCATCGCTGCAGATCAGCTTGGTCTTCCAACGCCGGCAGAGGTCGGCGACGGCCTTGGCGTCGTTGATGTCCACCCGCTTCTTGAGGCAGTACCAGGCGAGCGTGCGATACATGGCCCCGGTATCGACGTACACGAAGTTCAGGGCCTTGGCGACCAGTCTGGCGTTGGTGCTCTTGCCGCTGGCGCTGGTGCCATCAATCGCAATGACGATCGGCGATGCAGGGGCCTTCACGGGAACAGCTTCAATCCTCACTCGGCCATCAGCTCTCCGGGCGACAGAACACGCCCGGTGCGCGCATCCCGGACTGTTGCCCCGAGGCCCTTTGGCGGAAGGGCCGCCAGCTTCCGAAAAAAATCCGGGAATGACTTCTTCACGCAGGCCGGATTCTTGATTCTGATCCCGGGGACTTTCAATCCCAGAATCCCGAAGCACATCGCCATGCGATGGTCGCCGTAGGTTTCGATGTCGGCGCCGTGGAGGGCGGACGGCAATATGCGCAGGGTGTCGCCCTCCTCCTCGATGGCCGCGCCGCAGCGCTCCAACTCCGCGCGCAGGGCGCGCACCCGCTCACATTCCTGGACCCGGAGCCGGCCCAAATGGGTGAAAGCCGTCGGATGCGGTGCGAGCGGTCCGAGGACGATCGCGGTCATGATGCTGTCGCCCAGGTCGCTCTGGCGGGACAGTCGGAGAGGCAAGGGAATGCAGCGCGGAAAGCGTTCATCGATCTGCCATCCGGAGGCCGGCCACCGCGCGACGCGGACGCGATGGGTCTGGGTGTGTTGATCAGCGCTCAGTGCGTTGACCGCCCAGAAATAACTCCCGCTCGAAGCGTCGGCTTCGATGGCGCATTCGCCGCCGCGTGGGGGGAACAGGCTGACGAGTTCCCTGGTCATGCGGACATAGGGCGCTTCGTCGGCGCTTTCATCCTCGACCAGCACGGTCCATCCTCCGGCGCGCGCGCTCAGGAGCAGGGCCGAGGCGAACTGCGAACTCTGATCAATCCGCACCCGACAGAATCCCGGGCGCGTCCCGCCGCCATGGATCAAGGCCGGCAGACGGTCATTGGGGGCGTCGATGCGATAGCCGAGTTCCCGCAGAGCGACGAACAGGTCGGCCTGGGGTCGCTCGTGCATTCGCGGCGAGCCTTCGAGTCGGTAGACTCCCGCTCCGAGACAGACGAGCGCGGCCAGGAACCGGGCGGCGGTGCCTGCGTTGCCCACATCCAGATCGAGCGGTTGCGCCACCGAACCGCCCGACGGCACCACGCCACCGCGGCCCTCGACGACGATTGTGCGATTGCTCGATTCGTCCGAATCCGGCGCGACTTCGATGGCGAAACCGAGCCGCCGCAGGGCCTCGGCCATGAGCCGGGTATCTTCACTCCAGAGAGCCCCGCGCAGCGTCGTCGTCCCGGACGCCAACGCAGCGAGCGTCAGGGCGCGATTGGTGACGCTCTTCGAGCCCGGGACCGTCACCTCCGCGCGCACGCGTCCGGTCAGAGGCTCGATGGCGATGAGGTCGGGCAATGGCATGGTTATTCAGGCGAGGTGTTCGAGTCGATCCAGGCGTCGCGACGCAGCTTGGCTCGGGCGAAGAAACTGGCCAAGGCCTCCTGGTTGCCGTCCTCGATGAGCCGGCGCGCGGCGTGCAACTCGACCGTCAACTCATCCAGGGCACGGGCGAGGCTCCTGCGATTGGCGAGGGCGATGTCCCGCCACATCTCGGGCGAGCCGGAGGCGATTCGGGTGGCGTCGCGAAAACCACCCGCGCAGAGCAGCCGCTGCTCGGGAGGACGGTCAGGTCCGAGGACATAGTTGACCAACTGCGCAGCGACCACCTGCACGAGGTGACTCGATCGGCTGACGAGATCGTCGTGCTGTTCCGGCGACAACACCAGGATGCGGGAACCCAGCGCCCTCCAAAACGCCTCGATTTTATCGCGCGCCCCGTTGTCGGAATGCCCCGTGGGCGTGATGACACACACCGCGCCTTCGTAGAGATCGGCTCGAGCGGCGCCAACCCCCGTCTTTTCCGCGCCGGCCATCGGATGGCTGCCGAGGAACAGACCCCCAGCGGACGCAACCAGCGGTTCGACCTCCCGCACAACGGTGCCTTTGACGCTTCCGACATCGGTGACCAATGCGCCGGGTTTCAAAGCGGGTCCGAAGCGCGCCGCGAGTTGGGCCATCTGACCGATGGGAGTGCAGAGAACGACCAGATCGGCACCGCGCACCGCGGCTTCGAGATCGAGAGTCGCCTCGTCCACCGCACCGACCCCGAGGCATTCGTCGATGCCGACCGCCCTGCGCACGCAGCCCGTGACGACCGCGGCCAGCCGACGACGGCGCAGGGCGAGGCCGAGCGATCCGCCCAGCAGACCGACGCCAATCAACGTGACTTTTTTGAACAACACTGGGCCGAGGATAGGCAACCCGCCAACGGTGCGCAAAGGGCGAAAAACGCGAGATGCGCCTGTGATGAACGGATGCGTCCCACATCGTTCAGCCTTCCTGGCCTGTCGCAATCCTAATCGTAATCCTAATCGTAATCGTAATCGTAATCTCTATTCCGGACTGCCTTCGTGAACCCGGTAATCCGAGTTGGACTTGATCAAGCCGACCAGCATCGAAACGATGCTCCAGAGGCGATCTTTGCCAGGCAGAACGTCTTCTCGGGAACAAAGGCCCTTGGCTACCAACACGTCCAGGGCGGCTGCACTCTCCAAGGCCGACCCGCGGGCAATATCAAAGAACCGGCAGCGGTCCGGACTGGTGAATTTACCGTTTCCCTCCGCGATATTCAGCGGGATGGAGGTGCTGGCTCGGTCGAGTTGATCGGTCACCGAGAGCGACTTGGGCAGCCGCTGCAGAACCGGGTCCAACCAGGCGATGAAGGCCAGAGATGTCTGATACACTTCCAGTTTCTCATGATCGAATATGCGGCTCATGTCGATTACGATTACGATTACGATTACGAGAATGTCAGAGCGAAAAACGCGAGATGCGCCTGTGATGAACCGGCGCATCCCAGGCTGTCTGCGGCAGTCTCGTCAGCGCCCTTTCCCTCGCTATTTCCCCTGCCTGGTGCCCGCGATGCGGGTGCGGATCGCGTAGAGGCCCTTGCTCGCGGTGATGAACAGCGTCCGACGATCCGCCCCGCCGAAGCAGACGTTGGCGGTCCAGGGCTCCGGCACATCGATCTGCTCGATCTTCTTACCCGTGCGATCGAAGACGGAAACGCCTTTGCCGGTGAGATAGAGATTCCCTTCGGTGTCGAGGGTAATGCCGTCCGAGCCCAAATCGCAAAACAACCGTTTGTTCGCGAGCCGCCCGTCAGCCTGAATGTCGAATTGATAAGTCTTTCCCGCGCCAATATCGGCGACGAACAGCGATTTGCCGTCGGGCGTGCCGACAATGCCATTGGGCGTTTTCAGATCGTCGGCCACGCGGCTCAGTGTCTTGCCGTCGGGGGCCAGGTAATAGACGTGCTGGCCGTCCTGGGGCATTTGGGTGTGCTGCCACCACGAGCGCTTGTAGAACGGATCCGTGAAATAGAGTCCGCCGCCAGGACGCACCCAGACGTCGTTGGGGCCGTTGAGCCGCTTCCCCTCGTATTCCTTCAGCAGCACGGTCTTCTTGCCGTCCGGGCTGATGGACCAGAGTTCGTTGTTCTCGTCCGCACAGGCGATCAACTGCCCTTGCGCATCGAAGCACATGCCGTTGGCCCGACCGGCGGGCTGCATGAACACCGACAATTTGCCGTCGACGCTCCACTTGAGAATGCGATCGTTGGGTTGGTCCGTGAAGAACACGCTGCCGGTGGCGTCTGCGGTCGGGCCCTCGGTGAATTCGAAGTCGCCAGCCAAACGCTCGACTTTCGCACCGGGCGCCGTCACGCCGTCTTCGGCGGCCCTGGCAGTTGTGACAACAGCGAGGCAAGGAACAACGATCAAGCCCAACAGAGCGGAACGGCGAAGCGCAGGAAGCATGGAATTCATAAGATTGGGATAACCATACGAGACACGCCGCGCCCGTCAATGCTGCGAAGGTCTGCGAAAAAAAGAGGCCGGGGAGAACCCCCGGCCTCTGTGACTCGATGCAGACAGACGAGCTACTTCACAATTCGTCCGAACAATGTGCTCGCCGGTGGCGTAAACGTGTACGGGCTGGTCGCCCCGGTCGCGTCGGTCCAGCTCACCGGCGGGGTGAGAGAGGTCGTGTACTGGAGCGTCCCGCCACCGGTCCACGTCACGGTGAGCGTGCCGTCAGAGTTGGCTTTGACGCTCGTGATCTCGGGGAGTTCGACCACCGGGGATTCCATGCGGCCGATGACGCCCGAGACGAAGGCGGTCTCGTCGCCGTTGGCTGGGTCGGGAGATGCGAGCCCCACCTTGAAGGTGGCGCTGTGGTTGTCGCCGCCCGAGCCTTCATGCATCACGCCCTGGATGAAGTACCGGACGCCCGCTTCGAGATGGATGCCTCCGCTATAGGGCATTGTCATCCCGCCGTCGGGCGACCACGTGTCCGATCGCTTCATGCTGGCCTCGCCGCCATTGGCGGTGAGCCATTCACGGTTATTGCTCCAGCCCTGTTGTTGTGCGACCAACTTCTTGCTGGCCGGCTGATCGTTGGTGCCGATCCAGAGGTCGCTGTCGTCATCCGAGCAGGTGAAGAACACGTACTCGCCAGTCACCGCCGGGATGAAGATGCCGCTGACGGACCGCGAGTAGTTGTCGGCATCGTTGACCGGTCCCTCGAAGCTTGTCCAATAGTTCACCTGGTTGGGCGCACCGACGTTGCCAATATTGACAGCGTCGCGATTCGCATTGTTGAAGCGCTCTTCCATGAGCGAGCCAGGGACAAACACAGCATCGCCGAGCACCTTGAGCGTGGCTTCCCGGCTCGTGACGGTCGTCGGATAACCGGCCAGCGAGACGACGCAATCGAACTTGGCGCCGTCATCGCTCGCACTGGTGAGCAGCGAGTAGACCTTGGCGGTAGCGCCCGGGATCGGAGTGCCGTTTCGCCGCCACTGGTAGGTGGGTGGGAAGACGGCTTCCGCCGTGGCATCGATAGTGAAGATCGCCCGATCCCAGCCGTGGGCCGTCGCGTCCTGCGGCTCGACCGTGATCTGGAGGTTCTTGGGCGCGGGAACCAACACACCGATGCGATCCCCGGCGAGTCTTGTGTAGTCGCCGTCCACAGGTTCATCCTCATAGGTCGGAGCTATCATCATGTAGGTCACGGCGAGGTTATCGCCGCCGCTGCCTTCATGATGCACAGCCTCGATGTAGTACCTCTGACCTTTCGTGAGGTTGAAGCCCGCTGCACCCGGCGACTCCTGCGTCGTGGGGTCTACGAAGTAATCGGACCTCTTCTGGGCCACGTTCGAGCCGCCGCCACTCGATACCCACTGGCGCGCTCCGCTCCAAGCCGTTTCCTGAGCGATGAGCCGTTTGTTGGCCGGATCAGCGTTCGTGCTCAGGAACAGATCGCTGTCGTCGTCCGAGCAAATGAAGAACACGTAGGTGCCCGTGACTTCCGGCACGAACAGGCCGCTCAGACGCTGCACGTAGTAGTCCGCGAAGTCGGTCGTCGCGAAGGAGCTGAGGTAGTTAATGCTGTTTGGCACTCCGGCGGTGCCGGCCTCGACCATGGCACGCGTGACGCTCGAGTTGTTTGGTCCCCAGATTTCCTGTTTCACGAGGCCGGTGACGAACATGGCCTCGTTGACAGTCAGGGTGACCTCGGCAGTCTCCGTGGACATCGCCGGGCCGGGCAGGGTAGCGACGCATTTGAACTTGGCGCCGTTGTCGGAGAGCCGGGCCGTGAACGCGATGGTCGAGTCTGTCGCCCGAACGACGCCACCGATGTTTTCCCACGTGGTGCCACCGGGGGCTTTGCGCTGCCACTGCAACTGGGGCAGGGTCTCGCTGTCCGTGTCGAACACGGCATGGAACTGAGCGAGTTGTTCCTCGAACACTGTGGCATCCACCGGTTGAGTGGCCACATCGAGCTTGGTCACCGCCCACGACAGGTAACGGATCACAGAGCCCACCAGTCGGGGCGCGTCGCCGTTCACCGGATCAGGATCGTCGATGAGTTTGTATGTGACAGCGAGGTTGTCGCCGCCGCCGCCTTCGTGGTGAATGGCCTCGATGTAATACGGCGTGTCTTTGAGCAAGTCGTAGCCCTCGGCACCCGGAGTGGTCTCGCCGTCATCGGGGGACCACTGATCGGATCGTTTCTGGGTGACCGTGCTGGGCGCTCCCCCGATGCCGACCCAACTTCGCGCCGGACTCCAGCCCGCTTCCTGGGCGATCAGCCGTTTGTTGGCCGGGCTGGCGTCGGTGCTCAGATACAGGTCCGCATCGTCGTCGGAGGAGATGAAGAACACATACTTGCCGTCGGCAGGCGGGTAGAACCAGGCGCTCAGCCTCGAGGCGTAGGTGTCCGAGAAGTCCGTCACCGTCTCGAAGCCGGTCGTGGTCATGATCATGTTCGCCGGACCACAATTGCCGGACGAGACGACTCCGCGACTAAGGTTGTCGAAGAACTCCCACTTGGCATAGCCGGAGTAGAGGGTCCCCGGAGTGACGGTGAGAGTAGCCTCGCGGCTGTCGAGCGTGGCGCCAGTAAAAGAGGCCCGGCACTTGAACTTGACGCCGTTGTCATCGGGTCCGACGATTATGTTGAGCTTCGATCCGGTCGCGCCGGGGATGTCGGTTCCATTACGAGACCATTGGTATGAGGAGACGTAGCCGTTGGGGATTGCGGCATTGACGGCTTCAAACTCGAACAGGGCCGCCGTGCCGGCAACCGCCGAAGTGTCCTGGACATCCGTGACGATCTGGAGATCAGGCGGGGTGGTGAGCTTGGTCACCTTGAGATCCGAGATGGTGGCGATGCCGCCCGTCGGGTCCCCATCGTAGTGGGCGGTGACGGCGATGCCCACATAAACCTCCGCCGGCCAGGCCGTGCCGAATGTGGTCGAGTTGTCCGCGCCGACCAGATCGCTCTTGGAAGTGTCAATGTCGACGTACTTGTTCCAAGTCGCGCCGTCGGTGCCGTAATAGAGGGTGAACAGCGCCTCGCGTCGCTCGATCTTGAGCCAGACGTTGGGGTAATCCGGACGTATGGTCAGGCCCAGCGCGTTCCAATCGGCGTTGCCGGCGCGGGCTGTGCGCCACTGGGGCCCGATCTGGTTCTGTCCGCCTGAACGGGTCGTCATGTTGGCGATGAAGGGATCATCGGCCATCGGCATACCAGCCCATTCGTCGGGCAAACGCACCATCAGTTCGCACTTGGTCCAGCCGTCGTCACCGATCGTGCCGGTGCCTGCGTCGTCATGATTGACGAGGTCGCGGACCCGCACCACGGCGTCCCAAACCGGATCGCTCATGGTGGTGTAGTAGTAGAACCCCGAATCTGCCGTGCCCCAGATGTCCGCACCGCCTCCGACGATGGTCATGGTGCCGTCGCCGTTGTCGGTTGCCGAGCCGGACAACAGGGGCGAGCCCAGGTCTATGCCCGTGAATGTCTGGGCCTGGATGGCGCCGGCGAGCAGGAACACCGAGGCCGCCAGGCCTATGAGTGTTGTTCTTTTCATGGTTGCTTATCTCTGGTGTTGGTTTGTGTGGTTACTCCGTTGTCGTGCCCGTCCCGAGTCGATGCCCGGACGGCGCACGTGCGGTCTGCGAATGAACCTTCCGCAGGCTGTGCCGGAATGCGTCGCGCTCCCTCCTCGCGCATAGGGCACACGACACCGTACAGGTGTTGAAGACCTTGCGGATTGCCATGCGCACACTCTGACGAAATCGCAAGGGAGGGCAAGCAAAAAACGGGCAAAACAGGGGGCACGGAAAAGAGGCATCCACCACGAGGGACACGAATCGGTTTCAACCGTCATGCCCCCTCATTTGTCTTTCGCGTTTCCGGACAAGCGACTTCGGCACAACTCGATTCGCCGTTCGAGTTTCGCGGCCTGTTGCGCGCGTCCGGCGGCCAGGGCGAGCCGATGTGCGGTCTGGGCGGCGTCGAGGCCCTCGGCGTAGAGCCCTTGGTTGACATAATTCCGGCTGAGGAGGTCGTGGTAGTCGGGCAATCGTGCCAGGCGCGGCTCGGACCCGACCGCGCGTTCGAAGAAGGGGGTGGTGGTCGAGGTTTCGTCGAGCCAGGCTCGGGCCATGGCCGTGAGGTAATTCGCGCGGGCGTGGGCGTGGGCGCGTTCGAGGGCCGGTTCGAGCACCTCGACGGTCTGCGCATAGCGTTCGAGTCGGTAGCAGACCTCGGCCCAGGCAAGGCGCATATCGACGACGTTGTATTGGCGGTCGAAGCCGCGGGGCAGCAGGCGCACCGATTCCTCGAGGTGAACGGCGGCGTTAGTCAGATCGCCCTGGGCCGCCAGGGCGGCCCCCAAATCGAAATGGGCGAACCCGTTTTGGGGTTCGAGCCGCACGGCGGCGCGCGAGTGGCCGATCGCGTCCGAAAGCCGGTTCTTGACCCGGAACAGCAGGAAACCCAGCCGTTGATGGGCCATGGCGTTGTCCGGGTTCATCGCGAGCGCAAGTGTAAACTTCTCGATCGCGCGATCGGCTTCGCCAGCCCGGTAGAACTCGTTGCCCGCGCGTGTGTAGGAGTAGTCGTCAAGAAACTGCTCCCGAATCCGCCCGATCGCGTCCGGACGCAAGGCAACGAACTCGGGGATGTTGGCCGCGCGTCCGGGGGCGACCATGTGCTCGAGCCAGACCGGCGGGCTGGCCTCGCCGTTCTCCGTTATGAGCGCCAGATAGAGCTGGGTGTAATCCGAGTGCTCTTTGGACGAGAAGACCAACCAGCGTCCGTCCGGAGACCATGTGTGCCACGAGTTCATGCGGCCGAGGTTGCATCCGAGCCGCCTGGGCTCGCCGCCCTCCGCCGGGATGATGAACAACGCGCTGTCGGGCTGGAGCAACATGTAGTTCGCAGCCTGGCAGAAGACAATCCACCGGCCATCCGGCGAATACTTGGGAAAGAAGTTGCTGCGCCCGTTGGCCGAGGCCCCGCGCAACGGTTCGGCGACGCCGCCGGCCCCGCCATTGAACGGGACGCGATAGAGATCGTATCGAAACTCCCGACCGCGTTCGAGGAACTCTTCGCATTCCTCCGGCGTCAGGAGAATCCTGCCCGTGTCGCGCGTCTTTTCGAGTTCGTAGGCCCGATTCCGGGCGAACACCACCCACTGGCCATCGGGGCTCCACGTGGGGTTGCTTTGCACGAAAACGGGGTCATCGGCACCCGGCAGCGAGAAGAACTGCCTGGTTTGCCGGTCATAGACCGCCACAATGCCCTTGAGAGGGAAAAAGAGTTGCGAAAAGGCCAGCTCTGGCCGGGGGACGAACACGGAACGGTCCTTGACCGTGCTCAGGACGTAGCGGCCATCGGGAGAGATTTGCGACAAGAGGCCGTAGGTCTGGCGACCGTCCTCTGGCTTATAGTCATTCCAGGTGATCAGATCGCTCGTCGCCAATCGCATCTCCGGAGCCGTCCGGGTAATGACATAGGAGGCCTTGCTGTTGGCGTAGTCGACGTCCATCGCCAGGAACTCGCCGTTCCGGCTGAATGAGTGGCAGTTGCCGCAGACCGGCAGGTTTTCGAGCACCACCGGAGACGCGGTGGGGCAGTCGAGCGCGCCGAACCGCCAGCGAATCTTCGATGGGTCCTTGACCGCGTCGGCGAACGGCAGATTCACCTCGCGGTAGAACAAGGGCGTTTGAACGGCCCAACGAGAAACAGCGAACTGAATCGAGCCTCGGGCCAACGGCGGCTCGCCCTTGCCGGGCCCCGCACCGGCCACAACCAACTCGATCGGATCGCCTTGGGCCGCCTCTTTGATGCGCAGCCAGTCCGATGCCGGCGGACGCCAGATCGGCTGGATGCGGTCGTAGACCCACCTTTGCCCCCTGGCTCGGATCCCAACCGCCCAGCGGTCGATCCCGGCGACGTTCGTCTTCCACAGCACCGCGGGGGCAGGCATGTTGGTCGGCATGACCGCGCCAGACATGGGGTGTCGAATCTCGATGGGCGCGCATGGACCCGGCCCTGTCAACAGAGGCCAGGCATCGTCATCGCACGACCCGCGATATGCGCTCAATGCGCCGGCCGCGATCAGAAAGGCGGCCAGAGACCTTTTGCCACCCAGCGTCACGGAGGCCAGAATAGTAGGAATCCGCGGACAAGACAAATCGAATCGGCGGCGCTGCAGCGCCAATTCATGAAGAACAAAAGGCTGGAGAGGGGACGCCGCGTCCCTCGCCATCGCGACTGAGGGCGGTGTTTCGCTTTTGAGAACGCATTGGGCCCATGAATTGAAGTTGCCCATTCCCACTCCCACTCTCACTCTCAGTCGCACTCGTAATCGTAATCGTAATCGACAACAGAGGATTACGAGCAAGAATACGATTGCCATTAGAACCTCCCCGGTTCAACGCTCAACGCTCAACCACCAACCATTTTCTGGCAGACGTACGGCCCGGATTTGGGCAAGCTCGACGTCGAGCGTATTATGAAAACCTCATTCAAGTTCGTCTGCATTCTATTCGCTGTTTCCCTGAACCTGCGATGCGCCGCGGCGCCCGACACGGCCTTGGCCTTGCCGCGCAGCAGCCCCGAGCAGCAAGGCGTCTCGTCCTCGGCGCTGCTCGCATTCGTCGATGCGGCCGACCGCGAGATCGAGGGCATCCACAGCTTCATGCTGGTCCGGCATGGCCACGTGGTGGCGGAAGGGTGGTGGGCGCCCTACAATCCGCAGAGCCCGCACGAGCTGTATTCGCTGAGCAAGAGTTTCACTTCGACGGCGGTGGGTCTGGCCGTGGCCGAGGGCAAACTCAGCGTGCACGACGAAGTCCTGAAGTTCTTTCCCGAGCATGCGCCCGCCGAGCCGAGCGCCAACCTGAAGGCGATGCGCGTAAGCGATCTGTTACGCATGGCGACGGGGCATCAGGACGAACCTGTTTGGCGCGCGGGCAATCTCACGGTCAAACTTTTTCTCGATCACCCGGTGCCTCACAAGCCGGGCACGCACTTCAAATACAACACGGCGGCCACGTTCATGTTGTCGGCGATCGTTCAAAAGGTCACGGGAGAGACCGTGCTCGACTACCTGCGCCCCCGACTCTTCGAGCCGCTCGGGATCGAGCATCCGACTTGGGGCGCCAATGCCGAGGGGATCACGCTCGGGGGCTATGGATTGAGCGTTCGGACGGAGGATATCGCGCGGTTCGGCCAACTCTACTTGCAGAAAGGGCAATGGGGCGGCAAGCCTCTGCTCCCGGGCGCGTGGGTCGAGGCCGCCACCGGCCTCCAGGTGGCGACCGGCAGCAATCCGAACAGCGACTGGGACCAGGGCTACGGTTACCAGTTCTGGCGCTGTCGCCACGGCGCCTACCGCGGCGACGGCGCATTCGGCCAGTACTGTGTGGTTGTGCCCCGCCTCGATGCGGTGATTGCGATCACGGGCGGCCTGGGAGACATGCAGCAGGTCCTCAATCTGGTCTGGGACCGGCTTCTGCCTGCATTGGGTGCGCAGCCGATGCCCGCCGATCGCGAATCTCAGAAGGCACTCGAACGCAGGCTTGCGGGTCTCGAACTGCCGCCGGCGCAGGGCCGGCCTTCCTCCCCGATGGCGTCAACAATCTCAGGCAGGCGATTCGTCTTCGCCGCGAACGAGCGGAAGCTGGAGACGATCGGACTCGAGGTCGGAACCGATGGCCAGGGCGTCACGCTCGTGACTCGGATCGGCGGGGTAGAACGCCGCCTGGCTTGCGGAAAGAACGCGTGGACGAAGGCGCGCCATCCGTTCGGTCCTTATCCCGAACAACCGGTCTGCGTGAGCGGCGCCTGGACGGCGGACGATACTTATGTTGTGAAGATGTGCGCCTATGAAACGCCCTTCGTGGCCACGTTCAAGCTCAGGTTCTCCGGCGACCAGGTGACGTTCGATCAGGCAGTCAATGTCTCGTTCGGCCCCACGAAACAACCGCAACTCACCGGGCGGGCCGAGCGTTAGGGTCTGTGTAAAAATTGAGAGTAGTACACCCGTCCGTTGGTGAAAGACCCGCTTGGCTGGCGCGCATGAGTGCACCTTTCGATGACATCGGCTCCGCGTTCTTCCGAAGTTGGTGAGAAACGTGCGCTAGCGCGCGCGCACGCGGAGGAAGACGGGCCCGGTGGCGGTCGACGGGCTCGAGAGGCGGAAGCGCGTGTTGGCGGAGACGCCCTCGATCGCCGCCTGGCTGTCGGCCTGCCAGGGGCCGGCGGGGTTGGTGGCGCGCATGAGATCGAACACGAGCGTCGATCGGTAGTTTGTGACCTGGAATTCGACGATCGTCTTGCCGCCTTCGAGACGAGGTGGACCGGAAATTTCTATTGTCGGCGTGGGCAGGTTCTTGGCGTTGACCCTGCTGACGACTCCCCATTCGCCGTAGTACCTGCTGTAGTACTGCGCGCGGGCGCAAAGAACGTGATCGCCCGTCTCGAGTGGGCCGAAGCTGAAGGTGATATCCGCGTTGGCCGGCGCTGTCACGGGATTCTGCAGCTCCTGGGTGTCGGTGAACTTGACGTTGTCGAAGTGCCACCCAACGCCGACATCCGTGTTGACGTAGTAGGGGCGGTCGGGGTCGACTTGGTAATTAAACCGCAGCAGAATGGGGCGTCCGGCGAACGACGCCAGGGACACTGTGCGGTTGACAAACTCGAGTTCGCCCAAGCCGGCGACGTCATTGGTGCCCGCCTGGGTGTAGACGTCCCGCCAGCTCAAGCCGGAATCGGGTGAGATCTGCACCTTGGCCTGCTGGGCGCTGGTGGCCAGGGTCAGCCGGCTGCGAAACGACACCTGCGCCCCCGCGCCCGGCAGCAGGAGACGCTGATACGTGAGGGTCTGGTCGGTCGGCGCCGGATGCGCCAGCCTGTAGAACTTGCCAGAATACGATGGCACCGTGACGAGGAGATCGTAGTCCGGACTGGTCCTCGCCGTGAAACCGCCCAGACCGCTATCGGCACTTTCGATCACGTTCAGCGCCGCGGGGCGTGCGCACAACCACTGGTAGCCGGTTGCGCGCGACAGGGGGCTGATCGAGTAGAGGTTGGGCTGATTCAATGCCGCCGGGTTGGGGCCGGTGACAGTCGCCCACTGCGTGTCTGGTCCTGCCACCTGGGGGTCGAACACCGTTACCGAGTACGAAAAACTCGTCGGTTTGCCCGCAACCAGCACATTCGAAATCGCGACCGCGTAGGTGGTGTCGACGGCGGGACGCGGCCAAGCCGACGCGGAGGTTGGGTCGAGAGCCGCCGGATACCAGACCAGGGTATTCTCGCCCATGCCGGTCTCGATCGGCTCGACCACGATCGCAAGCGGGACACCGCCGTCGCTCATGCTCACGGTCGCGCCGCTGAAATCCGCATTGCCGTATGACAGGGACCAACGCGGGAAGACGATCGGATAGGGCACGAAACCGGGAGGAGGCCACGCGACAAAGCCGTCCCGCGTGGCCGGACGCGGATCGAAGAAGTGCCCATCGAGAATCCAGTTGGCGTTCGCGGCTTTCCACGCGTTCGAGGCGGGTATGTCGCCCGTGCCCATCAGCCGCGTCTGGGGGTAGAGCACCCAGCGGCGGTGCCCGACGGGGTAGTTGTTTGCGCCGTCGTCTTGGATGTAACCGCTGATGGCATCCGGCCCCGACAATCCCAAGGCGAGATTGGAGTTGCCCGCCGCCTCCTGACCGGCGGCGGTGTAGCAATGCCACTCGGCTGACGGTGTGTGGCTCAGCATGTCATTGGCGGCCATGATCAGAGCCGCCGCCTGGTTCTTGCTGTTGAACGTGTCATCCAGAACGACAGTCGCTGGAACGCCTGCCATGGCGCGGAAGTAATTGACTCGAAGCAGGGTCAACTCCTTGAACGTCGAGGCGGTCGTCCCGGCCACGCAAGTCGATACGCTCCCATCCCACGCCGAGTCCGCGTATTCCCCGGCGGCGTAGAGGGTGTTGTAGGCGATGCGCGATTCCTCGCGGCTGGACAGACCGATCGCGAACCCGGCGCCGCCCGAATGGGCGAGCGCCACTCGCCGGGCGCCTCGCCAATCCTCGCCGGGCCGCGGAGACCGGGGCGGATCACCGTACGCAATCGTCCGTCCCGCGCCGCGGATCGGCGGACAGGCCAGCAGACAGAGGAGAACAACTTTGATCCAAGGGATCGAGACGGTGGTGGCTTGCATGAATGGCACGACAATTCACTGAGACACCGCGCGGCAAAGCTGCATCCCGAGGCCACCCGCCGCGCGGATTCTGAGCTGGGAACCGCTGCTGACGCAATCCAGGACGATCATCGATTGCAGTGCAAAGGAGACGCGGCGACATGCGGAAGGACGATTCACCACAGGAAAGAGCGATGCTCGTCCTCGAGTTGGTCTCCGTTCCACAGAGTGGCGCGCCACGCGATCACCTCGCCTGCGTTGCGGAATGCCTCACCCTCGAGCGCCAATCGCGCCCAACACCCCCCAAAGGACTTTGGCCGGACTGGCGTTTCGAGCGCCAGCGGACGCTCGCGGCTCCCCGTCGAGGTCACCAACTCGAGTCGCAGTTTGAGCTTGGCGGTTGGTGACGACCTGGCTTTCCATCGCACGTCGAAACGAAGGCCCGAGCACAGGGTGCGGTTTAGGCGCAGCACGGCCTGGTAGGCGTCGCGCTCGAACAGGCTCGGCGCGAGCGCGATCCGTCCCTCGAGATCGACATAATGGGGGAGCACCTTGACGATTTTCGCCGGCTTGGCGGGCGCGGCCACCAGCGGACTCGCCAGGAGCGGCAGGCAGAGCAAAAGGACACAGTAACGCACCGGCGGCAACCCTAGTTCGCTTATGGCCGTTTCCAAGCTCAAAGTGCCTAAATGACCTTGGTTTGGCCCGGCATGGCGATCGGATACCGCCCCTGCACGTCGGGCTCGACCGGGGCCTTCGAGTCGAGAGTGAACTCATCCAGGCCGGGTGCCAGTTCGAGGTTCGATGCTAACGCGTCCCCGTAGTCGATCATCTGACCCGATTCGGACGCCATGCGCCCCAGGATGGCCACCATCACGGCGTGGGCGCATCGTTCGGTCTCGTTGTAGGGTTTGTCCTCGCGAATGGCGGCAAAGAACAGGTCCTGCTCGACCTGGTACGGGTCGGGCTCGGGCCCGCTGTAGCGCCATGTCTCGTTGGCCCGCGTCTGGGCGTGGCCGGCGTAGAGCCGGGGCTTGGGTGAAGCCAGGCTTTCCATGATCACCGCGGATCCCCGGGTCCCGTGCGCAAAGTCCGAGAAGATACTGTAGCACTTGTTGATGTGCCTCCCCTGCGCCAGCAGGCGCGTCCCGTCGGCAAACGCGTACTCGACAAAGTACTGGTCAAAGAGCTGATCCGGTTCGGTGCGCGTCTGGCGTCCGCCCATGCCTTGCGCGGTCACGGGCAACGCGTTCTTCGCCCAACAGCAGATGTCGATATTGTGGATCAGCCAGTCGACGAAGAAGCTGCCGTTGAGCCAGGTGAAGTTGTTGTAGTTGGCGATCTGATGTGCGAGTTCGCTCTGGCCGGTGCGCTTGGGTGTGAACCCCACCGCGCCATGCATGCGGTACGTGCGGAGCAGGACAAGCTCGCCAATCTCGCCGGCGTGAATCCTGTCGATCACGGCCCGGCGCGCCAAATCATGGCGCCACATCAGGCCGCCCGCCACCTTCACATTCTTTTCCACGGCGCGTTCGCCCGCCTTCAGGACGCGCCGGACGCCCGGGGCATCGACGGCGAACGATTTCTCCATGAACACATGGCGCCCTTTCTGAACCGCATATTCGAGATGCATCGGGCGAAACGCCGGAGGCGTCGCCAGGAGAACAACGTCGCCGGCGTCCACCGCGTCCATGGCCCGCTTGAACCCGTCGAGGCCGGTGAAACGGCGTTCAGCCGGGACCGCTACTTGGGCGGGAAACTGCTCGGAAAGCGTCTTGAGGCTGCTGTTCAGCCGATCCTCGAAGGCGTCCGCCATCGCCCAAAGTTGCGTTGGCCCTTGCGTCCGCAGGGCGTTGGCCGCAGCGCCTGTCCCGCGTCCGCCGCAGCCGATTAGGGCGATCTTGAGCGTGTTCCGTTCCGCGGTGTAGCCGGGACGATACACCGCCGCCAGAGCAGTCGCCGCGACCGCCTGGGTTGATTGCCGCAGGAACGCGCGTCTCGATGCGAGGCCAGCGGGGACAGAAGATAAAGCCGCAGCGTGGCAGGGCCGCAACGAAGCGTCGGAGGGCCGGTTGAACGTGGACATGGCCTGAGTTGACCCCCGCATCGGCGGTCTGTCAACGTTTAGCGAGGCTCCGTCTCAGACCGAGGGAGCATGGCACCAGTTCGTGTGCGCTGGGTTTTGGCCGTGGCCGCCGGGTTTGATCTTACCGCCGCCTAAGGGTCTGTGCAAAATTACTTCCGATCAATTTTTGCACAGACCCTAAGTGGTGCGCGCTGCAGGACTTGAACCTGCGACCCCTTCCGTGTGAAGGAAGTGCTCTTCCACTGAGCTAAGCGCGCATCAACTGCCAGAATGCTATCGGCATCTCGCCGTCACAGCAACAATAAACCGTGCGGGCTTTTCGGCCAAACACGGTCATTTCATCTGACATTTTGGCGATAATTCGCGAGTGTCGAGGCAACGTATTGCGTTGATATTCTGTGAGTTGCGCACGGTCAGACGCTGCTCAGTCAGCCCGGGCACTGCCTCAGTGATTTTGGACGCATACCCGCTTTCCCGCGCGGAGTCTAGACCAACCCCAGCACTCTTTTCCCGAGGCGTTTACGGCGTCGGGGATTAGGCAGTGAGCCGAACAATTCCTCCCGGCTGAGCCGTTGCATCTTCCGGAGTGTGCGCTGGACCGTGCGCCAGTTGAGGATGGCTTGCTTGAGCCACTGATACTGCTCCTGGGCGGCTGCAAGTGCTCACGTATGCGACGCTGCTCTGGCAACTGTTGCGTTCGCTCATTGAAGGCGCCCTCGATGGCCTCGTTCGCCTGTTGGGCCGCAGAGTCATCAACCAGGTCAGCTCCGGCAGTCGATCCCCCATCTCCCATCTCCGATCTCCCATCTGCGATCTCCGATCTCCGATCTCCGATCTCCCATCTCCGCGCTCTCTGTGCCTCTGTGGTTGATCCCCCTCGCTGAATGTCACCGTACGGAATGAACCACAGAGACGCCGAGGACACAGAGAAGGCCATGGCCGGGCAATC
>MWFF01000102.1 GCA_002071485.1 Verrucomicrobia bacterium ADurb.Bin006 | reverse complement strand
CAATAGCATCGGGATTGAGATCGACCCCGAATACTGCCGGATGACCGCCCGCTACCTCAAAGCGGAGACATCTGATCTCTTCGCCACAGCAGAGCTTCGATTCGAGCAGGCACCGACGGAAACCGCCAGCCTGCTTAAAGAAAATCCCATCCTGTATGAAGTCCGCCCAGCCAAGCAGAAACTGGAATAGGCGAACCAGACGGTCCAGCGAACGGGAGCCAGCCGATTCGCTCAGAGACAAATCGAACTTCATCGGCGGCTGGCTCCCGTCGCTGACCTCGTTCGCCCATGCGAGCGCCCACTTACGATCACCCATGCCGAATGCAATCAAGAATCAACCCACTCCGTGTTCCGCTCCGATGCTGGCTTTATTGCCTGCTATTGGACTCTTGATTGTCGATTGTGAGCACTGACCTCTTTTCCCTTTTCATGCCAGCAGGAATCGAGCGTTGGGCCGGAGCCGGCTGATGACGTCCAAGCCCTCGACGCCCAGGACCAGCAAGGCAGTCGAGAGGGCGTCTGTTTCGGTGGCGCAAGGGAGGACGACGGCCGCAAGACACGCTCGCTGGACCGGTTCGCCCAACCGTGGATCAATCACGTGCCCGAAGGTACGATCCCCTTCACGGAAGGACTTGCTCCAGATGCCCGAGACGCCGAGTGAGAGATCGGTGAGCGCGACTTCGCCGAGCAGATTCGTGCTGTCCCCCGACGGGGGAACGCCGCGCCGTATGCACACGGTGCCGGTTCGAGTCAAATCGGGCGGTACGGGGATGGCGGCCTTCCAGGCGGATGCGTCCGGGGGGAACCCGAGGCCATAGCTGCTGCTGGTGCCGCCGTGGATGAAGGCGCTCTCGATGCCCGCCTCGCGCAGCAGATCGACCGCCGCGTCAATGGCGCAGCCTTTGCCAATCGCCCCCAGATCAAGCATCATCCCCGGACGCCGAAATCGCACGGTGAACTTCGCGCTATCCAACTCGATCCCGTCGATCCCGACTTGCCCTCGCGCAACGTCAATCGCGTCATCCTCGGGCCGACACCCCTTTCCGCCCATGAAACCCCAGCACCGCACGAGGGGCGCGATGGTGGGATCGAAAGCGCCCCCGGTCGCGCGACTCAACTCGGCGGCGCATTCGAGCAGGCGGAAGACATTCGGGCTGACAGGCACGGGACGTTCGAACGCGCGGCGATTGACCTGGGCAATCTCGCTCGTGGGGCGGTAGAGGCTGAGTTGCTCTTCGAGCCGCTCGATTTCATCCAAAGCCTGCTCGCCTGCCGCGCGGAGCGCAACGGGATCGGCGCCATGCAGGAGAAGCTCGAAACGGGTGTGCATCGCCGCCCGCGCGAGCGCGACAGTCGCCAAACCGGATGCGGATGGCTCATCGACGCTCATCACTTTGGAGCGCGCTCGATGCTGTCGGGTTCGTCGGCCAGCGTCATGCCGTGGCGTTTCGCCGCATCGTAGTCGCCGAGAAAGACCCACCAGTTGCGCAAGGGTTTTCCATGGTCGCTAAGGCCGTTGTCCTTCCCGGGCAGATTCTGCATCCAATAGACAAACCACCTGAGGCTGTCGCCGCCCCAGCGCTCGCAGTTCATCTTCTGCTTGTGCCCCGTGCCGTCAGGCTTCCAATCCTCGATGTCGGTCAAGACGAATCGCGGATTGGCCCAATCATAGTCCTGCTCCCCATTGGGCGGATAGTGCGCCCAGCCGCATCCGGGGCGCACGATCTTGTGCGAGCGATCGCTCCCCACAAAACGCCCCCAGAAGAGCAAATCGGGCCAGCGCTCCGGGGGCGTGCGGTCGCGCCCATCGACGGCGTTGAGCACGGCTTCGATCTGGTGCATGTGGTTTTCGACCGCCTCGGAAGCGCCGCGCTGATAGTTGTAGTGGTACACGGTGTAAGTGCGTCCGAACACCGGCAGGTCGTGTGGATCGCGGTCGCTGTTGCTCACGTCGCCATAAGGACTCGCCATGTTCGATTCCCACAAATCCACCTTGCCGCCGTGGTACCCCCATATCCACACCTCGCGCACGCCCCGTTTCTCCACCCACTCGCGCAGGTCGACATCGGCCATGATGCGCGCGTAATCGGTCATAGGCGTCGTGTGCCCGGTCTTGGCGACCGTCGGGAGCGGGCGCAGGAACTCGAGTTCGCCCGCCACTGAATAACGCAGGCTCGGTTGAGCCGTGGGATTCTTGTATCCGTGGTAGCGCGACCCCTGTTCGAGCGCGCTCATCACCTCGCGCGTCAAACGCTGCGCCTTGGATCGAGTCTCGTCGAGCGGCGCGTCCCAGTCGCCCGTCTCCCGGATATCGATCCGCGTCCCGTTGGTCGGGAAGAAGCTGATCACCAGCACGGGAATCTCGAATGGCCCCTGATCCGGCGGGGCGGCGAAGGCGAGGCCGTGCGCGAGGGCGAGGCAGGCAATGGCCACAAGATCTGGATACGT
Source organism: Verrucomicrobia bacterium ADurb.Bin006 (assembly GCA_002071485.1). GTDB lineage: Bacteria > Verrucomicrobiota > Verrucomicrobiia > Limisphaerales > J093 > MWFF01. Next base: position 44,952 of record MWFF01000102.1, on the reverse strand, counting down.
CATGATCGTGGCCGGATTCGGCATGTTCAGGGCTGTTGCCGCACGGCTTTGACCTGGCCGGTGTTGGCATCGTACTGATAGGCCATGCCTGCCGGCAGTTGTGGCAGCGCCGGAAGATACCCTTCCTTGACCAATTCCTTCAGATCGCTAGGAAAACGGTCCTCCTCGGTCCGGAACATCTGAATCGCCTTGGTCACCGATGCGAGGTCCACCGTCTTCAGCGAGTGCTTTTGCGCTTGACCGATTGCGCCCAGGTAATCGGCAGGGGCGGTCAGCGGGTTGCCGCCGGCGCCGGCGTCGGTCTGGCCGGACGCGGACGATGAGTCCTTGCGCCCGCAGGCGGTCAGGACGAACAGGGCAATCAGCAGGGCGCTGAACATCGTTTTCATGAGCCGACACTACCAAATCCGCGCCGAGATCCAAGACTAAGCCGCATCCGAATCGAGAAGGCCGGCAGCCGCCGTTCGAGCCTGTTCCACCAACGCCAGGTCCCGCGCCAGTTCCACAAAACGAAAACGCGGCATCCCGCTCTGCGCCTGGCCCAGAAACTCACCCGGCCCCCGGAGCAGCAGGTCAGTCTCTGCAATCCGGAATCCGTCGTTCGTCTGCTCGAGCGCTTCGAGCCGCCTGCGCGCCTCGTCCGTGCAGGCTGCGGCAATAAGTATGCAGTGCGATTCCTCGCGGCCTCGTCCGATCCGCCCGCGCAGTTGGTGAAGCTGGGCCAGACCGTAGCTCTCCGCATTTTCGATCACCATGACCGTGGCGTTGGGCACATCGACACCCACCTCGATGATCGAGGTCGCGACCAGGACCGCAATGCGCCCGGCCCGGAACCCTTCCATCACACGGTCCTTCTCCTGCGGGGGCAATCGCCCGTGCAGCAGCCCCACCGCATGCGGCGCAAACAGCGTCCGGACCCGATCGAACTCCTCGCGCACCGTCTTCACGGCCGCCGGGCCGTCCCCCTCCTCGATCCGCGGGCAGACGATGTAGGCCTGCCGCCCTTCGCCGAGCTTCTCACGGACAAAATCGAACACCTTCGGCAAACTCGATTCGGAGCGGAGATGCGTGCGCACCCGCCCTCGACCGGCAGGCATTTGGTTGATCACCGAGATGTCCAAATCCCCGTAAAGCGTCAGCCCGAGCGAGCGCGGGATTGGCGTGGCCGTCATGACAAGCAAGTGAGGGTAGTGCCCCTTGCGCACCAAACGCTCCCGCTGCGCCACGCCGAACTTGTGCTGCTCGTCGATAATAGCCAGGCCAAGAGCGTCCGGACAATAGCCCGCCTCGACCAGGGCATGCGTGCCGACCGTCACAACCGGACCGGCCAACGCGACGCCTGGTTCGGACGGGTCTTTGGCGTCGCCTGGGCCGGCGAGGGAAACGGCGATCTCGCCTGCTGGCGCTGTCAGAAATGACTTCTGACTCCCGGTCTGCAGGGCCACACCCAGTCCCAACGGCCCGAACCACCGCGCGAAAACGCATCCGTGCTGTTCCGCGAGAATCTCGGTGGGGGCCATCAGCGCCACATTGAACCCGCTCTCGAGCGTCATCAGCGCCGCACAGGCCGCCACAACGGTCTTTCCTGACCCGACGTCCCCCTGCAACAGGCGCCGCATCGGATGGCTCCCCGCCAGGTCCCGCCGAATCTCACGCAACACTTCCGTCTGCGACTCGGTGAGCTTGAATCCCAACGACCTAAGAAACCGCTTCATCAAACGGTTGTCTCCGCCGCATGGCAGGGCGCGCGCAAGCTCATGAAGCCGTCGACGGCGCCTTTGGATGGCCAGTTGCAGATCGGTCAATTCGTCCAACGCCAGCCGCCCACGCGCGGCCTCGGCATCACCCATCTCGTCGGGAAAATGGAGCTGCCGCACGGCCACGGCCCGCGTCGGGAGATTCCCCCGATTCAGGTCCGGCCAGGGCTCCTCGAAGGCGTTGCCGCAGGCTTCGAGCGCGCGCCAAATCAAAGCGCGCAACCAGCGTTGCGTCAGCCCCTCGGTCAGCGGATAGATCGGCACGATCCGATGCAGGTGAATGGACCGATCTTCCCCGCCCTCGATCGTCTCGGTCTCCGGATGATCGATTGCGCGCGGTTTGAGCGAGCGCACCTTGCCGTACACGAGAACTTCGTCTCCCACCTTGAAGTAGTTCTCCATGAACGGGAGGTTCCACCAGCGGCAGTGCAGCCGCCCGGTGCCGTCATCGAGCACGCACTCGAAGAGCGACTTCCGCCGCTGTTTCCAATACTTTACTCCTTGCGCGACAATGCGCCCCTGTGTGGTGGCCGATTCGTTCAACTTGAGCCCGGCAATGCGCTCGAGGCGCCGACGGTCTTCATAGCGCCGAGGCCGGTGAAGGAGCAGGTCGCCCACCGTCCGGATTCCCAGCCGCGCCAGCAGCGCGGCCCGCTCCGGCCCGACGCCTCGGAGCTCAGTGACCGGCTGTTCAAGTGGGGTCAGCGGCGCGTTGCCTATCCCCATAGCCTCGGATTCCCGCCGGTCTGCCAATTACCAATCCTCCGGTTTCGAGCCTCGGGCCGTGATGTCCCGAACCGCCTGGTCAGGCCGTTTGTCCTCGTAAAGCATCGCGTACACCTCGTCGATGATCGGCGTGCTGACACCGTGTCGACGGGCCTGCTGCCAGGCCGCCCGGGCGGTTGGATAACCTTCGGCGACCGAAACCGAACGCGCCAAAATGTCATCGAGTCTCTCCCCTCGCCCAAGGCGTTCGCCAAGGGCGCGATTCCGACTCAGCGGCGAAAAGCAGGTCACCACGAGATCGCCCAGTCCACTCAAGCCGGCGAACGTGTCGGCTTGCGCTCCGCAGGCGACGCCCAAACGCCGAATCTCGACGATCGCGCGTGTCACCAGGGCCGCCTTCGAGTTCTCGCCGAATCCCAGCCCGTCGCACACGCCGGCCGCAACCGCAATCACGTTCTTCAATGCGCCCCCCAACTCGACGCCGACCACATCACGGCTGGTATAGACCCGCATGCTTGGGCGATGAAACAACGCCTGCACCCGCTCGGCAACCGACGGATCGCCGCTGGCAACCACGGCCGCCGTCGGAACACCGCGAGCCACTTCAAAGGCCAGCGTGGGACCGGACAGCACCGCGCGCCGGGCCCCGGGTGCGGTCTGGGCAAGCACTCCGCTCATGGTCAGGCCGGAGTCAAATTCGATCCCTTTGGTCACACTCAACACGACCCCTTTGAAGGAGGCCAGCCGGCGGCTCACCGCACGGAAAGCCCTCGATGGCACGGCCAGCAGCACCAGATCGCTGCCCGGCCATGCCCGATCGAGATCCGGTTCCACCCGCCAATCGCGCGGCAAATCCACACCAGCCAAATACTTTTCATTCCGGCCTTCGGCCGCAAGCAGCGCGAGATTGGGCGTGTCGTGGTCCCACACGGTGATCTCGTTGCCGCCGCCGGCCAAGTGATTGGCCAGCGCGGTGCCCCACGCGCCAACGCCAAGAACAGCGATCTTCATGCGGGTGGAGCGCCGTTCGTGCGCGACCGCCTGAAGCGATGCTCGGTGCCGGCACGCAGACGCTGGATATTCGAGCGGTGCTTGTAGATCGCCAGGGCGCCGAGCACGGCCGCCACGGCGATCAGTGTCGCGCTGCCCCCGGTCAGCCACACGATGAACGGCAGCGCGAACGCGGCCACAACCGATGCCAACGAGACGTAGCCGGACACGAGAAAGGCCAGAACCCAGACCAGCAACGCCAGGCCAAGAGCCGCAGGCATCCAGACCAGCAGCACCCCCGCCGATGTGGCAATCCCCTTTCCGCCCTTGAACCGCAGCCAACAGGTGTAATTGTGGCCGAGAATAGCCGCCAAACCGGCCGCAATCCGCAGGCCCTCAACCTCAGGCGCGGCTTCGGCCCCCGCCAACGCAATCGCTGCGGCCGGAAGCAGCCAACAGGCCAGCGCGCCTTTGAGCGCATCGATCGCCAGAACAAGGATGCCCGCCGGCTTGCCCAGCACCCGCAGGACATTCGTCGCTCCAATGTTCCCGCTGCCCGCCTTGCGAATGTCCACATCCCGACTGCGCGCCACGAGGTAACCCGTCGGAACCGACCCCATCAGGTACCCGGCAACAGCGACGGCCACATGCCATGCAATGGACATGGGTCGACTCTAGTGCGGCGGCAAGACAAAGGCACTCTCTTTCTGCCCCGGCTGGGTTTGACGGGCTTTACTCCATCCAGCCAAGCCGCTAGCTTTCACCCCCGTGACGAACCACTCCCTATGATCGAGGTCGAAGGTCTCACGAAACTGTATGGCGACTTCGCCGCGGTCAGCGACCTATCCTTTGTGGTGCGCCCAGGCGAGGTGTTGGGGTTGGTCGGTCCGAACGGAGCCGGTAAAACAACGACCCTCCGCTGCCTGGCCGGCGTCATGCCTCCCACCCAAGGCACGGTCCGGATCGCCGGGCACGACCTGGCGACCGCCCCGCTCGCGGCGAAACAGGCCCTTGCCTATTTCCCGGATGAACCCCGCCTGTTCGATTATCTCACAGTCCGCCAGCATCTCGATTTCACGGCCAGGCTCTACCAGGTGGCCGACGCCGAGCGCGTGGGCGAAGAACTTCTCCGCGAACTCGAGATCGTCGACAAGGCCGACGCCCTGCCTGGCGAATTGTCGCGCGGCATGAAACAGAAACTCGCGATCGCCTGCGGCCTGCTCCATGCCCCCCAAGTCGCGTTCTTCGACGAACCGCTCACCGGCCTGGACCCGTACGGCATCCGCCGCATGAAAGACACGATCCTCGAACGCGCCCGCGAGGGAATGGCGCTCTTGATCAGTTCGCACCTGCTCCACCTCGTTGACGAGATTTGCACGCATCTCATGATCCTCAAACAGGGCAGACGCGTGGCCTACGGAACAATCGACGAGGTCCGCCGCCAGTTCGCCGAGTCGGCTCCCGATGCCAGCATCGAAGATGTGTTCTTTCGGGCGACTGGAGGCAGTTGAGGACAAGGCCCATCGGACGGCGAATCGTAACAATGGGGAGTCAGGCGGCAGAGGCGGTGATTCAAGTATGTTCACAGCACTCGTCTTTCTTCAGACGCGCCTGTTCTGGAATCGGGTCCGGGTCCAGATTCGCAGGCTGCGCCAGCCCAAGTACCTGGCCGGCACCATCGCCGGAGCTGCCTACGTCTACTTCTTCCTCATCCGCGGATTGCTCTCGAACAACCGATCGACGGGAACGCAGAGTCCGCAACTCGCCGGTCTTGGGCCCGAGTGGGCCACGCTGATCGAGGTCGGCGCGGCCCTGATGTTGGTCACCGTGGCGGCGGCGGCGTGGCTGTTTCCGACGAAGCGAGCCTCCCTGGACTTCACCGAGGCCGAAATCGCCTTTCTGTTCCCGGCGCCCATCAGCCGCACCGGGCTCATACACTACCGCATCGCGCGATCCCAGATTCCGCTGCTCTTCGGATCGTTCATCATGACGCTCTTCTCCGGACGGCTGCTTCAGGGAGGTCAGGCTTGGATGCACTGGATGGGCTGGTGGCTCATCCTCGCGACTCTCGAACTCCATCGGCTCGGCGCCGCCTTTACGCGGACGCGCCTGATGGATAGGGGCGTCACTTCGGCGCGACGCCGCCTGCTGGTGCTCGGCGTGCTGGCCCTGCTGGCGGTCGCATTCTGGACCTGGGCCAGGCTGAGCCTCACCGCGCCGACCTCCGAGGATTTGGCCGATCTGTCCCGATTGGCCGGCTACCTCGAACACACCGCCCGAAGCGGACCGTGGTTCTGGCTGTTGCTCCTCCCGCGCTGCATCCTCCGCCCGATGCTCGCGAGTTCAGCCGGCAGCTTTGCGCTTGCTCTTCCGCCCGCGGCGGGATTGGTCGCGGTCCTCTACGTCTGGGTCATGCGATCCCAAGTCGCCTTCGAGGAAGCGACCATCGAACAGGCCCGGGCCAGGGCAAAAGCCCTGGCGTCACTCCGGTCAGGGCACTGGCAGACCGCGGCCCGTGTGAAGAGGCGAGGGGCGCCGTTCCACCTGGCGCCTCTGGGCTGCCGCCCAATTGCTCTGCTCTGGAAGAACCTGATCTCGATGGGAATGGCGTTCACGCCCCGGTTCTGGGTGGCAATGGCGGCGATGGCGGTGGTTGGAACGATGTTCATGAAACAGTTCATGCCCCAGTCCGTCGGCCTGAAGATCGTCGGCTTGCTCCCGGTGGCGCTGGTCCCAATGCTGTTCCTGGTCGTGCCCCAGATACTGACGATGGACCTCCGGCAGGACCTCGCCATGATCGATACGCTCAAGACTTACCCGCTGCGCGGCTGGCACCTGGTGCTCGGCGAGGTCCTTGCCCCGGTCGCCGTGCTCACCGCCGTCCAGTGCCTCTGCCTGGCCTGGGGCGTGGCGTTCTTCCCCGACTTCGAGGCGAGCCACGGGCCATCGCTCTCAGAGCGACTTGCCATCGGGATTGCACTCGCCATCGCGGCCCCTGGCCTCAACATGATCTCGCTCCTGATCCACAACGCCGCCATCCTCCTGTTCCCTGGCTGGGCGCGGGTCGGCCCCGGACAGGCCCGCGGATTCGAGGCGATGGGACGCAGCATCCTCGTGATGATCGCCCAAATCACGGCTCTGGGACTGGCCCTGGTGTTGCCAGCCGGCGCATTCGCCGCGTTGTTCTTTATCGTCGGGCCGCTTTGGGCTTCCTGGACCGTCGTGTTGCCCATCGGCGCCCTGGCGGCCCTGGTCCTCATGGCGTTCGAGGCCTACGCCGCGCTGCGAATGCTCGGCGACTGGTTCGAACGGATGGACATCTCGACCGAACTCCGGACTCTCGACACGACAGCCGCATAAAGCCGCGCCCCAACAAGGCATCGAGCGTAAGACCGAGTCACCTCACCGCCCTGAGTGGTCGGCCCAACCGACGAAGTTGCGAAGCAGCCGCTGCCCAATCTCCTGGCTCTTCCAACCCGCACAGCAGTCCCCTTGCGAAGTCTGACCATCTGTGCACCGACGGGGTGTGAAACATGGGGGTTGGGGCCATTCCGCTTGACAAACCGAGCGCGCTCGCTTTCCCCTTTCGTAACTTTATTAAGTATTGTGGTTGTCGTTCCGGCCAAGATGGGTCGTCTGAACCGTCGCGCGTTGTTGACGCGACTGCAGCATCTTGGTGTGGCGTCCCGGGCCGATCTCGCCAAGTCGCTCGGCATGAGCCAACCCACCGCGGGAAAAATCGCCGAGGAATTACTCGAGTTGGGTGTGCTCGAGGAGATCGATGGAGCGGAGCCGGCACCCGCTTCGTCCAAAGGCCGGGTCAAGCTCGGGCGTCCCGGTCGGCTCCTGCGACTCAACCGCACGGTGCCGCGCTTCGTGGCGCTTCAACTGGGCGTGTCCGAAACATGCGTCAGCACCCTCTGCCTGGGCGTGAGCTTTTCGGACAATTGGCAGCACCGGTTCAAGACCCCCGGCTCGGCGGAGCTCTGGGCCCACCGCCTCAAAGCAATTGCCTCGCGCCTGCCCTCGGCCGCCTACTGGGGCGTTCTGGTCAGCGTGCCGGGGATCGTGGACGACCTGGCTGGCCGAGTGCTCTTCTCGCCCAATCTGCATTGGACGGAGAAGGTCGACTTATGCCGCCTGGTGCAGGAGGTCTGGGCCGTTCCCGTCGTCCTCGTCCAGGAGGAGCGAGCCCTGGCCCTGGGATACCAGCACTTGCACCCGCGGGCCCGGGACTTTCTCCTCGTGGATTTCGGTGAAAGCGTGGGCGCATCGCTGGTCGTCAGCGGACAGCTCTACGACAATCTTCTCCCCATCTGCGCCGAACTTGGCCATGTCCCCGTGCTGGGCAATAAACGACCGTGCGGTTGCGGAGCCCTGGGATGCCTGGAAACGCTCGTGTCGACCCGCGGGCTGCTCCAGAGCTTCGCCGCCGCCCACGGCGGCCTCGTTCCGACCTGGGAATTCATGATCGAGACACTGGCCATTCGCGGCGTCGAGCCCTGGTTGGCCACGACGCTCGATGCGACCTCCGTGGTCATCGCCGGCGCGCTCAATGTCCTCGGTGTCCGCACCGTGGTCGTGACCGGCAGCCTGCCCGACCTCCCAACAGCGGTCATGGCCCACCTGTCCTCCGCCATCCGCAGGGGGTCCATCTACGCGCGGTTCGGCCAGATCGATATCGAGACAGCGCCTCGCCACCGCACGGCGGGTCTCGTCGCGGCCGGGATCGACCGTCTCGTCGTACCGATGAGCAACCGCGATCCGGCGGCCCGCGGTGTCGCTTCGTCGTCCGCATGCGACCGACACCCTGGCCATTCGACGCCCAAACACTCTGTCGCCGCAAACTCATGAACCTGTCTTCAATCCACTCCCCCGACCCTCTCTACATTCCATGAGCACCCAATACACCATCGGACTGGACTATGGCACCAACTCGGTGCGCGCCCTGATCGTCAACACCGCCAATGGCAACGAACTCGCCACTGCCGTCTGGGGCTACGAACACGGCAACGCAGGGGTCATCCTCGGACGCGATCCGAATCTGGCCCGTCAACACCCGATCGACTACATCAGAGGCGCTGAAGTCACAATCAAGAAGGCTCTGGCTGAGGCCCGGAGAGTGGCGCGCGGATTCACCCCCAGCCAAATCGTCGGCATCGGGGTCGACACAACCGGCAGCACGCCTCTTCCAGTTGATGCCAACGGCCAGCCGCTGGCCTTGCAGAAGAAGTTCGCGAAGAACCCGGACGCGATGGCCTGGCTCTGGAAGGACCACACGGGCGTCGCCGAGGCCGCCGAGATCACCCGGCTGGCTGCCAGCATCCGCCCCCAGTACCTGGCCAAGTGCGGCGGCACCTACTCGAGCGAATGGTTCTTCAGCAAGATTCTTCGCTGCCTGCGGACCGCCCCCGCCGTGTTCGATGCAGCGCACACCTGGGTCGAGTGCGCCGACTGGGTTCCAGCGATGCTCACCGGGACGGAGGCCCCGGACAAGCTCACGGTGGGCGTCTGCGCCGCCGGTCACAAGGCCATGTACAACGACGATTGGGACGGTTACCCCGACGCCGAATTCCTGGGCCAACTCGAACCCAAACTGGGCGAACTGCGCGCACGGCTCCGCCCCAAAGCTCACACGATCGACCGGGCGGTGGGCGGCCTCACGCCAGCCTGGGCGGCGCGCACCGGGCTGCCCGCAGGCATCCCCGTGGCTGTCGGCGCCTTCGACGCCCATCTGGGCGGCGTCGGCTCGGGCATCGCTCCGGGCACTCTGGTCAAGATCATCGGCACCAGCACCTGCGACATGATGGTCGTGCCCGTCGGCCAGAGTCTGGCGGACGTGCCCGGGCTCTGCGGCATCGTCAACGGCAGCATCCTGCCCGGCTACTTCGGGCTCGAAGCGGGACAGTCGGCCGTGGGCGACATCTTCAACTGGTTCGTCAATTATCTCCAACCCGGCGGCGCGAAGCTCGGCTCGCACGAGGCCCTCTCGACCGCAGCCGCCAAGCTCGCGCCCGGTGAAAGCGGCCTGCTCGCGCTCGACTGGAATAACGGCAACCGCACGGTGCTGGTCGATCAGCGCCTCACGGGACTCTTGCTCGGCCAAACGCTTTACACTACGCCGGCTGAAATCTACCGCGCCTTGATCGAGGCGACGGCATTCGGCGCCCTCACAATCATCAATCGGTTCGAGGAATACGGGGTCAAAGTGGACCAGATCGTGAACTGCGGCGGGATTGCCGAGAAGAACCCGCTGGTCATGCAGATTTACGCGGACGTCACAGGCCGCCCGATGAAGGTGAGCCGCTCCGGACAAACGTGCGCCCTGGGCGCTGCCATCGCCGGCGCCGTCGTCGGCGGCGCCCACCCGGATTACGCCACCGCCCAGAAGGCGATGACCGGTCTCAAACCGCGTGTCTACAAACCCAAGGCCAGAAACCACCAGACTTATAAGGCCCTCTACGCGCTCTATCGCCAACTCCACGACGCGTTCGGAACGACGTCCTGGACGGGAAACCTCCATCGCGTGATGAAACAACTGATCGAAATACGCGGCCAGGCGCGGCAGTAATTGTCCGGACCACAGTCATTGTTGCTGACCACCGAACACGCGGAAGACACGAAAGAGGCGTAAAAGCCACGGCATTGAACTGCCGTACGAGGAAGAGACTTACAGGATTATATGCTCGATCGACTGAAAGAAATCGTTTGCCGCGCCAATGTCGATTTAGTGGACGCCGGCCTCGTGATCCAGACCTGGGGCAACGTGAGCGGCATTGATCGCGACCGCGCCCTGGTCGTCATCAAGCCATCCGGTGTGCCGTACGCCGACATGCGGCCAAACGACATGGTGGTGATGTCTCTCGAGACCGGCGACGTCGTCGAGGGCAAACTCAAGCCCAGCTCCGACACCCCAACGCACCTGGTCCTGTACCGCGCGTTCCGGCAGATCGGCGGGATCGTCCACACCCACAGTCTCTACGCCACCGCCTGGGCCCAGGCGCGCATGCCGATTCCCTGCTGGGGCACCACGCAGGCGGATGATTGGCATGGAGAGATCCCCTGCACACGACTGCTCAAACCGTCGGAAATCAAAACCGACTACGAAGCCAACACTGGACGCGTCATCGTCGAAACCTTCCGTCACCTGGACCCCCGCCACTCTCCGGCTGTACTGGTGGCCAGCCATGGCCCGTTCGCGTGGGGCGCCGACGCACGGGATGCAGTCCACAACGCCGTGGTCCTCGAGTACGTCGCCCGCCTCGCCAGCCAGACGCTGCGCCTGAATCCGAAGGTCCGCCCGATTGCGCCCGCCCTGCTCGACAAACATTTTCTCCGGAAACATGGCCCCGGAGCGTACTACGGTCAGAACTCGAAACGCTAACCCAAGAAAGAACCCGCAACATGCATTGGCTCGACTGGATCGTGATCGCACTCTACTTCGGTCTGATTGGCTGGCTCGCCTGGTGGTATGGACGCTATCAAAAGGACAGCGTGGATTACTTCCTCGCAGGCCGCAACGCCGGCTGGATTATCATCGGTGCCTCGATCTTCACCTCGAACATTGGGTCCGAGCACATTGTTGGACTGGCCGGCCAGGGGGCTTCGACCGGCATGGCGATGGCGCATTATGAAATGCACGCCTGGTGTCTGATCGTGCTGGCGGGGCTCTTTGTACCTTTCTACTACAAATCCGGCGTGCAGACGATTCCCGAGTTTCTCGAGAAGCGCTTCAATGCCCGGGCCCGCTGGGTGCTCTCGTGCGTTTCCCTGGTCATGTACGTGTTCACCAAGGTCAGCGTCACCGTCTACGCCGGAGCCATCGTCTTTCAAGCCCTGCTCCCGGACACCTTCGGCTCCCCGCAGAACGCCTTCTGGATCGGCGCCTTCTCGACGGTCATCATCACCGGCATCTACACGGTGTTCGGCGGCATGCGCGCCATCATGTATACCGCCACACCCCAAGCCGTCATCATCCTGGTCGGTTCGTTCATCATCACCGGCATTGGCCTGGCCAAACTGGGCGGCTGGGGCGAACTGGTGCGCCAGTGCAAGGAGAATGCCGACAACTTCGCCCTCTGGCGCCCGTTGTCCGATCCCGGTTTCCCCTGGCTCGGCATGCTGATCGCCTCACCCATCGTCGGCCTCTGGTACTGGTGCACCGACCAGTACATCGTCCAGCGTACTCTGTCGGCAAAGAATTTAGCAACCGCCCGCCGCGGCGCCATGTTCGGCGGATTGCTCAAGGTCTGGCCGGTGCTGATCTTCCTGATCCCGGGTATGATTGGCTGGGCCATGCACCAGAAGGGCCTCATCCAACTCCCCATGAAGCTGGTCGACGGCACCTCGACAATCGACGGCGACCTGGTCTTCCCCACCCTGGTCAAACTGCTCCTCCCGATCGGCATCCGCGGTCTGATCGTCGCCTGTCTGCTCGCGGCGCTGATGAGTTCGCTGGCCTCCCTTTTCAATTCGAGCGCCTCCCTGTTCACGGTCGATATCTATGAGAAAATCCGACCCGGCCAATCGGAACGTCACCTCCTGACCGTCGGACGCATCGCCACCGCCACCGTCGTGGGGTTAGGCATCATCTGGATTCCTGTCATGGCCAAGGTCTCGAAGGGCGGACTCTACCAATACCTCCAGAATGTCCAGAGTTACCTGGCCCCATCGATCACAGCCGTCTTCTTCCTCGGCCTGTTTTGGAAACGCATCAATGCTACAGGCGCCGTTTGGGCCCTCGTCGGCGGCTTCGTCCTCGGCATGGTCAAGCTGACCATCCAGACCTTCTTCGGCAAGGGCAAGATCGAGTCGCCCGCCTTTCTGGCCCAGATCGGCGACTACAACTACCTCTACGCAACCGGCCTGCTCTTCCTGGCCAGCGCGATCATCATGGTTGTCGCCTCCCTGCTGACTCCGCCGCCGCCGCCCGAGAAACTCAAAGGCCTGACCTACGGCTCGATCCACCAGGTGGCCGGAGACGAAATCAAGCGAAGCTGGGATGCGGGCAACAAGGTCCTGGCCGCCACCATCCTGCTGGCCGTGCTCTCGATGTACCTCTACTTCAGCTTCTGGCTGCGCTAAGAAGCCCGGAGCAACGAAAACCAGGAGCGCTCCGGCGGCCGATGCCTCCCGAGCGCCAGCTCTTCGCCATTATGAAAACGCCCTCGAGGGCATGCGCTCGAGGGCGCTGATTTGACGCTGATCCAACCTCCCCTTCAGGGGACCGTTCTGCCAGGGCGCTTACTTCTTGGCCGCCTTCTCCTGATACTTCTTCAGGTTGGCGACAAAGTCGCTCTTCATCTCCTCATCGTCGCACAACTCGATCGCCTTCTTCTCGTGCTCGATGGCTTCGCTGACCTTGCCGGTCTCGAACAGCGCCCGGGCATAGGTGTCCACAACCGATGCGTCCTTGCCCTCGGAGGCGTCGTAGGCCGCCTTGGCAAGCTTCGATGCCAGCCCGAGGTCCCGTTGCTTGATCTTCTCGTCCGTCAGCAGCGTCCAGGCAATCTGGTTAAGGATGTCCGGATTCTTGGTCTTCAGCCCGCCCAGTTTGGTGGCGGCCTCAGCCAGCTTCTCCGCCTCCCCTTCGCTCTGCGCAAGCTGCATGTACTCCCGAAAAACCACAGAAGCCTGCAACTGTTCACGATACTCGCCAAACTCGAATCCCGCAGGCTTGAACGGCTCGGCCTTCTTCTCGAGTTCCGCCAGGGAAGCGTTGTCTTTGCCCGCCATGATCGCTTGACCGTACTCGCGCATCGCCTCCGAGAAACGAATCTGGTTCCGGACCTCCCGCGGATCGAACTTCTCACCGGACACAATGCCGCCGATCTCGGTGTCGATGGCCACGAGTTTCTTCTCGAGTTCATCGGCCCGGTCCTTCTGGCTGTCGTCCGCCGCCACTTCGTAATACTCTTCGAGCAACGCCTGGGCCTCGGCGCGTTTCTTGGCCTTGTTCATGTCGTACTTGCCATCGAGGATTTGCCGGATCGTTTCGTCCAATTCAGCCATCGGATGCCCCTGCCACACAATCCGCCCCTCCTTGTCGACCACGAATGCATGCGGAATCCCGTTGATCCCGAAAGCCTTCATGTACCCCGCCGAGGTCTTCCGCTCCTTGTCGATCGCCACCACGTACTCCATCTTGTTCCCCTGCTTCTCGACAAACGGCTTCACAACCCCCGGCTTCTCGTCCGAAATGCCGATAAACACCACCCCGTCCGCCTTGTACTTCTTCTGCAGCTCCGTCAGATGTGGAATGCTCGTCCGACACGGAGGACACCACGTCGCCCAGAACTCTACGACAAAGACCTTCTTCCCCTTCCCGGCAGCAAGGTCGACCGGACCTCCCTTCACCCATTCTGCGATTTCGAGCGCGGGAGCGGGGTCGCCCAGCTTCGCGCTCGCCGCTTGCCCGGTTGCGTCAGCCGACACACCAGCCGCCAAAGCGGCCGCCAATAAATAAATTGATTTCATGTTTAAGATTTGCTCTGCGCGGCGGAACGTGCTGCATAAATGGCGCGCCGTCAACCACGGCTTTGAATGATGTATGGCACCCCCCGGATCGGGAGGGTAGTCTGTCCGCTGCATGAACCGCATCCGCCTGTTGCCCGAGCAGGTGGCGAACCAGATCGCCGCCGGCGAGGTCGTCGAACGCCCGGCCAGCGTGGTCAAGGAACTGGTCGAGAACGCCCTCGACGCCCAGGCGGAACGCATCCAGGTCGAAGTCCAGGCCGGCGGGCGAAGCCTGATCCGAGTCACCGACGACGGCGTCGGCATGAGCCGCGACGATGCCTTGCTCTGTTTCGATCGTCATGCGACAAGCAAAATCCGGCGCGCGGAGGATTTGGACGCGATTGCCACGATGGGGTTTCGCGGTGAGGCGCTCCCGAGCATTGCCAGCGTCAGCCGGCTGACCTTGATCACGCGCGAGCGAACCGTCGAATCGATCGAGGCCACCCAAGTCCTCATTCATGGGGGCAAGATCATCGGCGTGCCCACGGCCAGCGGGCCGCCCGGCACCTCGGTCGAGGTGCGCAACCTCTTTTTTAACCTGCCGGCCCGACGCAAGTTCTTGAAGAGCGAGGAGACGGAGAGGTCCCATATCCATCACTACCTCCTCCTGGCAGCCCTCGCGCATCCGGAAGTCGGTTTCACCTTCACCCATGATCGACGCTTGGTCTGGCAGTTGCCTCCAATCACTTCAGCCCAAACCGCGTCCGACCGTCACGCCGCCGTCCGCGAACGCTTGCGTGCCTTGTATGGCACCGAGTTGAACCTTGTCCCCGTCGAGGCCTCTGCTCCTCTCGCCCCGTCCGCACCGGACAGCGACTCGGAGACGGATGCCGACAGCGAATCCCCGAAAGATGAAACCAGGGCGCCCTCCGCCATGCGCCTCTGGGGCTTCATCGGCGCGCCGGGAGTCTCCCGGGCAACACGCGAAGATGAACACCTGTTCGTGAACCGGCGCCCCGTTGACAATCGCACCCTCCATTACGCACTGCTCGAAGGCTACCACACCAGCCTGATGAAAGGCCGTTACCCCGTCTGTTGCCTGTTCCTCGAAATCGAGCCCCGCCTGGTCGACGTCAACGTCCATCCCACCAAACGCGAGGTGAAGTTCCGAGACGACTGGATGGTCCGACGCTTTGTCACGAACTCCGTCCGCCAGGCTCTCTTGGCCTATCACGCGCCCGCCGCCCCTGGCCTTGTAACCTATCCCGATCAGACCGGCTCGAACGCCCACCCGACGGCCAATTCCCCGCTGGAACAGGGCTGGATCGACTATGGCGCGACGCCACCAAACCCGCCCCCGCCAACGCCGACATCAGCACCAGCGCCCACCGCCGTCCTTCCATCACCCACAGTGGCGCCTCCGTCAACCCCGGCAGTCAATGCCGCGCCCCCGGCGTTGGCCGTTCCCTCGACCCGACAAGGCCTGGAATCGACACCGCACGTCCCTCGCCTCAGAGCATCTTCTCTGACCGGGCCGCCCCCCGACGCGGCCTCGCATGAGGCGCCGCCTCCGCCGTTGCTGAGTGTCCCCCTGCGTTTCGTGGGCGTCATCGGCCGCCTTTACGTCGTGCTGGAATCGGATCGGGGGCTCGTCCTGATGGATCAGCATGCCGCCCACGAGAGGGTCCTGTTCGAGCAAATGCTCGAACGGCTCGAACGCGGCAACGCATCCAGCCAGCGCCTTTTGCTGCCTGAAACCGTGGAACTGTCTCCACGCGACGCCGCCTTCCTGCGCGAGCACCTGCCGACACTGAGCCGCTTAGGGGTCGGTCTGAGCGAGTTCGGCGAACGCACGTTCCTCTTGGACGCTCTCCCGCCCTTCGTCCGCACGCCGGACCCTCGTCAGTTCGTCCTCGA
The DNA here is from genome assembly GCA_002071485.1 of Verrucomicrobia bacterium ADurb.Bin006. GTDB lineage: Bacteria > Verrucomicrobiota > Verrucomicrobiia > Limisphaerales > J093 > MWFF01. The sequence goes on along the minus strand of MWFF01000102.1, from coordinate 29,107 downwards.
GTTGATTGACGGACTCAAGGCCGCCGGCCGCGACGTCAATTCCATGCGTCTTGGAGAGGACATGGTGGCCAAGACCGTCTGCCGCCACGCCGTCAAGGCCCACGACCCGCTCGTCGGCGTCGAACTCGAAAAACTCGTCGAGGCTCTGCGCCGCTGCGCGATGCCATACACCTGCCCGCACGGACGTCCAACTCTCATCGAGTTCAGTTGCCGCGAACTCGAGAAGAAGTTCGGACGCAGCCAATAGCCCGGTCATTGCACACGCTTCCCGAGGAACCGTAACCGGCCCGCACGGCAGGGCGTTTGCGTGCGGCACGGCTTCCGGCGAGTCTGCGACTGCCGACACGCCCGAAATGGCTCTCGCATCCGGTCCCTACTTCACGACGGGTCGAAGCTCGATGTTACGGTAGTCCACAGCCTCGTGATCGCCCTGCAAATAGATGGGGCCCGGGCGGAACTCATCGGACCACATCGCCCCTCCGGTGCAACCCAGGACCGGTTGGTTGTCGATGACCTTGGTGCCGTTCAGAATCACCGTCAAATGGCGATCGACCAGCGTGATGTCGAACGTCTGCCACTCGCCCGCCGGCTTGCAGGCGTTCACGGTGGGAGCGATGCGGCTGTAGAGACCGCCCATGTTGTGCGAATCGGTCGGCCGTCCGTACGAGTCGGCGACCTGCACCTCGTAAATCCCACGCAAGTAGATGCCGCTGTTGCCGCGCTTGGGCACATTCACCTCGAGCGTGAGGTTGAAGTCCTCGAACTCGCGATCGGTCCGCAGATTGCCGTAGTTCTTGTGCGGCTTGCCCTCCTCTTGCACCGGTCGGTTGATCAGCAGCCCATCTTTCACACTCCACCCGTTCGCCGACCCCGGATCGAGCAACCGCCAGCCCGTCAGGTCGCGCCCGTTGAACAGGGCGATCGGCTCGCCGTACTTCACCTTGGCCAAGTCGGGCCGAGGCGGCAGCGGCGGGATGCGCTTCCCCGTGAACGCTGCCCGGCTCATCCCCTCCCCGTTGTCGTGCGGATTCGTCTGGTCCAGCCGCAGAACGTCCCCGTCCACCCGTCCCGTGATCAACTCCGTGAACTGATGCGTCCGCACCGTCTGACCGGCGTCGTTCTTGCGTTTTACCTCCCGCGTCCGCATCACGAACAGCGTGTCGTCTTGGAAGAACACCCCCGACACAGGGACCACGCTGCCCCCGCCCCACAGGATGCTGCCGTCGTAGTAGCCCTTCTCCTTCGTGATTTCAAGCCACCCCGCGCCGCCTCCCGGTATGGTCAATGCCCAGCGACCCAGGTAGGGATTCTCGGCCGCCGACACGGCCTGCAAAGTGAACGCAGTGAGCGCCAGCACGAGCGCCTGGCGCAAGCCGGCAATGGAATTCGTATGCATATTTGTGTCCGGTTCTTATGCGAACTCACCGGCCCCACCGCAAGGAGAATCCAACGAAAATCTCGTGAGCCATGGCCTGTTCCTCTCCGAATCGATCGGGGAACACGAACTCAGAGCCCCGGCACACCGGCACACTCCAGACGGTTTGCGAGGTTCGAAGCCGCACACCACGCGGCGCAGGCGCTTGGATTGCGGCGCTTCAGCGCCGCTTTCCATGTCGAGGTTCATGGGGAGCATTGAAATTCAACAGTTTACTGCCTAGTCGGCTGGATACCCTACACAGACCCCTCACCCCGGCCCTCATCCATCCGACCTGCCTGCCGAAGCCTGGCGCAGGCAGGTGGGAGAGGGTGCCCGGAGGACGGGTAAGGGTGACGGTGTAGTCCATCTCGCTGATTCCTCAGTATTGCGCATGGAGACCATGAACCGGGCGGAGCGTCGACGGCCTCGTCGCTGCAAACCCCTTTGAAAACACCCTTCGGCGGGGGACGCGCTGTCTCCCCTCCAAGGGCCGACTCATGGCAAAGCCCGCCATTGCCCGATCTGCTGCTCTCATGATTCTCGCTTTTCCATTCTCCCTTTTCCCCTCTACGCTCACTGCGCTATGGCATTCGATTCCTTTGGCGACTGGGTGACCGCCCTCGACCGGGCAGGCGAGTTGACTCGGATTTCCGCGCCGCTCGCCACCGAACTCGAAATCACCGAGTTGGCCAATCGCGAGATGAAAGCACCGGGCGGCGGCAAGGCCCTGCTCATCGAACACCCGACCGTCAACGGCCAGACCAGTCCATTCCCCGTCGCCATCAACACCCTGGGATCCTGGAACCGCCTTGCTCTGAGCCTGGGCGCCCGGTCCGTCGACGACGTTGCAGCCGAACTGGCCTCGCTCTTGAAGGCCAGGCCGCCCGCCGGTTTCCGCGAGGCCCTGAAACTGCTCGGCACCGCGCTCGAACTGCGCCACGCCAAACCCAAACTCGTCAAGGACGGCCCGTGCAAGGAGGTCATCCACCGATTCGAAGCCCCTCCGCGACGCAACCAGCCCTGGCCACCGGCGCCGACAATCCCAGGTCTCAAACTGCAGACCTCGAATCCTACTGCCGCGGGCTCGTCAAACACCCAAGTCGAACGAAGCCACACCCCATCCCCCACCTCCGATCTCCGATCTCCGATCTCCGATCCCCGATCTCCGATCTCCGATCCCCGATCTCCGATCTCCGATCCCCGATCTCCGAACTCCGATCCCCGATCTCCGAACTCCGATCCCCGATCTCCGAACTCCGATCCCCCCACACTCCTGGACCTCCCCATCCTCAAATGCTGGCCTCTCGACGGCGGACGCTTCATCACCCTGCCGTGCGTCGTCACCCGGGACCCCATCACGGGCGAGCGAAACGTCGGGATGTACCGAATCCAGGTTTACGACGACCGCACAACCGGTCTGCATTGGCAACTCCACAAGGTCGGCGCGCGACACGGACGCCACTATTTCGAGACGGGGACGCGCATGCCGGTGAGCGTCTTTCTCGGCGGCGATCCGATGCTGGCCTTTGCCGCGACGGCGCCTCTGCCCGACGGTGTGGACGAGTATCTTCTGGCCGGTTATTTGCGAAGGAAGTCCGTCGAGTTGGTCAAGTGCGAGACCAACGACCTCGAAGTGCCTGCGCACGCCGACGTCGTCATCGAGGGCTATGTGGATCCGCTCGAGCCGCTGCGCGAGGAAGGCCCCTTCGGCGATCACACCGGCTTCTATACACTGCCCGAGCCCTATCCCGTCTTCCATGTCACCGCCATCACCCATCGAAAGAACGCCGTCTACCCTGCCACAATCGTCGGCATCCCGCCCATGGAGGATTTCTACATCGGCGCGGCGTCGGTGAAGCTTTTCCTGCCCGTGTTCAAGATGAACTTTCCCGAGATTGTGGACATCGCGCTGCCGCCTGAAGGCGTCTTCCACAATCTGATGTTCGTCAGCATCAGGAAGACCTATCCGATGCAGGCTTACAAAATCATGCACGGCCTCTGGGGCATGGGACAGATGATGTTCACGAAATACATCGTCGTCGTGGACCACGACGTCGACGTGCACAACACAGGCGACGTCCTCTTCCGCCTCTGCGCCAACACGGATCCGCAACGGGACACCGTCATCACCCGCGGACCAGCGGATGTCCTCGACCACGCCACGCCCGAAATCGGGATCGGCACGAAAATGGGAATCGACGCCACGCGCAAAGTGCCCGGCGAAGGCTTCAAACGCCCCTGGCCGCCCCTTATCGCGATGGACGCCGCCGTGAAAGCGAGGGTGGACACGCTCTTTGCATCCAGACCGCTCGATGCTACAAAAGCGTCGTGAACTCCGGGCCGCCGGGGCAGCCAATTCAGCCCTGGCCGGACTGCCGGCAAGGGCGATGCGGGGCACGTGGCTTCGCGCGAAGGAGAATCCAATGAAACGCTATGGCATGGTGCTGGGACTCAGACCCGACAAAGTCGACGAATATAAGAAGCTGCACGCCGCCGTCTGGCCCGACGTGCTCAGGATGATCGCGGATTGCCACATCCGCAACTACTCGATCTACCTGCGGCGACTCGACGACGGACAGCCCTACCTGTTCAGCTATTTCGAGTACACGGGCGACGATTTCGCGGCGGACATGGCGAAGATGGCAGCGGACCCGACAACCCGGCGATGGTGGTCGTTTTGCGAGCCATGCCAGAAACCGCTTGCCGATCGCGCCCCCGGCGAATGGTGGTCAGCGATGGAGGAGGTCTTTCACACGGATTAACGCAGCGCCTTCCGCAGGTACGGATCGAGCCCCCGGGCGTTGAAGTAGAATCCGAGCGAGTTGCAGTGCACCCCGTCCACAAGCCCGATCGCCTGGCTCCGATCGAGCATCTCGAGACCATCCACGAACACGATCCCCCGGTCGCCCGCCTTCCGCCGCGCGCGGACAAACTCCTTGGCGATCCGCCGCTTGGCGGCTTGTGTGGACGCGACACCGCCGCCCGCCGTCTCCGCGGCGAAGTAGAACGGGCCGGTCACCAGGATGGGCACGCGCGGCAACTTCTGGCGGAGGATGTCCACAAAGACCGGCAGCGCAGCGGCGTATTGTTCAGGGCCGGGGTTGGCCCAGAAGTCCAAAACCACGCACGACGGTTCGAGTTCGGCAATGGCCTCCGCCACCGGCGGATCTCCCAATCCATTCCCGCTGAAACCTAGATTGACGAAATCCGCGTCGAGCCAGCGTTCGAGCAGGGCCTGACACGATCCTCCGGGATTCGAGGCGCAACCGCCCTGCGTGATGCTCGAACCATAATACACCACCGGGCGCCGTATCGCATAAGGGGTCGCCGCGGTGCATGAGGCCTTCGCGTCCAAGCTGACTTCGATCACCTTCACCGGTTTGTAAAGCGGCAGGTAAAGGGTCACATCGCGCGGCTTCGAGTCCGTCCCGATCCGCCATTCCTTCGTGATCTTGCCCCGGGCATCAGGCCAAGCGCTGCCGATGTAATCGCCCTCGACATACAGGTCGAAGCCGTTCTCACCCACGCTGGCCATGTGATGCATGTTCGAGAACCCCGGATTCTCGGCAACCAGTCCGACGGTGGTCGAATCGGTCCGAAACCGGATGCGCCCACCGCTCGTGTGCTGGGCTAGGTCCCATACCGCCGGGCGCAACCGGCCTTCGAGACGCATCGGCATACGGCGCAAGGCGGGCGTGTCCTCGGCGAACCACGGCAGGCCATGCACCGCCAGCCGTTCATCCGGGAACGCGATGCGCTGGCGCTCCGCGGGCGCGTCGCCCGCCGCCACTTCGGGCCCACATGCGATGGCAGCAAGTGCGATTACCAGCCAGGCCGTCGCCTTGGTCCGAGGCCGCCACGACCTCGCGGAGGCACGCCACCCGAAACGGGGCGGGCGAGAAGCAGGGAGAGACGCAAAACAGTTCATCCGAAGCCTCAATAGCAGACGGTGCAAGGCACATCAAGAGCATCATACTGTTCCGTGCCGAAACTGCAGCGCGGGTCGCTCGCGTGGCGCCGGCTACAGTGATAGGCCAGGGCGGTGATGAGAAACGCGGCCACGCGCATGCTCATGCGCCAACGGTCGGCCAGCATCGCCATCGAGCCGAACATGACGCCGGCGGCAATCTCGATCACCATCATCGTCGCGGTGATGGCGATCACGATGCGAGTGCGCCGCTCGGCTGTCGAGGTGTCAATGGTGTTATCGTGCGAGTGCTGCTAGCGGGGTGGATCGGTATGGTGCATACCGTATCAGCAAGGAGAACGTAGACGATGAGCGGCTTTCGACGACGAAAAAAGTCACTCATTGCACCCGAGAAGACCTCAACGTCCTGAAGTCGCGCTCAGATGGCACCTCATTGAAAACTCTTCACTTCGGCCCACGCCTGCATTACGTCTCGCAGCGACTCCAGGTAGCTCAATTGCACCGTCGCCCAATCCCGGCGCACGGGCAGAAGTTCCGTGAGGCTGATGTCGCCTGCCGCATAGCGGGCTTCCGCTGTCTTCAGCACCGTGTCTGCCTTTCCCAGGATTTCCGTTTTCAACGTCCGACTGCTGGCCAGGGCGGACGTCAGTTGCAGATAGGACTCGCGGAGGCGAGCGCTCAGTTCGTTCTGCGTCGTCCTGGCCCGTGCTTCGGCTGCCGCCTGTTCGGCTCGCGCTTCGCGCAGTTTCCCCTGGTTGCGATTGAACAGCGGCAGCGGGATGCTCAGTCCGACGTCAAACGTATTGGCGCTGCTCGCCTCCAGGCGATGGTAGAGCAACTCCACCTTTATGTCTGGAATCCGCTCCGACTTCGCCACGTCCACCCGCGCGGCGCGCGCGCGAAGCTCCGCATCGGTCAATGCCGTCTCAGGCTGAGCCATCAAAGTCGCGATCAGGCTTTCCAGTGTCGGAATCTCGAAGGCCGCATCCAGCGTGCCCGAGAGTGACTTCACGGTCAGCGTGGCATCGCCGATGGCTGCTATCAGTGCGACCAACGCCTGCGCGCGCAACGACTCGGTGCGCTGCAATTCGATCTTGGCCCGGGCAAGTTCCATCTCCACCCGCGCCAGGTCGTCTTTCAACGCATCACCCGCCTCGACGCGTGCTTGGGTGGCGGCCACCGCCTTTTCGGCATTGTGCTGAATATCGCTTTGCGTCCGATACGCCTTTTCCTGATAGAGCGCGGTCGCGAAGGCGTTGTGAACGCGCTTCCGAATCTCCCGCCGCTTCACTTCCAGGCCTCGCGCCCGAACCTCGCGGTCCAGGAGTTCCGCCTCGCGTGCTTTGCCGAGTCGTCCGCTGAGCGGAACGGATTGTCCCACGCCGGCCACATATTCCCTCTCGTTTGGCTGGTTGCCGTTGAGTGGGAGTTGTTGTGCGCCGACGATGACTTCAGGATTGGGAAACGTGCCCGCCTGTCTGGCCCGCCCTTCGGCGGCCTCGATCATGGCTTTGGCCTCGGCGATCTGCGGCTGGAGGTCTTCCGCCATCTCGAGCGCCTGTTCGAGCGTCAGGTTCTCGACGGTTTTCGCGGTTCTCGTTGTTGCATCCGCCGCCATCAGAGCGGTGAAACATCCCAACGCAAGCACCACAAACACAACAGCGAGTTGCTTGTTCATAAACACCTCATTCATTTCAGTTCCACCCGCCGTCCAAACCGCAGGTAAAGCGCCGGTACGACAATCATGTTCAACAGCATCGATGTCAGCAGGCCAAACAGGATGACAATGGCCATGGGAGTTTGAATCTCGTTGCCCGGCGTGCCGCCGGACAAAGCCAGTGGGATCAGCGCCAATCCGGCTGCCAGGGCCGTCATCAGAATCGGCGCCAACCGCTCCATCGCCCCCCGATAGATCGCCTCGCGCAAATCCGCAATGCCCTCCTCCTCCTGCAAGTGCCGGATGTGCGAGACGAGCATGATGCCGTTGCGCGTGGCGATGCCGAACACCGTGATGAAACCGATCAGCGAAGCCACGCTCAACACGCCGCCTCCGACGAATACGCCCGCCACGCCGCCGATCAGTGCCAGCGGCAGGTTCAGCATCACCAGCGCGGCGTCGCGCCTCGAACCAAACGCGAGATGCAGCAGGAATCCGATGCCTATCACAACAGCGATCCCCAGCAGCAAAAGGATGCGGCTGGCTTCCGCGGCGCTCTCAAACTGTCCGCCGTAGTCCACGCGGCAACCCGACTGTGCCTCGACCAGGGGATTCACCCATTGCTGAATGTCCCGCACGACGGATGTGACATCGCGTCCTGCCACGTTGGCCGAAGCAACGATCTTCCGTTCCACCTGCTCGCGACTGATGGTGTTCGGACCGGTGTCTTTGATTATCTGGGCGAGCGCGGCCAACGGCACTTTCGCTCCGCTCGGGGTGTCAATGAGCAGGTCGCCTAGCGTCTCCGTGTTCCAGGGCGGCGTGATTGGCCCCGACGCCGGAAGAGGCGGATCGGCGAGGCGAACCACCAGACTGAAGGCGTTCTGTCCCTCCAGGATGGTGCTCACGTGCAGTCCCTGGATCGCCGCCTGCAGCGCGCTGTCCACCTCGCGCACGTGCAAGCCGTGTCGCGACAGCGCCTGCCGGTCGAACTGCACGCGCAACACCGGGACGTCCACCTGTGGTTCGAGGCTCAAGTCCACCACGCCAGGCACCTTGCTCATTGCCTGACGCACCTGTTCACCCAGGGTCCGCAGTTTGTAAAGGTCCGGGCCAAAGAGCTTCACGGCAATGCTGGACCGGGTGCCCGACAGCATGTGGTCAATTCTATGAGAGATCGGTTGGCCGATGTTGACGGTCAGGCCAGGAATGCCGGCCAGGTCCTCTCGCAGGGCCGCGAGGAACTCCTCCTTGCTGCGGTTCTTCATTTGCAGAGACACCTCGATTTCCGAGGTTTCCACGCCCAACGAATGCTCGTCCAATTCTGCGCGACCTGTGCGCCGGCCAACGTTCACGACCTCCGGATGCCGCAGCAACGCCTCGTCCACCAGATTGGCCAATTTCTGCGACTCGGGCAATGCCGTCCCTGGCAGCGTCGTGGTGGTCAACGTGAGCGATCCTTCGTTGAACTCCGGGAGAAACGAGCGCCCCATGAACGGTGTCGAGCCAATCGCTAGAAGGAACAAGCCGAGAGCGGGTATCGCCACGCGCCACGGATGATTCAAGGCCGGCCCGAGCAACCGCCCGTAATGTTCCTTGAGCCAATGGACCAGTCGCGGCTCGGCGCCGCGCTGCACCGCCTTGCTGTTCGGCAGCAGCAGCGAACAGAGGGCGGGCGTGACGGTCACCGCCACCACCAGCGACGCCAGCAAAGCCACCAGATAGGCCTCGCCCAGCGGCTTGAGCAACCGGCCCTCGACACCCGACAGGAAAAAGATCGGTGTGAACACCAGCGCGATGATAAGCGTGGCAAACACGATCGAGCGCCGGATTTCCACGCTGGCAGCGAGCACAACTGCCAGCGAGGGTTTGCGTTGCGCTTCGGGCAGCAGCCTGTTTTCGCGAAGTCGCCGGAACACGTTTTCCACGTCAATCACCGCATCATCCACCAGCGCTCCGATGGCGATGGCCATGCCGCCCAGCGTCATGGTGTTCACCGTCTGTCCCAGCGCCCGCAGAGCGAGCACGGCGGCCACCAGCGAGAGCGGGATGGCCAGTACCGTGATGAACGACGCCCGGAGGTTTGCCAGGAACAACGTCACGATCACGACGACCAGCACGATGCCCTCGATCAACGCCTTCTTCACGTTGTGGATCGCGACTTCAATGAAGGTCGCCTGCCGGAAGATATGCCGGTTGAGTTTCATTCCTTCGGGCATCTTCTTCTCCAAATCGTCTAACGCCTTGTCCAACTCGCGGGTCAGAGTCAGCGTGTTTACCCCCGGCTGCTTCGACAGCCCAAGCAGCACGGCAGGTTGTCCGTTCGCGCACGCTTCGCCTCGACGCGGCGACTCGCCCACCCGCACGTCACCCAGGTCAGCGATGCGCACCGGCACGCCGTCGCGCAGGCTGACCACGGTCTCGCCAATGTCCGCCAGCGAGCGGAACCGGCCCACGCCCGTTACCAGGTACTCCGAGCCCCGCTCGTTGATGAACCCGGCGGAGATATTCTCGTTCGAGTCGCGCAGCGCCTCCACCACCTCATTCATGGACACGGCCTGGGCGCTCATCCGCGTCGGAGAAAGCACCACCTGAAACTGTTTTTCGCCGCCGCCGGTGGGCGTCACCTTGGCGATGCCGGGCACCGCCAGCACCCGCCGCCGCAGAACGGTGTCCGCCCAAGTATGCATTTCGGTGGGCGACTGCCGGTCGGAAGTCAGCGCCAGGAACATGACTTCACCCATGATGGACGTTTCCGGCATGAGCATCGGCGGCTCCACCTCCGGCGGCAGCGTGGCCACCACCGCCTGAATCTTTTCGCCGATGATTTGCCGCGCGCGATACGGGTCCGTGCCCCAATCGAACTCGGCCCAGATGACCGAAACGCCTACCGATGTCGAGGAGCGCACCCGCCGCACACCGGGCGCGCCGTTGACGGCCGATTCCAGGGGCAGAGTAACCTGGCTCTCCACTTCCAGCGGGGCCATGCCGTGCGCCTCGGTAATGACCGCCACCGTCGGCGCCGTCAGGTCCGGGAACACGTCCACCTGCATCCGCAACGCCGTGTGCGTGCCCAGAACCAGCATCAACGCAGCCGCTACCAGCACCAGCTCCCGGTTGCGCAGCGCAAATTGAATAAGTCGGTCGGTCATAGGCTCCTCAATGCGCGTGGCCGTGCGAAGGAATCGCGCTCGAAACCGATGCGAGCCGCACTGCGTAGGCTCCCTGGGTGACCACTCGTTCGCCTTCCCGAATACCTGAGAGGATTTGAACCCAGTTTCCATCCCGGATGCCCAACGTCAGGTCGCGCTTCTGGAATGTCTCTCCGCCCACCTGCACAAACGCGATCGGACGCCCTCCTTCCTCGACAATGGCCTCGTTCGGAATCGCCAGCGCGCTTTCGGCACGATCCGTTTCCACATACAAAATCACCGACTGGCCTACTCGCAGGCGCTGGCTCGTATTGCGCACCTCGTAAACCAGCGGCACCGTCCGCGTCGCCGGGTCCACTTGAATGCCCAGGAAGACCAGGCGGCCCAGGCCGTCGCCGGTGATGGCCGTGAACTGGCCCGTGCGGTCAGGCAACTCATAGGAGGCTCCCTTGGTGGCGGCCAGCCGCCCAACGCTGATCTCAGGCACCCTGGCCTCGATGAATACGGTCGCGGCATCCAGCACCGTGAACACTGCTTTATCGGTGGTGATGTATTCTCCCACCGCCGCGCCCGACTGGGCCGTGATCGTCCCTGTGATCGGTGATCGCAGTTCAACCACCGGCTGTGCCATTGCGCCGCTGTGCGCGCTGAGATTCGTGCTGACTTGACGATAGGTGCTTTGCAGTGCCAACGCGACGTCATACCTGGCTTGCGCCGTCTTGAGCGCAAACTCGACTTCTTCCAATTCGCGCACGGACTTCGCTTCCACTTTCGCCAGCGTCTGGATTCGCTTGAAGGCGGCGTCCGCCTGTTCCAGGGCAAGCCTGGCTCGCACCATTTCGCCTTCCGCTTCCACAAGTCGTGCCCCGGCTTCCGAGAGCGAGGGTTGAATCAACGCCAATACCTGCCCTGCTTCGACCTCGTCCCCGATGAGCGGCATGGGTTTGCCCGGCGGCAGAAGCAGGCGGCCTGCAAGCGGCGTTGTCACTTGCGCCAACGCACCAGGACGCGCCGCCACATTCGCGGGCAGCCGCAACTGTTCCACCAGCTTGCGCGAGCCAACGATCTCGGTTCCAGCCCGCACGCGCCATTGCTGTTCCTTCAGAAATCTGATGCCCTCCGGCGGTTCCGGCGTCTCGGCATGCTCCACCGCCTGAGCGTCGGCGAAAACTTTCACTGGCGGAAACCCGATCGTTTTCTCGCCCTTGTCGCCGGGCACGACCAGCGCCACGTTCCAGTCACCGGGTTTGGGGAAAGTCAGCATGGCCTCGTAGATGCCCGCGCGCGTGGGCGTCTTTTCCACGAGCTCAATGTGGGCCTCCTGGCCAAGCCGCAGTTGGAACCGCACCGCCCCCTCGCGCCGTGGCTCGAGCGTCTTCAAGTCGGTCACATGCGTCACAAACCTGGCAGGCGTGCCCGCCACCACCAGAGGATGCTCGACAAAGATTTCGTGGCTCTCGCCAAACACGGTGATTTGCGCTGTCTTCGCTTCGCGGTTTTCACCGTGATCATGGCCGGTATGTTCTCCTGTCTCAGCCGCGTGCTCATGGCGCGAACACCCGCCAACCGCGCCGAGAATCGCGCCCGCCACGACAAGGCTGGCGCACTGCTGTATCCAATTTATCTTCATTTTGAAAATGCTCTCTGCGCACTCGAATGAGTGACCCAACAGAGTGGCCGCGGAAACGCATAACGCGGCAGTTCATACGGGAAGTGAATCGTCAGGCGCACCAGACCTCACATGACGCCAAAGCCTGTCCAGGAGGGACTGTCAGGACAGAAGAGAAGGCGCGCGGACAGGAAACGCCGCGCGGAAGATGAACAGCCGGGTGCGAACGAGTTCGGGCGGCGAGAACTCCGAGAAATCGAAGAACTCCGGCTGCGAAAAGCCCTGGTCCGACTGACCCGCGCCACCGCCTGCACAGACACCATCTCGACAACCATGGCCCGCGCCGGTTGTGTCATCTTGAACTTGTGCTGGGCGGCTGGATGCCGGTCGTGGAGGTCATCCCCATGAAGCGTCTCGTCAACGATGCAGTCGGCGTTGTGCGGAAGTCCCACGCCATGCCCTGCCTGCCAGTCCTCGCAGTGCGGCTGGATGTGAAGATGGATCGGGGTATGCACGATATGGAACATCATGCACAGTGCGACTCACATCCTCAACGCACCCCTAGCCACCTGGCCGGTGCGCCTGGTCCAACGCAGTCCCAGAGCTTCGCTCATCCCGATCATTAACAAAACGCCTGCTTCAGTATAGCGGCGGTCGGCCAGCTCGGCAAATTCCGGAAGATGTCCCTGGAATAGGGCGACGATTTGGGTCCGACATCAAAACCACCAGGGCTGCATCCTCCGCTCCTGTCGCCCCAAGGGCCCGCTCGAACCCGCGCCCGTTCAATGCTGCATCGACACGCCGATCGCAATGGACTGAAGAAAAGCATGCGTGCTTTGTCCAGGACATGTCCCCAGCGGTGCGACTTCACCTGGATCGGACGGCCGGTCGCAATCGCCATCATCCCGAGGTTGTTCATGGCACCGTGCTCATGCGGCGCAGAGCCGATGCTCACGCTGGTCGACGGAGCAAATCCATGGCGCGGCCTGGTTTTTGGCGAGACCGCAGCAAAGAGCTCCTGCAAAGGGTAGGCGGCTGGATGCCCTGCACAGACCCCTCACCCCGGTCCTCTCCTATCCGACCTGCCGGCCGAAGCCTGGGCGCAGGCAGGTGGGAGAGGGTGCTCCGCTCTGTGGGGCGGGTGAGGGTGACGGTGTAGTCTATCTCGCTGATTCCTCGGTAATCCAGCCGCAGCCGTACGCCTCCGCATGGCCGTAACCCCAGTCATCGGCAATGGCGAACAGGATGTTGCGGGGGCGGGCTGTCGTTTGTGGACCGGAAGCAGCCTACAATCCCGGCCCATACTCGTCGGCGCCAATGTCCCATCCCGCACCTTGAGGCCGCTTCTCGGAGTCGATGTCCGTGTCAAAACCCAGAGCCGGCAGACCGCGATCGATCGCTCGGGTTGCGTTCGCGCAGAGATGGAGGTCGCCCTGCGACAGGTCGCGGAACCATCCCGCCTCGGCGGCTTCAAGGTTGTTTTCGAGGATGGCGTCGGGCGCGCCATCGCGTCGTTGGATCGGCGCGTTGACGAGGTTGTTGCGGAAGACCAGGTTCGAACTGGCCGTGAACCGGTATTCGATCGGCGCCCAGTAGTTTGCGATGTGCACCGTGTTGTTCTCGACGCGCACGTGGCTGGCGTGCTCGAGGCCAATGCCCACGTCCGTATGCGCGCCTTCGCCGTTGTTGCAGACAAAGTTGTTGCGGATCGCGCTCGAGCCGCCGTTGTGGCCGCCCGCCAGACTCCCGAGCCCGAAGCCGATCCCGCGATCGCAGTTGATGATCCAGTTGCGTTCGACCAGGACGTTCTGAGGGCGGGTGGGACAGCGGTACCAGAAGTGAACGGCGTGCTCGGCGATGTTGGCCTGATCGTTGGGAACTCGCAAATTGCGGAACAGGTTGTCCCGGACAACCCAGTTCACGCCTTTGTGAATGTCGATGCCGCCGGTGTAATACTGGTAGGCCCAACCTCGAGTGAACTCGAACAGACAATGCTCGATGACGCCGTCGGTGGCGCCCACCGGATCGTCAGGAGCCGATGAGCCCTTGATGAACTGCTCGTTGCAGTCGACGATCCGGCAGTTGTGAACCCGCAACCCGGCGACGTCGTAAGGCGCTTCGCCCCGGACCTGGATCCCATGGTGGCGGCAGTAGCCAAAGGTCAGGTCGGCAACGGTCACGTTCGACGCCGAGACGAGAAAGACGTGATGGAGAGTCGCCTGAGGGCCTTCGTCCGGCCCGCGCAGCGTCACCTGATCGCGCTTGCCGCTCTCGCTGCGGACGATCAAGCCGGGACACGTCACATGCAGGGCGGGAATGTCCAACACGTAGGTGCCGTCGGCGATCAGCAACGTGGCGGGGGCGCCCGCGTCGTTGGCAGTCGCCAGAGCCGCCTTGAGTTCCGCGACACTGCTGGCCCGGTGCACCGTCCCCGTCGTCAGGTTGAGGGGCGGCCCGAAGCCGGGCCCGCCGACGGCCGGGAGCGGCAGAAGAAGGATGAGAAGAACCCATCGTGACATGCGGCCCTTTTGCCTCCACATTCCGAGATTGGCAAGATCGCGTTCGGAGTTTTGCGTCGGTGGCCCAAATCCTCGGCCCAAGACGGTGCCTGCACCGCACCGAGAGGGGTGTAAACCACAGAGAGCACGAAGCTGCGTGAATCCGGTCAGCCGCAGCGGGATCAACGTCTAGGTGCCCATCTGTGTTCCGTCCTGAGTCTGAGTGGAGCCCATCACCGATCATCCTGTCGATCCTCTCTTTCGGCCAGAACGGCGGTTGTCCATCAGCGCAACGGAGACTACTCTCCAGGCCGTGCGAGGCCGGGATCGGTTGCTGCGCGAAGTGCCCCAGCACTTCTGCCCGTCGCAGAATCGAGGCATGGCTGATCGAACTGTGCCGCGGGTGACAAGTCTATGAGAATGCCATTTGGAATGTGGTTCCTGGTTGCCGCCTCTCTACAGATCGCGCACGACGCATGCGCGGGGGAGACGTTCCCGAAAACCCGACTCGCCCTGCGTGAGGGGCAATGGACCATCAACCTGCGTCCGACCCATGCCGGCAGCGCCGCCGAGGGGCTGCTGATGAACGTCCGCATGGTCAACGCGGTCTTCGAGGACCGGAAGAGGCCGCAGTTCGATCCGGAGGCAAACACCGATGCATTCATCGTGCGGCTTCCGGAGTACGCGGCTCATGGAATCGACGCTTTCACCCTGTGCCTGCAAGGCGGGATGCCGGGGTATGAAGGCGCGGTGAACTCGGCGTTCGATCCGGACGGCAGCTTGCGGCCCCACTACCTGACACGGGTCGAACGAGTCATCCGGGCGTGTGACCGGCAGGGTCTGGCGGTCATTCTCGGACTGTCCTACCAAAGGCAATCGGCCATCCTGCGCGACGAGGCGGCGGTGCGCGCCGGCGTAGCGAATGCCGCACGCTGGGTGCGCGACCGCGGGTTTGGGAATGTGGTGTTGGAAATCGCCAATGAGTATCCGCACCGCGGATTCGTGCATGCAGTGATCCGCGATTCGAAAGGCCAGGCCAGCCTGATCCGCCTGGCCCGGGAAACCGCGCCGGGACTCCTGGTTTCCGCCAGCGGGTACGGCGACGGCGCCATTGATCCGGAGGTGGCCGAGGCGGCGGACTTTCTCTTGCCACACTGGAACGGCACGAAGGTCGAGCAAATCCCGGCTCGCATCGCGGCGCTGAAGCGTTTTGGCAAGCCGATCGTGTGCAACGAGGACGACAAGACGGGCGCCGAGGCCGTCGCCGCCCTGCGCGCCTGCCTCGAAAACGGCTCTAGCTACGGCCTGATGCTCAAGGAACGCAACCAGTTCTTTCCGTTCCGGTTCGAGGGTGCGGTGGACGACCCGGAATTCTACGCGGAATTGCGGAAGGTCACCACGCCGCAAACTCCCTAACGACGCTTACTTCCAATCAAGTGCGTCACGGAAGCGCCCAGATTTCCCTCACTCGGTCGATCCAAGTGTCTGCGCGGCGAACTGAAACACGGCGTAGAGGCACTCATTTAGGCCCAACACATCCGGCATGCGCATCCAGACGTAAAGGCTCTTGCCTCCACGTCGCGCTCCCGCGCGATGTTCAACGTAAGCCATGCCATCGCCATAGTTCTTCTCGTCGGCGTCCTTGAGTCGGGCCAACGACACATAAAAATCTTCTGGATGTGTCTGTTCGCGCATTGCCGGCCGCCAGCGCCGATCGCCCGCAGCCGGAAAAGCGACCGTTCGCGACAGCTCTGGCAACAACTCTGTGTTCAGATGGAACGTCAGCGCCACGTTGGACGGCGGCGTTTCCCATCCCCCGGTGACCGGAAGGCCCACCTTGCTGGCTATCGGCGCAGGCCGGCCCGCAGCGTCATCGTAAAAAAACGGGAACGGCAGGCTCGGGATCGCCACCAGGAAACCGCCAGCAGCCAGGTAGCGTTGGAGGGCTTGCTCGACATCACCCTCAGCTTCGACACTGCGCACGTAGTGCTCGCCTCCCGCATGCAGGATCAGCGGCAGCTTCTGCGGATTGAACCGCTGCGAATCCAGCAGATCGGCCCAAGTCAACTCCCGGACATCGACCCCGGCATCCAGCAGCCAGAACGCCGCATCGCCGGAGAAGTCGGGCAGCAGGCCGACCGTCTTGCCGGCAAACCAGGCTTGAACTTGCCGGGCCTTTTCCGGAGCCAATGCCGCGAGAGACAAGCCGCGCGCCTTGCTCACGGGATTGGTCCGGAACCGAGGCGCATACTCGCCAGTCAGTTTCAGGTAAGCATCGCCATCCTCCCAACTCGGCTCGATTTCCGAGCCTTCGTGCCACTCGTTCCACGAGGTGATCAGCACCCAATCCGGATCGGCCTTGATCGCCTCTTCCCACAGGACACGATAGGTCAGGCCCCCCTGACGTTCCGCGTTGATGCCGGGGGTGCGTATCTTGGTGTCGTTGTAACCGGGAATGACCGTCAGACAACTGATGCGGCCGTGGGTGCGCGCCAATTGGACGGCATGAGCGAACGCCTGAGCGCTCAGAGCGCGTAGTTCGTCAGGCCTTTTGCCCTGGACCCAGTCACAGATGTTGTACGTATGAACGCCGTCGAACATCCGGGCATACCCGGCCTGGTATCCGTCGGCGATCAGCAACGCATCGCCGGCCTTCTCCCGGGCGCCCTGAACGATGGCCGGCCAGGACTTGGGCGGCACTTGACCCATAACTCGGCCATAGACAAAAACCACTGGCTTACCCTCGACCTTGAGCAAAGCCGGGCTAGACCCATAGCGTTGAAGCACGTAAGCCAGGTCGTTGATGGCCTGGTCGACCTGGCGTTGGCCGGTCGCGGGGGCCGTCTCCCAATACACGGTCACCTTGAAGTTCTTCTTCTCCGCCCGTTCCAACAGGGTGACAAACGCACGGTCGTCGTAGGTGTTCTGGCCCCACCACGTGGCGATGAAGCCCGTCAGGCCGTGCGCCTTGGCCTGATCGATGTGCCGGTCGATCACCGCGGGGTCGTGCGAATCGTAGGCGCCCAAGGCCGGATAGTGCGTCGATTCGGAAATGTCATGTCGATCCGCATCGACGTTTCCCCAATGCACCCAGCGCCCGTGCCGTTCCGGCCGGCCATACCACGTATAATAGAAGGCCAACACTTCTCGCGGCACTTGTGTCAGACGCCGCTCGCTCTGCGCTCGAATGAACTCGAGCACGCTGGAGTTGCCCGCCCTTTCGGCAGCGAAACACGATCCAACTGCAGCCAGCAGAACCAGTCCGCCAATCAACAATACAATCCGCCGCCCTTTCAGATTCAGATCGCGTGTACTCATCGTGGTTTCAAGGTGAGCTCGGGTGGTTATGGTCTGTGCAAGAATTACTTCCGATTCTCGCGGGAGCGCCACCGGGTCAGATGCAAGGCTCGAGGGAGGGAGTGTATCCCCTGAGATACTCGACCGACCTCGGTTGGCCTTTCGCTGTTTTGGTTGGTGCCTCAGCGGATCATCCGGCTTCGAAGGGGCCTGATCCGATCGATGACAGCGCGCATCGGCGGGCGTCGAGCGTTCCTGCGAGCGGGGCCTCTTGACGCATCGGAATAACGGCCTGCCAGCGTCCTCCTCGTCTGAGGAAAGCCCCGGTGGAACGGGAGATCTGTTCGCATTCACGGAGCCTGAGGTTGCAGATGCAGCGGCTTTCGAGCAAGCACGGCGTGCGGCCGCGCATCTGGTTGTTGTCGGTGTTCTGTCGCCCGGTGAGCGCGCCGGACCTACAACGGATCGAGATTGCCGGAGGGGCGGCGAGGAGATTCCCGCTCCAACGCCTTCGTGTGCGCGAACGGAGCACACCAGGCCGCGTCTTCCCACGCGGCGCATACTCGATTCCCGCAGGGTTGAGACGTAACCTTTGGCCGTCCCGAGGCTCAATCACGGCATGATGGGGCCAACTCTGAGCGTGTTGATCGGTGGCGCACTCGGAGCTGCGCTCGGCTACTTCGGCCAGTGCAACTCGGGGACCTGTCCCTTGACGGCCACGTGGTGGAGGGGAGGCCTCTTCGGGGGAGGTATGGGACTGCTGCTTTTTCTTTCAGGCGAGAATCGACACCCTCGATCCGGGCTAATTCATGATCCGCCCGGCTTGATGAAGCGCTCTTCCCTCTGAGTGCTCTGCGCCTCTGTGGTGAATCCCATCCGATGACTGGCACCATTCCGAATTGAACCACAGAGACACAGAGAGCGCAGGGGGCGGGCCAATCAATGCCAAGCGGAAGCGCCCGATCGTGGTTGCCCACCTCTGCCAGGTCACCGCAACACTGCGCGGTAGAAACCGTACGCAACACCCGCGGACGTCGGGAACTCGACCTCGACCGAGGATTCCACCCACACCGGGTCGGCGCACACACTTCAGTTGGCCAAGTCCTCCGAGACTTCAACCGCGATCGCCCGGCCATAAACCCCTTCGACGAGAAGGCGAATCGCACCCTCGCTGTCGGCGGTGATGTTCGAGATGCGCGGCGCGTCCACCAGTGTGGGACTCACAAGAACACCTGCACATTGCCCGGCTTCTCCTTTGCGCAGCGGCGCTCGAGCTCCACCAGTCGGCGTGCGATCCAGCCGACATCAGCGCGGTGTGCGTGGCCGACCACAGCGAATCCCGGCATTTCGCAGCCTTCGCGGGCCAGCAAAGCGTAATCCCGGAGAAGCGTGTTTCTGTCGTCGTGGACGATGATCCAGCCCTCACGGCCAGCCATTCGCAGCCAGGGGAGGTCACTCTCGCCGTGTTGGGCGACGTACATCCCCTCGTGCCAGTTTTGAATCGGCAGAACCACCGCACGGCTCCCCAACTGAGCCATCGCGGCGGCGACGGACGGGCTGATATGGGCATCAAGCAGGAATTTCACTCAGCCGGCGCACTTGGCACAGCAGGTGCTTGACCTCGTCAAAGCCCATTGCCTCGTTGGCGGCGATCAGGGCTTCGACCTCTGCCCGGTGGCGCTGGTAGTATCCCTCGGCGGATGCCACCGCCTCAGGTAGAATATTCAGGTGTTGGGCGAGGTCATCGCCCCATCCCAGAGTGCGCGCCAGCGCCGCCAGGTGCCAAACCGCCAGACGCGTTCCGCGGACGACAGCAAACCGCCCCGCGGAGTTGGAGCGAAACTCCAGACACGGAAAATCCAGCAGGTCCAACCGCTCCTGCGCCCACTCGCGCGCCAACTCGTTGCGCGGGCGCCCGGCGGCAGCCTCATGACTGGCTAGGCGCACATCGTAATCGTCGGGCAGGTTGAACCGGACCGGTCGCCGACCAGTTGGACGAGGCGCTCGAACTGTCTTCACAGGGGGCCAGTCTAACACGCTCGGGCACACACGCAAGGACCCGTGCTGGACCGACCGGACGCAAGTCCTCCATGCCAGCGCCTCAGGACGTGATGAGATCATCCCTCCGCCCGCGCCTGGAAGCCTGGAAACGACGCGCGGGAATAGACGACACCGTTGAAAGCCTGAACAGTTCCTCCTCGACTTGGCTCTGCGCTGGTTTCGCTTCCGCCCCCGAATTCATAAGGCGCTCTTCCCTCTGTGTGCTCTGCGCCTCTGTGGTGAATGCCATTCGATGACTGTCACCGTTCCGGATTGAACCACAGAGCCGCAGAGCGCGCAGAGGGAGGGCTATTCAGTGCCAAGCCCAAGCGCCCGATCCTCGATGTCCAGCAGGACGGTGTGATCGACCACGCACTGTTCCTGGACACGACGCCGAACCTCGAAGCGTAAGTCGCGTTTGTGGTCATCGGTAGCCACTCGGTCACACTGGGGCTCGATGTCGAAATGCGGAATCTCACCTCGATCAACGGCGACTATTTTGACACCAGCACATTTGCGATCATCAACACCGGCGACTCGACACTCATCAACCCGGGCCGGGTGCTGGTTCAGGGGATTGGGCGGCAGCCGCGTTTTGGAGCCATCGACACCTTCGCCAACCAGGGGACTCTCGAGGCGCGAGATGGGCCACCCTGCTGATCGATCGAGAGTTCACTCAGAGCGCCGGGCGGATTCTCCTGGTCAACGGAGCCAGGTTCACGATGACCAACGCCCCCGTCCTCGTCGGGGACATGTACCAGTTGCCGATCGACTTCTCCGCGCCGCACCAGTTCTATCGGATCGGGCCGCCTCTTGGCGTCTTGGGTCTGCCAGCGGTCAAGACCCGTTGAAACCCCAAAAAGAAAGTTGTCGCCTGTGGGGCCACAAGAAACTAAAAGGACCGCGTCGTATCTGGTCTCCGTGCCATGAACAGGATTCTCTTCAAAGAGCAGCTTGCGGCGGAGGTCTTCCGCTTCCAGATCGAGGCCCCCCTGATCGCCGCCGGCCGCAAGCCGGGCCAGTTCGTGATCTTGCAGCAGGACACCGAGTTTGGCGAACGCATTCCTCTGACGATTGCGGATGCCGATCCGGCGAAGGGAACCATCAGTGTGATCTTCCAGCGTGTGGGTGACGGCACCCAACGCCTGGCAGAACTCGAGGCAGGGGATTGCATCACGAATCTGGTCGGTCCCCTGGGGCGTCCCACGCACATTGACAAGTTCGGCTTGGTTGTGTGCGTTGGGGGCGGGATCGGCGTCGCTCCCCTCTATCCCATTGCCCAGGCGATGAAGGCGGCCGGCAACCGGGTGGTTGTCATCCTGGGCGCGCGCAAGAAATCCTTGCTGATTCTGACCGACGAAATGCGGGCGATCGCCGACGAGGTCCTGATCTGCACCGACGATGGCTCCGCGGGGCGGAAAGGCCTGGTGACCGAGCCGCTGGGCGAACTCTGCGGGTCCGAGCCCAAGCCCGATCTGGTGGTTGCGATCGGCCCGACGGTGATGATGAAGTTCTGCGCAGCCACCACCAGACCGTTCGGGGTGCGCACCCTGGTCTCGCTCAACACCATCATGGTCGATGGCACCGGCATGTGCGGCGGGTGCCGCGTCACGGTGGGCGGTCAAGTGAAGTTCGTGTGCGTCGACGGACCTGAGTTCGACGGTCATCAGGTCGACTTCGAGAGCATGGCGAAACGGATGCAGACATACAGGCAGCAGGAACAGAGCGCCCAGCATCGGTGTCGCCTGGCCCAGCATCCCCCGCACAACCAGGAGAAGCCGAGTGGCCCATAAGACGACCAGTAGCCTGGCGGCCGAAGCGCGCGCGCGCCTCGATGCATTGGCGGGACGGACGCATCTCTCCACGGCCCAACGCCGCGAGATCCCGGTCCAGGAGATGCCTCACCAGCCTCCGTGCGAGCGGGTTCGGAACATGTCGGAGGTGGCGCTGGGCTACACGCCGGAGCAGGCCCGACTGGAGGCTCTGCGATGTCTCGAATGCAAGAACGCCCCCTGCATCGCAGGCTGCCCGGTCGGCGTCAATATCCCGGGGTTCATCGGAGCGATTGCGCACGGAGACCTCCAGCGGGCGCTCGAAGTTGTGAAGGAGAGCAATCTGCTTCCGGCGATCTGCGGGCGCGTCTGTCCTCAGGAGACCCAGTGCCAGGCGCGGTGCGTCGTCGGAAAGATGCACAAGAATCCGAATCGGGCGGTATCGATCGGGCGGCTGGAGCGGTTCGTTGCGGATTTCGGACGCCAACAGCATTGGGCAGCCGCGCCCGAGATCAAACCTGCCACCGGCAAGAAGGTCGGGATTGTCGGCAGCGGTCCAGCCAGCCTGACCGCGGCCGCCGACCTCCGGCGCGCGGGGCACGCCGTGACCATCTTCGAGGCATTCCATAAACCCGGCGGAGTGATGATCTACGGCATCCCCGAGTTCCGGCTGCCCAAGCGCATCGTCGATGCGGAGGTCGAGGCCCTGATTCGCATTGGCGTCGAGATCAGAACCAATTTCGTGGTGGGCCGCACTCGCACGATGGCGCAGTTGCTCGATGAGGATGGCTACGATGCGATCTTCATCGGGACGGGAGCCGGCCTGCCGAAGTTTATGCACGTAGAGGGGGAGAGTCTCGTGGGAGTTTACAGCGCCAACGAGTATCTCACGCGCGTGAATCTGATGCGCGCCTATGATGCCCAACATGCCGGCACGCCCATCCTGCGCCCGCGCAGGGTGGCCGTGTTCGGCGGCGGCAACGTCGCCATGGATTCCGCCCGAAGCGCTCTTCGGCTGGGCGCCGAACAGGTGCATTTGATCTACCGCCGAACTGAGGTTGAGATGCCGGCGCGCCTCGAGGAGATTCAACATGCCAAGGAAGAGGGCGTCCAGTTTCACTTCCTCGAAAACGCGAAACGCATTCTGGGCGACGAAGCGGACCGGGTGATCGGCGTCGAGTTGTTGAGATATCGGCTTGGCGAGCCTGACTCGTCCGGACGCGCCTCGCCGGTGGCGATTGATGGCAGCGAGTTCACTCTGGACGTGGACGGCGTCATCGTGGCGATCGGCAACGACTCGAATCCCCTGCTGGTCCAGGCGACCCCAGGTCTCAAGGCGGACAAGTACGGGCGCATTCAAGTGGATCAAGACCTGCGAACCTCCCTGGATCGCGTCTACGCCGGGGGGGATATCGTTCAAGGCGCGGCAACCGTGATCATCGCCATGGGCCAGGGCCGCCGGGCCGCCCGATCTATCAATGCCCTGCTGGCAGGGTGAGCGGCTCGCCCGAGTGGCGGTCGAAGCCCTGTGATTGCCCTTTCTCATGGCTGCGTTCCCCATCCTGAGCCTGGCAATAGGCGCGGGCGGTGTGACCGCAGGGGGATTCTGGCGTCTGCAACTCGTGTTGCCCGTCACTGTTTTCCTGGCCGCCGCGGGCGGATTGTGGAGCAGCACACGATCTCAGGGAGACCAGGAAGCGCTGCTGCGCGCTTCAGCTCTGGTGGCAGCCCTGACGCTGCTTCCTGCCCTGGCGTGCCTTCTGTCACTGGTTCAGACGTGGCCCAGTCCGAGTCCCGGCGTCGCCGTTGTGCGGCGCCTCGACCTCCCTGCTCTGGCGCGGTTTGAGGGTGACGATTGCAGGCGGCCTGGCGGGGCTCAACATGGGCGTTCAGGTTCTGATTCACGCACTTTCGTCAGGCGGCAACAGGCCGTGCGGCTGGCCATCTTGCAGGCCGAGCCGGAGTGCGTTAGTGTCCGGTCATGAAGCTCTGGCTCCTTTTGGTTTCCGCCGCGCTGGCCGCGCCGCTGCCCGGCATCCCGGCCGATGCCGAGCTTACCGTGATACCGGCCAGGAAGGCTTATCTCCTCCCGATTCGCGACAACATCATGCCGCCGCTGGTGTACCTGGTGCGGCGGGGGGTGAAGGAGGCGATGGATGCCAAAGCCGACCTGCTGGTGCTGGACATGGAGACCAATGGCGGGCGTGTTGACTCGACCGAAGAGATCATTGGAATCCTCTCGCAGTTCAAAGGCGAGACCGTGACCTATGTCAACCGCAGTGCGTATTCCGCGGGCGCGTTCATTGCGGTCGCAACCCAGCGCATTTTCATGGCGCCCGAGAGTGTGATTGGCGCCGCCGCGCCCATCATGCTCTCGCCCGGAGGAACGGGAGTCGAGGCCATGCCGGAGACGATGGAGATCAAGGCGACATCGGCCATCAGCGCCAAGATTCGGGCGCAGGCCCAGAAGAACGGACACAACAGCGACGTGGTCGAGGCGATGATCGACAAGCAAAAGGAACTGATCATCGACGGCCAGACCATCAATGCAAAAGGCGGCATTCTGACCCTCACCAACGTCGAGGCGGAACGGGCTTACGGGACCCCGCCACGCCCGCTGCTGTCTGCCGGCACAGTCGAAAGTCTCGATGCCCTGCTGTCGAGGCTGGGCTATGAAGATGCACGATGGCATGAAATCCAACCGACCGGGGCGGAGAAACTGGCGACCTGGATCAACGCGTTGAACTGGCTTTGGCTCATCATTGGAGTCGCGGGCATTTACATCGAGTTCAAGACGCCCGGATTCGGCCTACCTGGCATCGTGGGTGTCTGCGCTTTCGCGCTCTACTTTCTGGGAAGCTACATTGCCGGACTGTCAGGGTTCGAGTGGCCCGCGCTGTTTGTGCTGGGCCTCATCCTGGTGGGGCTCGAATTGTTCGTGTTTCCGGGCACGGTCCTGCTGGGACTCACGGGAGCCGCGCTGATGCTCATCACGATCGTCATGGCCATGGTCGACATCTATCCCGGAATGCCGCGCCTTCCCAGCCTGCCACAACTGACTCTGCCGCTGCGCGACCTGACCTACGCGGCCCTCGGATCGGTTCTGGTATTGGCAGTGCTGGCCCGTTTGCTGCCCAAGACGGCGGTCTATGGAACGCTCGTGACCCAGGCGGCCAGCGCGATGGGGTCCGTGGCAGCCGACGCCAAAGTGCAGGCGGCGCAACTGGGGCTCGAGGGGGTGGCAGTCTCGGTGCTGCGCCCCGGAGGCAAAGCTCAGTTCGGCGCGGACCTCCTTGATGTGATGACCCAGGGCGAACTGATTTCCAAAGGCACACGCGTCCGAATCATCGGCCACAGTGGACGCGAGGCAATCGTCGAGGCCGCGGTTTCTCCCCAAGATTAGCGAGGCGCGCCTCAGACCGGCGCCTTGGCGGACACTCCCCTGACGTAGTCGGACGTGTGCGCCCAAGCGGAAAAACGAAGCGATGATGAACGGCGAAGGCAGAGCGCGAGTCAACCGCGGGCGGCCGCTCGGACAATGCCAATCAATCCCCACATGAGCAAAGCCAGCGGGATCAGTGCCAAGAAACCGTACTCGCAGGTCTGAGGCGCAGCCTCGCTAATCGCCCGGCACTTGGCGCACCTGGTAGAAATGGTGTGTGTCGGTCAGGGGCACAATGAGATCGAGTTCGGGAAACCGCCCGGTTTGCTCCGACACAACCTGAGCCGGCTCCCCCAGGGCGGACTGCATCGACACCTCGTACCGGAATGCCGCGCTGGCAGGCCAACTGAGTCGCCCCCACTGGGCGCCCCAATGCGACAGATCGAGCCGGAACGGTCGATCCGCGACTGTCGGGTTGTGCCCCAGGATCTGCTCGTGAAGATTGCTCCAACCGTCCTTATCGGGGTCGCCGGCGGGCCCTTGATCCAGCGAGCCGAACCAGGCCAATTCCCACGGATCGTCCAATCCGTCGCGATCCACATCCTCGATCCGCACCCCGTAGACCGTCAGATCCAGCGAGACGACGCGTCCCGTCGAGCCGGCATTTTCGTCGCTGACCTCGACCTGCCAGACACCGGCGCTGCTCTCGTAGAAGTGCTGGGTCGAGTAAAAGCTCCATTCAGTCAGAGCCGAAGCTGTGTCGTTGTTGAAACGGTGAAGCACGCTGCGCGTGCCGGCGGGTGAGAGCAACGTCACGCGCACGTCGGCCCGGCGCGGGTGGGAAAAGGTGGCACGCAGTTTGACGTGTTCGCAGAGCAGCGACTCCGAGATTTTCATGGGGCACTGAATCGAGTCGAGCCGGAGCTGCGCGGTGGTCTCCGGGTGAGTTGCCAGGAACGCCTGAAGGGCTTCGCCGTGTGTCTGGTCGATGAACACCGCCGGGATGGTCTGGAACTGAATGTCGGCCCCAGCCATGAACACCCGTTGATTGGCGCCGACGTTGTTGTAGACGATGGCAAACCGGGCGCCCGCCGCCGCCGCCTTGCCGATCTTGTCGGCGAAGTAGTTGACCCCTCGCTTGATCAGCGCCGCTTTGTGCGTCAAGTCAATCGCCAGAGGGGTGAGCGCCTGGCCAACATCCACGAGCGTCGCCACCTCGGTGGGCGCATCCGGGTGCGGACCGTCGGAGGGCCAGGCCGGAATCGACTGCAACTCGGTCGGCACATCGCTGCCTCCGATCACGACGCGTAGTCCGTCATCGGGAATTTCGATGCTCTTGCGAAAGGCCGCGGTCGTTCGGATTCGCGCCGGCCGATTGCTCCAGGCGCGCGCCAGCTCGACCGCCAGACCGGCATCCGGAACGCCAAAACCGACGTTGTGATCCACCGCCAATCCCGCGCCGTTCACGCGCAGATCGGAATCCGAGGGATCGAGTTGGCGCGACGACAGGATCAGGACCTGCTGGACGTCGCGATAGGTCAGAGCGGGGTTGGCGGCCAGAATCAGCGCGCAGAGGCCGGCGATCTGCGGCGACGACGCCGAGGTCCCCCCGAACCCTGTGGACTGGAATCCATAGTCCGGAGCCGGGCCGGAGGAGTTGTAGCCGAGGCTCCCCTGGCGATCCGTCGTAGCCACTCCCAGATAGTTCGTGACCGATCCGTCGGGGGTATTGACGCCCTCATCGCCGCTGAATGCGGCGACGAGCACGGGCGCGCCCGGCGTGCTGTAGCTCGCGGCGCGTCCATTCGCCCGGACGGCGCCGACCGAAATCGCCCGCGGGTCCTGGCCGAAGCCATCGTCGTTGAGGTCGCTCAGGTTCATGCGGCCATTGCCCGCGGACCGGACAATCACGACACCGCGCCCCTGGCGACCGCGTTCGACCGCGTTGGCGATCCCCTGGTCCTCGAGTGCGCTCAGGCGCAGCAGCCCCATATCGGCATTGCCCCAACTGTGGTTCTGGACGCTGACGATGTTGGATTGGTAGTGAAACATGTCCATCACCGTTTCCTCGTCCGCCAAACCGTCGTACCGGTCGAAGATGACCCAACTGGCCAATTGGGCCCGAGGCGCGACTCCCGCAACACCCCGGGCATTGTAGCCCCGGGCGGCGATCAGGCCGGCCACCGCGGTGCCATGCACCTGCGTGGTGGACACGGGAGTTCCGTCGTCCTTGCCAGTAATGAAGTTGCGGTGAATCCGGTTCGTCATGTTGGCGGCCAGATCCGGATGCGATACCTCGATGCCGTTGTCGCCTGTGGCCACCAAGACACCCTCGCCCTGGTTGTCCGCCCATGCCGACCGGGCATTCAGATCGAAGCCGAGAACGGCAGCGGTGTTGGCATCCCGGTTCTCGAGGTGCCATTGATAACGAAACAACGTGTCGTCGGGTCGCGGGGCGTAAGGCCCGTGGAGTTTGATCGGACGACGCCGGACCGGATGACAGACGGTCACCCCGGGATGGCGCGCCAAACGCGATGCTTCCGCCACCGCCATTCGAGCGCTGGAGGCCTCGAGCACAACCAGATTCGACGTCACAACACGGGCGACAGGCAGTCCAGTCGCCGCAAGGACCCGGGCCAGAGCCTCCGGCGATGCGGCCTGCAAGACAACCCGGCGGCCAAGCCACGTAGCGTTCGGCGCCCCCGCTTCCGGCCATGCTTTGAGCCAGACGGAATCTTCGACAGAGCCCAAATCCGCGGCGCGGGCGGGTGTCTCGATCCGATAGACGACGAAATCCGGTTCGCGGAACTCGAAGCGCGACAGCACTGTCGCAGGGATCGCATCCTGATCCGCGAGCGCCGCCCCCAGGACTGTCACGAAGAAGGTAGCAGTGAGAATCTTCACAAGATCGTCGCCGACGGTACCACGGGCCGCCAGGGAAGCCAGCGGAAGATAGGCCGGAGAGATGCATCGCGATGTCAAACCCGCCAACGTCATGGTCACACGGGACGCCCACGCGAAGATTCTCGACTTCGGCCTGGCCAAACTCGCCGATCCGACCGAATCGACCCTGACCCCTGCGGTGGCCGGGGTCGGCGTATCCACGATGACTCAACCCGAGATCGGCGCGATCAAGGGAACGCCCGCCTACATGAGTCCGGAGCAGATCAGGGCCGATGCCGTGGGCGCACGCAGCGATTTGTTTTTCCTGGGAGTGATGCTGTTCGAAATGGCGACCGGCGAGGCGCCTTTTCGACGCGAGACTCCCCTAGAGCCGCAGCGTTTCCGCCTGGCTCAGCAGGCGCAACGGAACAGACTCAAGCGCCTGACGCGCCCGTTCGAGTTCCTTGACCTCAATCAGAAGCACGGCGCGGCCGTTCGCGACAAAGCCGGACGCATTCTCGATATTGATCCGGCTTCGCGAGAGGGCGTCGGCGACCTCGAGCAGCCCGCCTGGCTTGTCGTCGACTTCGATCGCAAGCACCTCGACGCGCGAGACGGAAAGGCCATCCTCCTTGAGCTTGCGATAGGCAAGGTCCGTGTTGTCCACCAACAGCTTCACGACCCCAAAGGCGTCGCTGCTCGCAATGATGATCCACCGTATGTTGATCACAGCATCGGCGAGTATGCGGGTCACGTGCGCCAGTTGGCCCGTCCGATTCTCGGCAAAGATCGCCAGCAGAGTGACATTGCTGCTCATAAACAATGCGCGGTTGGGGTGTATGAACTTTTCGCGCGCAGCTTACCCCGCGTCCCCGCTCCGCGTCCACTCGATTCATTCCTCGAACGCGCTCCACACGGCCCGGCAGCCTCTGCGCGGCGGATTCAGTTGTTGTCGGTGTGATGTCACCCGGTGAGGGCGCCGGGCCAGCAACGGATGGAGATTGGCGGAGGGGCGACGCCCGCCTGCCGGCAGGGCAGGCAGGTCCTCGTCGCCCGTCAAACAGGGTCTGCAACTCCCATCGCCGGGGACGAGGGCGTCCCCACTCCAACGCTTTCGTGAGCGCGAAGAGAGCCCTCGATTCCCACCCACAACATCCGGATGCACGGCCTCGCCGCCTCCTCCGCACGGTCTTTTCATTTGGAGCGGCGCTTGACGAGTATCTGGAAAGGGATTTGAGGATTGTTCTGGCAGCGCTCCTGCAGGGCAGGCCAAGAAGCCTCGGGGTGAAGGTCCGCCTTGAGCGCGATCAGGCAGATGCGCAGGGCCGAGAGGTTGCAGTTGAGGTTGTAGTTTTTGGAGGTTGGTGGTCGCGTAGAGTCGGAGGGCGACGGTGTGTTCGCCTTCACGTTTGTAGTCGTCTTTGCTTTGCTGCTGGTCGTCTTGGGTCTTTTGTTTGGCAAATCCCATGGCG